>QEUW01000106.1 GCA_003577005.1 Chloroflexota bacterium | reverse complement strand
GGCTGGGGTGGGCGTCGTCTCCGAAGTCCCCGCGGCCACAACCGTCGAGGATGGCCGCCAACACCTCGCTCTCACGCTTCGTCAGTCTCTTCTTCGCCATCGCTGCGCCCCACTTCTCGCCAGCGCAGCTCGATCACGTTGAACGTCACGACGCGCTCTGTGGTAGGTTCTTGCCAGGTGCCCTGGCGCCGTTCTTGCTCGGACCCTGCCGGCACGCCAAAGGCCCGCATGAGGATGCTCACCTCTTGCTGGCTGGGTTCGCTGGGCGCCTCGCGGCCCAACGCCAGGCGACAGCGGCCATCGATGCGCGCATAGACCACGTGCAGCCCACGCGACAGGCGGCGATAGATCTGGCCGCCTGGCGCCAGCTTGACACATTCCTTCATGTTTTGGGTCAGGATCTGGAGAACACCTTGGTTGACTACGTTGGCAATGGGAGCAGAAACCCCCCGTCTTGTCGTCACCATCTGGACCTCTCGTGAATCTGGGCCGGCCTGACAGGGCGTCAGCCGGCCCCCGCAAGGAGAAAAAGAAGAAGGAACGGCGAAGGGTGGCGCTGTGCGGAGGGTGTGCAGACCCCCAGGCCGTTGGCCTCACGCCACACCGCTCGCCGTCCCCCGCAACGCCGGACCCGCATCCGGCCCTGCAGGGGGCTATTTGACTAGTTCGGGTGTCGCATCGTCGGCGTACTCCTCACGCCAGTGTTTCTCGATGTAGTCTTCGATGGCGGCGCGGATGTGATCGGTGACACGAGGCGTGACACTGTGCGCAGTGATCTCTTCGAGCTTGCGCTTCATCTCAACGGTGCAACGCACCTGGGGCAAGTATTCAGTCAGGGCAATTGTCATGGTTTCCTCACGTAACTAAAAACATCAAATGACGTTTTCATTCACTATAATACCACAATGCAATACAATGTCAAGTACTTTGTTGTATTTATTTACCAATGATGTAAGCAATCACAACCAATGCGAACGGGATTTACAATCTTCTTATGAGCGTGATCAGAGGCGACAGAGTCTTGATCGAACGAAGAAGAGTGGGCTTGAATCAGGAAACTCTTGCACGCATCGTGGGGGTGGATCGGGGATACATTTCTCAGATCGAAAATGGTAAAGATGTCAATTTGGGTGTTAAGACCGCCATGAAGTTGGCAGACGCCCTCGGTGTGTCTCTATTGTATCTGATCGGCCTCACTGATGATCCGTTAGCCGGTGTAACTGACGACGACCACGAAGAAGACACGGAGGCTCTGAGCGCGCTGGACACACTCACCAAAGAGTTCCTATCCATCTATCAGCAGCTAAGCGAAGACAAAAAAGGGGTCCTGCTGAACCTGGCAAAGATGTTGAGGGCAGGAGATGAACCCCGCATTATCGGCGGCAATTCATAGGATGCAGATGCTGTACTGGTGCGCGCTGGATCTGCTGCGCGGCCGGCGCATCTTTTGGCAACTCACCGACCGCGGGTGGGAGTATCTGCGCGGCGATTTTGAAGATACGTGACTTTAACATCGGCCATAAACGCACATAGGAGCATGACCACAATGAATGCGGATGAACTATTGAATACAAACTTTGATACGAACCCTGAACAGGAGTATCGGCGCGGCTATCTGGATGGTTTTCTTGCTGTGCTCGAATATGCGGACGATGGGAATGATCTAGAGTGGCTACGTCGTTTTCATGAGCAGGTATTATGGTCATGGTTGAAGACAGGGACCGATGATCTGATACCGCCGCCATTGCCCGAAGAGTATTCCGAGACAGATAAAGGGTTTATTCGTCTCTAAACCAGGGAATTCCCCCCATCGGCTTTGGTTGACGGATGAGGGGTGGGAGGTATTGTGAGTATCCAGCCCCTGCGTCGTCCTCCGAAGCCCGGGCTTGTGCGCCGCCTTCGTCTCTACCAGGCGCTTGAAGAGGAGGCAAACGACAACCGCATCTTCTATATTGTCAGCGTCTTCATGATGGTGCAGGTGCTGGCGTTCAGTGTCTTGTTTGTCTTGACAACAGGCATCATCGGGATATGGATCGCCATTCAGATTGAGCAGCAAAGGCGTGCAATGGAGTTCTTGACGCGGCTTTCGGCCCCCAGTGGACCGGTTGGTGGCGTTCCACAGCCCAGCAGCATGGTCAGCTTTGAGCCAACCGCCACCTGGACACCCTCACCCACGTGGACGCCCGTGATTCCTACGGCGACTATGACACGGCCAGCGACGCCTGACGTGCTACCAACCGATACGCCCTGGCCGACTGACACCCAGGTGCCTCAGGTCATCGAAGCGCCGCCCACGGACACGCCATGGCCAACCGATACGCCAACGCCGTGGCCGACTGATACGCCGCGGCCAACGGAGACAGCGACACCTGTGCCAACGGCTACGCCTACCTTCACCTTGACACCCACACCGTTGCCGACAAGAACACCTACACCGCTCTGTGATCCTAGCTATCCATCGATATGTATTCCATACGGTGTGCCTGACTTGAATTGTGGGGATATAGAGTTCAGAAACTTTACTGTGCTACCACCCGACCCACACGGTTTTGATCGGAACAAGGATGGGATTGGGTGCGAGGAGTGATTGTAAAGGAGATTCTTATGCCTAAACTTTTCTCGTTTCGTAAGCCCAAGTTACGTATAACAAAGAAAGGTAAGCTCAGCATATCAGGCGGTGGTATACGGATTGGTGGCAAGGGTGGAGGTATCAATCTATCGCGTAAAGGGGTAAGCGGCACAATCGGCAGCCCTGTTGGGAGCTACAACACGCGCCGCGGCTTTACAGCTCGCGGTCTTTTCCGAGGCTGGCGTTCATCCTCAGGGCGAAGTGCATCCGTGCAACGAGGTACATCCTCACGCGGCGGTGGCTGTGTACGGACCATGCTCTTCTGGCTCGTGGGCATCTGCGCGCTCTTTGCGATCATAGCCTACAGTTCGGGATAAGGGATTGGTGAGGAGTAATCATGAAACGAGGCTTTCCCCTGGCTGGCGTGATCTTCGCCTGGATGAGGACGAACCCGTGTCGATGGCTTTTCAGGCATCTGGGGCTGAGAGGTTGCCGGGCTGTTGCTGGCAAAGGTGAACTTCACCTCCACCAGGCGCAGCTCATCTAAGAATTCGCTAATATCATGCGTATCCCAAAAGGCTGCCTCTTCCTCGCGGGAGCTAAAAACGGGAATTCGGCTCGTTGTTGATACATGTCGCATGGGTTCATCTTACCGCAACATTAGGCGTTCGTCAACCACTTTAGAACATGTGAGCGAAGATCAAAAAGACATCCGTGATTCCAACTCAAAACACAGCGTGGAGTTATACACCCTTTATTTGCAGAACGTGTTTCACGGGCCAAAATGACAAATTGCCGAATGATAATAAATAGTTATCATTCGGCAGTTTACCCGGGTGCTCAACCCAGGCGAGGGATTGAAACTAGAGGTTACGGTAGGCGCCCCCGCGGGGTTCAATTTCGATGACCAAGACGATCAGCTCGTCATCGTGGATGGCGTAGACGATGCGCCAGCCGCCAACGCGAATGCGCCAGAAATTATCAAAGCCAGTCAGCTTAATGCAACCTGCCGGGCGTGGATTTTCAGCGAGAGCATCAATCGCTGCGGTGAGGCGTGTGGCCAGGTCCTTGGGCAGTCGGCGGAGTGTACGGCCTGCCTGGCGCTTGATGATAACCGACCAGCGGGGGCGCTCAGGCATCGATCAGGCCCTCGGCGATCATCTCGGCTTTCACCTCCTCCCACGGGCGAGCAGTAGAGGGATCCTGGAGCCATTCTTCGTAGGCGGCTGCGGCACGTTGGCCTGCATACCACTCCTCTATAGCTTCTTGCAGGGCCAGGTACAGTTCATATTCGATTAGAGCGTAACGGGGCTTGCCACCCTCCATGACGATGAGCTGAGGGTCTGACGCCGGCGCCGCGGTGGTCGTTGTTGGTACTTCAAGTGTTTGAGTCATGGCTATGTCCTTTCTCTGTGACATTGTATTGCATTGTACTACATAGCCAATGGTTGGTCAACGGTTTACCAGGAGTTGAAGTACTCCCCACAGGAGTGGGGGTGAACCTCGGAAACCGCACGGTCAGCATGACAGGGCGAACCGTGATTGCCGAATGATAATCGTGGCTGGTCGATATATTATCAGTCGGCAGATGGCGAGGGCGAGGTGGCGAAAGCCGCACGGATGGCAAAACCGAACACCGCACGGTGCGCGGCCCGTACACGAGTGGTGAGGGGTCAAAACCCGGAGCGGCAGCCGCAAGTTTCACATCCGTGAGGTCACTGGTTCAAGTCCAGTATCGCTTCACATCCGTGAGGTCACTGGTTCAAGTCCAGTATCGCCCACTTTCCTCAAGAGCCGTACTCCTGAAATTCGGGGGTGCGGCTCTTTTTGTTTCCTTCGCATTCCACCCACTGTAAACCACACAGTCTATAAAGCTTTCCGTTGCCCTAGATGGCTATTGGCTATCTAAGCGGCTGGACGTGAGTCCGCACACCGTCAGGGACTACGGGGTTACCTTCCGGCGCTTGCTAGCCTACTTAGGCGATGTAGAGATAGAAAGCATTACGACTGCCGACATAAGGCGCTTTCTTGACCATTTAGCCGGTGAGTATGACTTGAGCAAGCGGACATTGTCAAATGCCTGGATTGCGTTGTCAAGTTTCTGGACGTGGGTAGAGATAGAACTGAACATAGCTCACGTCATCCGGGGCAAGGTAGAGCGCCCAAAGTACGCAGACAAGATACCTGACCCGTTCACCAGAGATGAAGTCAGGACGCTGATAAAGGCAGTCGAATACACAAAAGGATGGACAACGCCGGCAGGGAAGCGCACAGAGAGCAGGCGACCCACAGCGAGCAGGGACAAGGCCATTATCCTGGTATTGACTGACACAGGGATTAGGGCGCAAGAACTATGCGACCTGACTACGAGAGACTACGACGCCCAGCGGGGCCGGTTGCACATCCGCCACGGCAAAGGGGACAAAGAGCGATACGTGACGCTGG
Organism: Chloroflexota bacterium; assembly: GCA_003577005.1. The sequence goes on along the minus strand of QEUW01000106.1, from coordinate 19,137 downwards.
GCGATAGAGCAAGAAAAGCACTATGGCGCTATCTGTCCGACAGGGGAAAGACAAAACTGACTGACCCGCTGTTTGCCACTAAGAGTGGTAGGGCGATAGATAGACACAACCTACGCCACATGCTTGACACCACCGGGCGTAACGCCAGAGTAAGCAACGTTCATCCGCACAGGTTCCGTCACACCTTTGCAATCGAGTTTTTACGCAATGGCGGAAACCTGTTGGTGCTCAAAGAGCTTTTGGGACATGAGTCGCTAGAAATGGTGATGCGCTATGCGAGGATTGCAGAAAGAGACATTGACGAAAGCGCGAGGCACAGCCCAGCGGACAATTGGAGAATTTGAATTCGGGTAACGACAACGGCCACTGTGGTGAGCAGTGACCGCTGTCTAACCCATAACCGCCAACACAGGTGGCGAGTACAGGCTGAAAGAGATTCTACCACAGCCACGCCAAACACCTGTGAGGCGGCAATCTCTACAGCTGTTTTTGTTTGCTACACAGGAGCAAAGACCTATGCGACCGCCGAAAGAGCGAGAGACCGCGATCACGCAGAGCAGCGAGGACCACAGCCGTTGGGAAGTCTGGACAGATGACCCCTACTGGCAACGCCGGCTAGACCGCATCGCGATAGGGCGGCCAAATGGCAGTGGTAAGGCCTACACACTACAGGCTGACCAGGTTCTATTGCGCCAGGGCCGGAGGCAGCTATCAGCCACCGAACGGGAACGTAGAGCCAGGAACCTGAAAAGAGGGCCTGAAACTCCCGGTGTTATCGGAAGTTTCGACACGTCAAACGCAAGCCTGGTGTGTTTGGACGTTGAAACCGTCAATGGAGGCCGGCCATGATGAAATTACAGCCCTGGACTGTCTGTTCTTGTCCGGGGGAGCCAGAACAGTTTGATTATACGCTGACCAGCATAGCTAAAAAGGGGTTTTGAGCATGGCTACCAAGAAGCAGCACCCAAACGTCAACGTCAGTTTCAGGCGCAAAGAGCTCTACTACATGGTCGGTGCGCTGAAGGAACAACTCCACGAAGACGACCTCGCAGAGCGCGACATGGCAAGAATTGAACACCTGCGCAAGCTCATGGTCAGACTGGAACAGGCTTTGCTAAGGAGGCTTGGGCAATGACAACCGAAAGCTCTGGAGTTCCCACACCTGAAAGCGGAGCGTATGAGCGCACCACGGCCACGGTTCGCGCCGCTGGCTGGATTGCCGTAGTGTTGATTGTGGGTGCGCTGTTGGGACTGTGGCTGCTAGGGACGCCGCTAGACCGCCACACTCAGCTCATAGACAGCGATGTTCCGGCATGGGTGACGGCCGCCAGTGACCGTCACCCATGCCCAGCAGGTGAGCGACGCGCCTATGAGCAGTCCCGACCGGGTCTTTGGAAATCCTGGTGTGTGAGGGATTGACCTATGAACGAATTTGTAGAGCTTCTGCAACTGGTCTGTGGATTTTTGTTGATAGGGGGCGCACTAGCTGGCGCAACCTAGCTGCTATGGGTGGCGAGCGTGCAAGCCTATGCGTTCACCCGCGAGCGGCTTGCACAGGCTCGGATAGTCGAAGCGAATGCCAACCAGGTGGGCGCCAATGTGGCACTGGTCCGACCCGACGTGAACGGGTTGCTGCCCATCCACCGGGATGCTGTGGAGCAGAGTACAGCGGCTATCCTGGCGCTCATGGCTGAGCGTTTTGATTCACTGAGACCTCCACAGCCGGTTCCACAAAGCATTACCTACAGTCCGCACTATGCGGCCCAGGTGCGCAATCAAATGGAGGGCGCACAGCCACTGCAAGAACCACAGGTAATTACCGCTATGCCCACCTTTTTGCCGTTGCTTAACAGCAATAGACTGGGTGACGGTCAGTTTCTGCTAGGGTATGACCTCGAGACAGGTCAGGAAATCACGGGAAGCTGGCGGGAATTGTACAGTACAGCCCTAGGTGGGCTATCAGGGACAGGCAAAAGTACAACGGCCCGTTTTCTGTTATGTCAAGCCGCACTGAACGGTTGCAAGTTCGTTGTGCTCGACCCACACGCCGGAGCTGGAGATGATTCTCTGGCCGCCACACTAGCGCCACTTACGGCGGCAATGTTATGTGAGCCCGCCAGTTCGGACCAGCATGAATGCTAAGATAAAAGTGGTTCACCCGCATATTTGGTGAACCGGATAGGTTAGGCGGCAAGCACACGCTGGCGAAGTAAGTCGAACTTGGCTCGCCCATACATGCTTCGTTTAATGAACTTGAGCCGATTGATCTGACCCTCGGTCTGCCCGTTGCTATAGGGCAAAGAAAGGGCAGCGCGCACAGCAGCATAATCTCGGCGTAAGCCGACGGCAAAACTTTGGAGTTCGGGGAGGTTCGACGCCTCAACGCAGGCGAGCCAGTCATCGAAAAGGGCGACGGTGCGTTGGCGAACCATCTGGATGAACGCTTGCGCCAACTCATAAGCTGTCTGCACCTCAGCAGCGTGTTGGCAGAGACGCTGGAGTCGCTGGCGGTCCGCTGCTTCGAGTTCTTCTGGCAGGCGCACGAGCAGCCAAGCCGCTTGACGAGCCGACAAGATTGGCTTGGGAGGGATGGATTTTTCGCCTGGCCTGGCCGGTGGTTTGCCGTGTCGTTTGGGTGTGGGGGCAGCGAAGGGGGTCTTCGGGTTCAACTGGCGATGGTGGGCGACCCAGCGGGAGACCAGCGGGCGCGAGCCGGTATAGCCATGTTGATCGCGTAGGTCGCGCCACAGCTGCATGGCATTGTCCTGACCCTCTGCCAGCTGTTGGCGGAGATAGGGGAGGACAGGGTCAAGTTTGCTGGTCACCTGGCGGCGGGTAGCTCGTTCGGGAAACTGATCGGCCTTGACAAAGGCGCGCACGGTATGGATACTCATGTCCAGGTGACGGGCAATGGCGCGTTGGCTCATCCCCGCCCTACTCAGTTTTCGTACATTTTGATAACGCGCTAGGCGTTGCGCCCGATGGAGTTGGCGTTGTTGCTCGGCCTTCGGCAGCTTTGCCGGCCGCCCGGCTCGCACAAGCGAGGTCGAGTCGGTTGCCTGGTTGACTGCTGGCGTGGGTGGGTTGTCAGCCACCAGTTCGGGCGCAGCAGTGGATGTCGCTGCGGCAATGTGCTCAGTCTGCGCTGCCGCAGTGGCGGCGCGCAGGGCAGCTTGATGTCTCTCCAGGAGACGTTGCAACACTTCCCGGACATTCTGCACCAAATGAAATCTATCCGCCACCTGGATGGTATTCGGTGCGCCACGGCTAGCCCCCTCAGCGTAATCGTTGGCTCGATCCCGGCTGATGATTTCAACGCCGGGATGCTCTTGCAACCAGCGTTCCAGGGTGGCTGCCGTCCGGTCGGGAAGCAAGTCAATGGGTTTGTGTCGCTCAAGGTCAACCAAAATGGTGCCGTAGGTCGTGCCTTTCCGGAGCGCCCAGTCGTCAACGCCTAAGGCACGCGGGGTTGCTAGTGCGGGCGGGACTGCTTGTCGCACCAGCCGCAACAGCGTATCGGCACTCACCGGCATCCCCTGTCGCTGGGCAGTGCGCGCCCCCACTTCACCGCCCAAGTCGAGGCCAAGCCGCTGTTGCTCTTGGCACAGCCGCTGCGTACGCCGAGCATAGGGCGCCGCCAGCGACGCCAATCGTTCGCTAAACACCACTTGCCGACAGGCGGCATTCTGGCAGAAGAACTTCCGTACCTGCACCTGCAGTGCAACGCGCAGGCCGGCACACGGCAAGTCGGCGATCCGGCGCTGATAGTGACTGTGCATCCTCTGCGATGGTTGGTCACAGTTCGGACAAACTGCAGGTTGTCTCGAGGTCAACATAAACGCAATCTGCTGCTCATCGACGCAAATTTCATCTAAATCGAGCCATGTGAGCCAGGGCAGGAGTAGATTGATGATCATCGGAATTGTTTCGTTGCATGCTCCTTCTTCCGTTTTCCAACCTTTGATCCTACTCCTACTGTCAACTCTTTACCCTCCTCACCAAATGTGCGGGAGAACCACTTTTCTTTTGACATTCATAACGAGGCCGCGTGGTCAGCGCTCTACAGCACGGTCAGCCAGCCGTTCGACCCGCCAACCACCGGCAAAATTGCGGTGAAGGTCATCAACCACTATGGGGATGAGGTGCTCAAGGTATACAGTGTGTAAGGCGTCACGACCGGAGGCTTAATATCCTCTTCCCTCACAGCCGCAAAATACTCCAGCAGCCCAGTAAATGAAGATGTAGTCGCCGCCAACTTTGCGTAGAAAGATACAGTCAGTGTAGTAGTTGAGGGAGTGAATACAGTCCAGAGGTGGATGAATGTTCAGACTCAAGAGGTTGTGCATTTCACTGCTGACTGTTAGCCTGCTGACTTTCTTATTATCCGGGCACTAATATCCCAAATATCCCAAATAATTGACACGTATATAACGAACGTATCTCCAGTTGAAAAAAGCTGCCTTGCTATTTAGAATGAGCCGTGATACTTCGCTTATAAGGCCACGGCAGTCACTGTAATATCTATCCAGAGAGAGTTGTAATATGACGCGTGATTTATTTATCAAAGATATGCCACTCTTCACAACCAAGCAGGCGGCAAAGCAATTGGGCATTAGCTACGGCGCGCTGCTGGTGCTGCTACATCGTTATCCAGACCTCCGTCCAGAGGGGCCGCGCTTGCATCGCAACGCCATGCGTTGGTCCTGGTTGGAGATAGAGGGCGTCCGGCAATTTCGCTATCGGCCCTGGCGTTACGCTACTCGACTCAAGGAAATGGAAGATGAATACCGTCAGGCCTTACAAAGGGCGCTAGAAGCAAGAGTGCAAGGGCGTTTCAGGCGCTCTGTGGTCCATAGTTCTTCCGAGGGCGGACATAATCCTGAGTCGGGCGACATCCCTGGTTCCGGCGTCGCAATCTCGTAGCACGGTAACGACTATCAAAGGGGAAGCCAGAGCAACACGTGCGCGCTTGCACAGGTGGTTTGCTGTGCAGAACTGAAAAGGCTGTACTGTGCAGCTTTACATGGTTGTGGCCTAAATCCTTCTGTCCGAGCGAATTTTCTCAGTGGCAAAAGGTTCAGGGTCCACAACACTCGTTCTCTGTCGCTCACAAACGGTCAAGTGCGAAATTGATGAAAGGCTACTCGAACGGTAAGCGGGTCCAGAGAGGTATTTACCCAACGCGTTAAGGATGCAGAGACTGATGTCGTGTGCGACCGCGGCTGGTAGGGTTAAAGCGCGTGGACGGTCACGAAAGTAGCCATGTCTGCCGTAAAAGTCACAGAATATAATAGGTAAAAACGAACATTTCAAATACAGCTCGGCTCTAGTTCCGGCCAATAGCGCCTTTCACCTGCGGGCGTCGTACATAGCAATCCAGCCGCTTTTGGATGGCTCGATGGTCCTTGTACTCCTGCCAGAGTTTCCGGTAGAGCCACATGCGTAACGGAATCGACAACAGATAGAGTGTTAATGTCATTGGATGAAGTTGCTCCTCACGAATTTAGCCGGTATGACCGTCTCAATTGTAGCAGGGAATCTATAAGGGGACATCGACTCTTTGACTGAACCATTGGTAGACAAGCGATTGAGTTTCTACCTGGTCGAATTATGAGTCGTGTCTACGACAAATTTCGCTTGAGTCTGTCCGTACTGGCAGTGGCGCGTGCAAATTTGGTGTGGTGGCGGTAACGTTATCTATCGCACAAATTTAAGGATGCGATGGGCAGAATCTGTGCTATACTTATTCCACATAAGGATAATTTTGTGGAATTTATACAGGAGTAAGTGAGCATGGAGACTGCACTTGTCGCCACCACCAACGCGGGTGATTATCAGCTAATCGAGCGTAACACGGACGACAGTAAGCTGGTGGCGATGTGGGCGTATAAGAGCCGGCGCAGTGACAGCAATAACACCGCGCGACAATATGAGCGCATCGCACACAACTTCTTGGCGACAACGGGCAAGCCTTTGCAGGCCATCAACTACCAAGACCTGCAAACTTGGCAAGTTGGATTGGGTGGTGCTATCAACACCCGACGCACGAAGATAAACGCTGTGCGGTCTCTTTTTAACTTTGCGCTAAAGGTGGGCTATATCCGGGTGAACCCCGCGTTGATGATTGGGCCACCCCAGCACGAGGAAGCCAAGCATCGCAAGATGTTGAGTGAAGAAGAGGTTATCAAGCTGGTATCGTCTGACCTATCCGCCAGAGACCAGGCTATTTTGCGGGTACTCTACTCCTCTGCTTGCCGGGTCTCTGAATTGATTAACCTGCGCTGGCAGGATGTAGTAGAGGTCAACGATGGCAAGGCCATTCTGGTGATTCGTGGTAAGGGAAGCAAGACCAGAGAAGTCGGTATCAGTGCGAGCGCATACAAGGCGATGCTCACTATCTGCCCTGCCTTTGTCGAGCCGACTGGTTACGTGTTTCTTTCCAACCGCAAGCGCCAGATGGACAGGACGACTGTCAATCACCTGTTCAAGAAACTGCGCAAGGTGGTTGGGCAAGACATATCGCCGCACTGGTTTCGCCATAGCCATATCAGCCACGCCTTAGCTAGAGGCGCTAACCCGGTTGATGTCCAGGAGCAGGCCGGCCACAGCAGTCTACAAGTTACAACTAGCTATGCCCACAAGACCAAGAATAGTTCTGATTACTTGGTAATTTAGCCTAACAAGCCATACTTGCTGGACACGTGAGCCCGCTGTTTCTTACGGCCAAAGTGTCTGAAGCGCCTCGTCAATAATGGTGTCGAGCTGACATGCTTGTGTTAGGGCTTCGGCCACCCGTGGTGCAAAGGTTGTGGTGGTGAACGGGATAGTACAATTCAATCGTTCAGAGGGTCTTGAGGGGGATAGCTCGTAGCGTCTGTCCCAGGCCTCGACCATCTCCAGCATACGTGGAATTGTATACGCATTGAATGCCTCTCTATCGGGCAAAACAGACTTGTGGGTAATGTGGAGTTGGATGCTTGCGAGCTGTTGCTCTGCTGATGGCTTATCGATGGCGAGTTCAAAATGAATCCCGTCAAATTCGTAGTTGTACCAATGAGGCTTCGACATCTGCATGAAAATTCCGTGGGTATAGTGGCCGATAAAGGCGGTCCATTGCCCTTGTTGAAACCAGGAGGTTTTCACCACCCTGCGATACACTTGCATAAAGCGCGGGTAGAAGTCGATAAACACGACCCAATCGTCTGAGAGCATTGACAGAATCCTTTTACGTAGCCAGATACTTGAGGACGGGTTGGAACTGCTACACTCGCCGTGTTACCATTGTCGTGAACAAGGTTGTATGAGTGCCGCACGTTAGCACTACGGTGCGGGATGCATCGAAGCGCCCCAACGTATTGCGCATGACCTGCGCGGCGTGCGGTTCCAGCACAGCCAAGCGCTTCGCCGCGTCAGGTTGGTGCGCTTGTTAGCTCTCACACACAACCGGGCAGAACGGGTCACAGAGGAGCAGCCTCTATTTGTGCTGAGCGCTCATTGTCTTTGGAACCGAACCATGCGACTCCCGTTGTCGCCACCAACAGACCCACACAGGCGGGCGTCTGTGCAGGAGACCAAAAGACGCTCAAGGTGAATACAACTGTCGAGAGCGCCAAAAGCCATCCCAGCCAACGGGGGAGCCGTCCAGCCGCCGAGATAGCAGCACCTGCCAGCACCCCTCCGGCCATGAGCAGCAAGAGACCCAGGATAGCGGTCGCAAAGAGCGGAGCCGAGTAAACGTCGTTGTACAGCGCAAGAGCATCACCGCTGCCAGACTGGAAGACACGACCAATTGCAGGTTGTGCGAAAGCAGCCGCTCCGAACACCGCCGACGAAAGCGTGTTGCCGGCGACCATCGCAATCGAGGCGGCTGTCGAGCGACCGGCTGCGCGTGTCCCCGACAAGTAGAGCATCAGCCCAATGAAGCCGATGGAACCGATGGCGGCCCCGAGGATGCTGTTGATGAGGTGCGATGCGAGGAACCAGTCCGTCGTGATGTAGTCAGCGAATGCGGCGAACTGCGTCTGGGGATCTGGTTGATGGGTCCATGTCCCAATCAGCAGCATCAGTGCCCATACTGGCAACGCCCATAGTAGCCAACGACCGCGTATACGAGAACTCTCTGCCATAGTGTCCGCCTCCCTCCAGAGGTATTCGACTTAACGACTTAGTATACTCTCAAAAGTGGCCGCTGTCTATGAGCATTCATCGAAGGGAGCAAAAACCATGATTTACCGAGTGCGCAGATTGAGGGTAGCGCAACATTAAACCGTGGTGCAGTTAACACCACCTTTGCATCAGCTGAGTCAACTGCTTGGAACGGCGACTGCGTTGTTTTGGGGGCGACCAACGCTCAGGGGGTATGCGGAAGGCAAAGAGTTCGGCCGGCGACCAACGATGGTCAGTGAGGTGAGCGGCCAGGGCTGGGGTGTGCGGCACCCAGCGCCAGCCATGCTCGCCGACGGCCAGTTTGAGGCGGAGGCTGTCATGGTCGTCGCAGAAGTTAGAGAGACAGCCAACGATGAACAGGCCGGCGTGCAAGGTCTGGGTCTGCTGGGCCAAGGTGCGTGTGCGGCGGGTCAGCCAATGCAGGCGCTGGCGCAGGGTGGCATTGAAGCGTTCAATGGAGGCGGTATTGATGACGCCGAGCGCTCCTTGGGTGGTCTGGCGCAGGTGGTCGACCCGGTTAACAGCGCCCTGCACGATGCGGCGTTCAATGGTCAAGGAGGAGGCAAGACGCCGTTTGACGACCTGGACAATGGCCACCTGCGGCCAGGCCACTAGCTTCGCTCGCCCTGGTCGCCCAAAGCGGGGGAGGCTGGCCCGCAAGGTCTCCTGAAAAACAGTGACATAGGCGCTGAAACCATCGACCGCCAAGAGGAGCGGACGACAGAGCGCCAGCTGTTTGATCTGCACCACCAGGCGGCGGATGAGCGAAAGATCCCGTTTTGCGGCCACCGCTCCGCCTAACCAGAGCCGCGTCGGCACCATCAGGGCCAGGGCCATCCAGCACCAGCCGCCCTGGGTTTTCACTTTAACTTCATCGGCTTGCACCTGCTGCAAGTCCAGTTGCTTGCTGGTCACCATCTACTTGTGGAACGACTCACAATGCGCACCGGTGCGCTGCCACCAGCTTTTGATGGTCCGTTCATCCAACGCCAAGGCCTTGGCCGCTGCTGGCGTTGGACAGCCATACGCCAGCAGGGTCAACACCAGCACCACCACTGCCGCATCTGTCCGCAGACGGTAGAAAAGGGTCCCTTTGCTGGCCCTAAAGGTCGCACCGCACACCCTACAGCGGCACCGTTCTTCGGCTTGGCTATGAATCTGGATATTCCCTTCGCCCGGCTGCCCTTTTGCTGGACAACTGGGATTCAGGCAAAATAGTTCGGTAGGGTTCAGTGGTTCATCTCCTTGTTCGCACTCGGTAGTTTGAACCACTGAACCCCTTTTCCTTAAATCTTTGTCCCTGCACCACGCTTTATTGCGGTGCTACCAACAACATCCAGAGGCTCCACAAAGGTAGATATCCACTTTTGGAATTTGTTGACGCATATGAAGAAGCGTTGAGACTTGAAGAGCGCATTGACAAGTTGATGATTAACTACAGAAGGGCTGTTCAAGGGGTCTTAAGCCATATCCGCAATTGGACATGGAATGACCCTGTAAGCTTGCTCTATGCCGATCTATTCAAAGGTAATGTCCTGCTAGATTTAAAACCTGATAGAGAAGAAATCCAGAAAGACTTAGCGAGACGTCTGCTTCACTCTATACCGCCTGGCTATAAGGATGGCGGAAAAGACGATAGTGGCATCGGAGATTTGCTAATTTGGCAAACAATTTTGGAAGCGGGAAGAGCTCACAAGAAGAGCATGATTTTTGTTTCGGGAGATGAAAAGCCCGACTGGTTTCATAGAAGCGAAGGGCAGGCATTATACTCAATTCTTGAACTTATATGGTGCAAGCCAAAGTACAGTGGAAGAAGTCCGTGAAGAAGAAAGGAAACTCAATCTAGAGCTAAATGCTCTAGGTGAATTCATCCGTAAATGGGGAGAATTTGAACAAGCTTTGTTAGATAAATGTAACAAAGTAAGCCCAGGGGAAATAAAGGAACGCCGAGCATCTGTCACTAGCATGCTACACATGTTACTAAAGCATGAAGCTATTTCTGGGCACTTCTTCCAGCTGGCTCGATATTTCGCAGATATGAGGAACAGTATTGTTCATGGTCATCAGAACTTTCCTCTACCGAAAATAAGGAACGCAATTGAATCACTAGATGAACTTATGGATGAACTTTAGCGCTTGACAGCCCTTAACCTGGTTAGGCGAAGCAGAGTGGCCAACGGCGTTCGAAGTGTCTTAGAGTTAGACAGTCTATATACTGTACGGACGTTTCATAGGCTAGATAGTACTGCTAGTATCAAGGACTGAACCATGAAACGAAGCTTCCCCTTAACTGGTATCTTCTTTGCTTTGGCGCTGGTTGCCCAACCCTTTGATACCTTTTTGCCACTGGTTCTCAACGGTTCGCTGGGCGGGACGATCCCGCAGGCGACGGCCACCCGCACCCCTACGTCCACCCCTACGCTCATCACGCTCCCGTCGCCCACGCCCACCTGGACATCCACCCCAACGCCCACGACGACGCCTACAGCCGATCTCTCTGTGCTGGACAATCATTCGACCTATACAGACACCCTCGGCAGCCGCTACATCGTGGGCGAGGTGCAGAACAACAGGAGCAGCAACTTCCGCTTTGTGCGGGTCCATGCCGATGTCTTCAACGCCCAGGGACAGTTGATCGACACCGATTTTACCTTTGCCCAGCGGAGCATCATCGAGCCCAACGGGAAGAGTTGCTTCAAAATCCTCCTGCTCGACGACCCAGCCGGTTTCGACCACTACGAGCTCACCGTGCAAGCCGATACGACGACGGAGCAGCCGCGTCCGCTGGCTCTCCTCAACATCAACGAAGGCCCCAACACCTTTGCCTTTGAGTTGATCGGCCAGGTGCGCAACGATGGGCAGGAGGACGCAGAGTTCGTGAAGATCGTCGGCACGCTTTACGACGGCGATGGCGCCGTGATCGACTGCAGCTTTACCTACGCCAACCTGGATACGATTGCGCCGGGTGCGCTCAGTTCGTGGTCGCTACTATTCCTGGGGATCGAGCGTGAGCGCATTGCGCTCTACTCGCTGATCGCCGATTGAGGAGACTATGGAGGGAAAAGTTGTTCTCTAATCCAATCGCCACAACGTCTGGGCCGTGCCCCCCAAAATACGCTCCTTGTCCATCTCACTCAAGAAGGGCAGCCCCTCTCGAATCAGCCGCAGCTCCTCGGCCAGCGGCGGCCACTTGTGTTTGACCCGGTGATGCCCCGGATACCCCGTGCCCCAGACCGTGCGTTGGCTGCCAAAGGCATCAAGCAACATTTGGATGTACGGATGAACATCGACATAAGGAAAACTTTCTTTGGAGCGACCATGCACATCGGACAGCTTGAAGTGCATGTTGTCGAAGCGGGCGAGATCGACGATGGGTTGAAAAGCCGCCGGCCCCACCGCCAGGTCAGGATAGCCCATGTGGTCAATGATCAGCCGCAGATGGGGGTAGCGCCCGGCGATGACGGCCACCTGGTCGGCCTGTTCGGCGCGTAGGTGGAACTGGATCATCACGTCGAGTGCAGCGATCTCTTCCCATAGCGCCTCGTTCTGCGGCGTGAGCAAAATTTTCTCGCCCGGATAGTACATGGGGTGAAAACGAAAACCGGCGAGCCCCCGCTCCTGGACCCAGTAGCGCGCCACCTGCGCATTGTCCGGGTCCTGCGGGTCGATCAGCCCGTGGCCGATGAAGCGCTGCGGAAAGCGCGCCACCGAATCGGCGATATAGCCGTTGTCCCAGGTGGACCAACTGGTCTGCACCAGCACCGCCCAATCCACCCCGTGGGCGTCCATCTCGGCCAGAAGCTCATCCGCCGTGCCCGGCTCGTCGGGCAGCGAACTCCACCCCGGCGCCGTGGGGCCGATGGGGTAGCGCGGCGGGTCGATCTCCCAAACATGGACATGCGTGTCTATGATCATGTTACTTCCTTCACGTACAGTTTGTGTTTCACCTGCTGTCTGCTCAATGCTCATGTCTCTCGGCACTACGAGGGCGTCATCCAAGCGCCACAAAAAATACCAAAGACACAGAGACCTTTTCGCTCCTCTGTGCTCTCTGCGTCTTCTCGGTGTTCTCTGTGTGCTGCTGTTAGCGGATCTTGCCGCGGGCGAGTACCGGCCAGACCGCCTCGACCCGCCCCTGGCGCACGGCGACCAGTTCGTCGTGCTCGTTGACGCATGGGCAAGGATGGACAGGTAGAACCTGGACGCGCTCGCCAATCTGCGGCTTTTGGGCGCAGGCGGACACGTCGACGTGACCGTGTTCTTCGGAATAGCCGTAGAAACGGGCGTCGGGGTATTCGACGATATAGCCGATGCTGGGGCCATGATCGGTTTGTAAGATCGAGGCGCTGAGCGTCTTGCTGCCGCAATCGAGGATGGCGCGGCCGTCGATGGGCCGGCTGACTACGGTGGCGATGACGCGCAGGGCGCACTGTTCCACCGTGTGGCGCCCGGCGAGCAGATGGCCGTAGCCCCCTACCGGGTATTCGCCGATGCGGTACTCGCTCAATTCGGGGATTTCGTGGGCCTGGAGAGCGTGGCGGGTGCTGCCGCCGCTCACCACCGGGTGCGGCAGCCCGTGGCGGTCGAAGAGGTCGAGCGTCTCCTGGATCACAGGGCGGATGGCGGGTGCCGTGGGGAAGCCCATGATGCCGCGCAGTTCGAGACCGGGCAGCGAATCGATCAATTGGCCCAATTCAGCCGCCTGCTGTGGCGTGAGGCCAGTGCGATTCTCGCCCGTCTCGACTTCGATCAGCACCCCGATGGTAACGCCCTCTACCGCTGCCGCAGTGGAAAGACCGCGCACGGTATAGTCAGAATCGGCGGCGACGGTGAGGCGCTCGGTGTGGCGGGCCAGGGCGCAGAGACGCTCCAGCTTCTGCTTGCCAATGATGTTATATGGGATCAGAATATCCCCGTTGATCCCGCCGTGGACCATCACTTCGGCCTCGCCGATCTTCTGGCAGGTGAGGCCGATGGCGCCGCGGCGCATCTGCATGTGGGCAATGGCGAGCGTCTTGTGGGTCTTGATGTGGGGGCGCAGGCCAATGCCGTGTTCGGTGTAGTAACGCTGGTAGCGGTCGAGGTTCTCTTCGAGCGCATCCAGATCGACGGTGAGGACCGGTGTATCCAGGTCATTGATGTGCATTGCTTTCCTCTAGAAAATGGGCTAAATGTTTGAAAAACTGTCGGAAAAGCGCTGGAAAAGAACGCTCTCTATGTTCTCCGTACAAACTCTGTGCGCTCTGTGTTCGCAAAGCGCGCCCGAAGGCGGGTGCCCACCGGGCGCGACAGCGCCAACCGCTTTTGGCGCCAGCTTGGGTATAACAGGTTATGCCGCCAGCGGGTCGGCAAAGATTTCCGCAACCGGGAACGAAAAATCGGGCAGCACCTCATCGCCGTCGAGCAGGTCGCCCTCAACCAGAATCTCCACCTCACCATCTGGTGTGTAAACCTCGACAATCCGCTGTTCGGGGAAGACCAGCCAGACCAGACGAACGCTATTCTCCAAGTAGTAGGCTGCCTTCTCGCGCATCTTGCGCACTGTGTCCGAAGGTGACTTGATCTCCACGGCCAGGTCTGGCATCTCCGGCACGCTCCCTTCCCGCACAAGGGGCCGGCGGGAGCGGCTGAACGAGATGTCCGGCAAGCGCGAATTAAGTGCATCACCCGGCAGCCGGTGGCGCACCTCGGTTCCGACACGGCCAAGCTTGTGCTGGCGATTATAGGCCGACAGCGCATAGATGAAATTGCTGGTTACCAACCTGTGTTCTTCGGTCGGCATCTTTTCGACCACCTCACCTTCAATCAGTTCAAGGAGACGGTCGCTATTTTCGGGCCGCTGCGAGCAGACGCTCGAATTCGTCCACCGTCACCAGTTGTTTTTCGCCAACGGCTTCTACCACCAGCATTGTCTATCTCCTTCCCCGACGGCTATCATTGACAGCACTGGAGCGGGCGGTCTACCCCAGATACTCGTAGGCCGGGATGGTCAAAAACTCGCCAAACTCGTCGGTGAGGATTAGCTTGTCCAGCAGTTCAACCGACTCTTCGTAATGTTCTTTGTCCGAGCCGCCCAGCCGGGCCAGTTCTTCGTCGCGGATGCGCATGTAGAGTTCGCGCGTCACGGCGCGGCCGTCGTCGAGTTGGGCGCCGTGGCGGATCCACTGCCAGATCTGCGAGCGGGAGATCTCGGCGGTGGCGGCGTCTTCCATCAGGTTGTTGATGGCGGCGGCCCCGTTGCCGCTGAGCCAAGCGTTGATATACTGGAGCGCCACGCTCACGTTGAGCCGCAGCCCCGCTTCGCTGATCGAGCCGCCGCTGGCTTTGATGTCGATCAACTCTGGCCCGGTCACGTGGACATCTTCACGCAGCTTGTCTTTCTGGTTGGGGCGCTCGCCGAGCACGGCGTCGAAGCATTCCATCGCCACGGGCACCAGGTCGGGGTGGGCCACCCAGGTGCCGTCGCAGCCGTCGTTGGATTCGCGCGCTTTGTCCTCGCGCACCTTGGCCAGCGCATTCTCGGTGACAACCGGGTCGCGGCGATTGGGGATAAAGGCGGCCATCCCGCCGATGGCGTGGGCGCCGCGCTTGTGACAGGTGCGGACGAGCAGCTCGGTATAGGCGCGCATAAAGGGCACGGTCATCGTCACCTGGCTGCGGTCGGGCAGCAGAAAATCGCGGTGGTTGCGAAACTTTTTGATCGTGCTAAAGATATAATCCCAGCGCCCGGCGTTGAGACCGGCGGCGTGGTCGCGCAACTCATACAGGATTTCTTCCATCTCAAAGGCGGCGAGGATGGTTTCGATGAGCACGGTGGCGCGCACGCTGCCGCGGGGGATGCCTAACCCATCCTGAGCGGCGTTGAAGACATCGTTCCAGAGGCGAGCTTCGAGGTGGTTTTCCAGTTTGGGCAGATAGAAATACGGGCCACTGCCACGAGCCAGCAATTCTTGGGCGTTGCGGAACATATAGAGGCCAAAGTCGAAGAGGCTGGCCGAGACAAATTCGCCATCCACCGTGACATGCTTCTCCCACAGGTGCCACCCGCGCGGGCGGATGAGCAGCGTGGCGGTCTGCTCGTTCAACTGGTAGACCCGGCCATCGGGGTTGAGGAATTCGATGGTGCGGCGGACGGCGTCGCTGCAATTGACCTGTCCCGCGATCACATTCTCCCAGGTCGGCGAGAGCGCGTCCTCGAAGTCGGCCATAAAGACCTTAGCGCCCGAATTGAGCGCGTTGATCATCATCTTGCGCTCGGTGGGGCCGGTGATCTCCACGCGGCGGTCGTTGAGGTCGGCGGGCGCAGCGGCCACCTGCCACTCGCCGCTGCGCACTTCGGCCGTTTCGGGCAGGAAATCAGGGAAGTTTCCGGCGTCGATCTCCGCCTGGCGGGCGGTGCGGCGTTTGAGCAACTCCTTACGGCGGGGGTTGAAGGTGCGGTGCAAATCGGCGACAAAGGCTAAGGCGTCGCGTGTCAAGACTGCTTCGACGGCGGGGTTGACCGCGCCCAAAACCTGGACGCCCGTGGGGAGTTGTAGGGGCATGAGTCTCTCCTTGATTTTGTCTTTTATTCGGTAGACAGCTCTATGTTATGCTGAGTCGGATTCTTCAGGAGGGATCAGCGGCTCCAGGTCTTGGCGCAGACGAGGGACATCGACCGTGGCAGTGCGCCAGACCAATGCCAGATTCACCTTATCGTACGCATGAACAAGATGGTCGCGCATGCCAGCCATCTGCTGCCAGGGAATTGCCGGATGATGCTGACGGAACCGTTTCGACAGGCGTTTTGTTGCTTCACCGATGATCGTCAATTGGTGCAGAGTCGCATCACGCACAAGTCGATCAACTTTGAAACGCTCGAAATCCAACCCGCTGTGTAGGATTCAATGTCGCGACAAGCAAGGACAATATCCAGGAGCGTGCCCAGATCACGATTCATAGATCACTTTTGCCGCCTGAAGAATGTTCTTCCGCTTGATCCAATTGCGGCTTTGTTCAACGCCTCGCTTAGAGATCAGATCAACCTTGCGCTGGAGCAAGTCAGAAAGCTCCGCCTCCAGATCAATCAGCTTACTCATCCATGGCCCATAATCATCGTTCGTGAAGACCACCAAGAAATCCACATCGCTACTGGGACGAAAGTCATCACGCAGTGCCGAGCCAAAGATAGCCAGTTCCTCAACGCCATACTTGCGGCACAGCGCAGCGATGGCTGCCAATGGGAGTTCGATCTGAACAGTATCGAGTGTTGAGCTCGTAGCCATGTAAAGATTATATCACAATGGCAGCGAAATCGCCTGCCCTTCGGCCATGCTGTGGGCCACGGCTTCGGTAAACTGCATATATTTGACGCCATCGGCAAAGCTGGTGTGGGTGATCACTTCCTGTCCGCGGATGGCGTTGACAAACTCCTCCTCGACACGCCAGCCGCCGGCCTCGTGGGCGGGGATGTCGATCTCTTGTAGGCTATTATCCCCCTTGCGCCCGCCATAGAGCTTGCCGCCGCTGAAGTGGAGCGTCCCCTGGCTGCCAAAGAGATAGACCCCATCCGGTTGGGCGAGACCGGTGACGGCGGAGACGGTCAAACTGAGTTGGGCGCCGCAGGCCATGTCGGCGAGCACGGTGATGTGTTCGGGCACGCGCGCTGGTTTGAGCACACCGGTCGCCTCGTCACGACGCATTTTGACAAAGGTCTTGCCCATCGCCACCACCCGCGTGGCCTCGCCCACCCAGCGTAGCAAGGCTTCGTACCAGATGCCCATCGTCATGACGTTGAAGCCACTGAGGTCCATATCCTGGCGCCAGTGGAGTGGCGCATCAGGGTTGAGGAACTGGCTGCCGGCACGCGCTTCGATCGCCAGCAGGTCGCCCAGATACCCTTCGGCCAGCAGGCGTTTGACCGTCTTGTCCACCCGCAGTGTAAAGGGCGATGGCACGATCTGCGCCACCAGGTGGGGTTTCTCCTGCGAGGCTGCCATCATTTCGGCGGCCTCGGCTGCGTCCATGGCCATGCGCGCCTCGCAGAGCACATGCTTGTCCGCCGCCAGCGCCGCTACGGTCAACTGCCGGTGCATATAGGGCCAGGTGCCGATGACGATGGCATTGGTGTCGGGAGCCTCGATCAACTCCCACCAACTGTCGTAGACCTGGTGGATGTTGAATTGCTGCGCCACCCGCTCCGACGATTCACGGCTGCGGTTGCAGACGCTGACGACCTCCACGCCGGGGATGGCCTGGAGCTTGGGGATATGGTGCAGCTTGGTATTGGCCCCGGCGCCGACAACGCCGACACGGATCGTTTCACTGCTCATGCGCTTCACCTCCAATCAGTTGGGGCGGGGCGGATACCGCCCGTAGGACTATGAGATACGACCGTAGGGTGGGCGACCACAAGTCGCCCCTACGGTCCTGGCTGGACACAATGCGAACGGGTTCTGGACGCAGATCGGACGACCCTCTGCTATGCTTGCACTACCATGCAAACAGAGCGGGTTGCGCTGCCATCAGTGTATGCCGCAAAACGGTACGAAAGGATGATATACATGGGAAGCGGATTTGGCAACTGGCTCAATAGCCTCGTGGTCCAATTACCCTTGCTCATCGTGTGTGCTATCGGATTGGTCGAGGTGTTGCGCCGTTACACCCAGCAGCCAGAGGCAGCCAGACGGGTGCTATTTGCCTTTGCCCTTCTACTGGTAGACGCCGTTATTCTTTCTGGTATTGTCTTTGGCTTGATCGCCTCCACCGCCAGCCAGCCACAAAATCTGACCTGGATCAATCTGCTGATCACTGGGGTGGGGTTGGGGCGGAATTTGATCCACGCCTGGGCGGTCTGGCTGCTCTTCCGTACAATTTTTCCGGCGCTTGCTAAGCCATCACCGAGCTGGTTGCGGCGGCTGATCGGGGCGCTCGTCGGGCTGGTGGTCGGCGCACTGCTGGCAATCATCGTGGGCGACCCACTGGCCGAGGCAGCCGGTATTTCCAATTTTGAAGGGGCCAGAGGCTTTTTTGTCGTCTTTGCCCTCGTACCTTTGATGGCGCTTGCCGGCAGCGTTGCCGGCGCTATCCTTAGCGGCTTCTCTTTCCGGGCTGGCAGTGATACGCCTTGAATGCCCACTTTCACGTTGAATCACCCGGTTGGGCTAACAGCGCCCCGCGCTGGATCGCCTTGGCGCCAAAACGAGCCTGCAACGAACGGATCGCCGCCTGTAGCCGCTCTGCTCGTTCATCCGGCTTGTCCCACAGGCTGAGCTGGCGAGCGCCCGTGCTCAGCCCGCTGACGCCCACACCGATCAGCCGCACCGGCTGTCCGCGCCAGATGTTGTCCAGATGTTGTTCAAGAGCCGCTCTGCCGCAGCGTAGAGTTGTGTGGCGTCGTCGGTTGGCTGGGTGAGCGTTGTCTGGCGGGTGAGCGTGGTAAAATCTGCCCAGCGCACCTTTAGTTTTACAGTCGCGCCAAAGAGCTGTTTGTGCCGCAGCGAGCGACTCACATCCTCTGCCTGTGCCTGGAGCGTGCGGCGCAATTCGGCGCTGTCATCCACATCGCACACAAAAGTGGTCTCCGAACTGATCGACTTGGCCTCGCGCTCGGTGATCACAGGGCGATGGTCGATCCCACGTGCGTGTTGCGCCAGGTCGTGGCCGTTTTTGCCAAAACGGCGCGCCAGGTCGGCTCCCGGCCAGCGCGCCAGGTCGCCGATGGTGTGGATGCCCAGGCCGGCCAGCTTTTCCGCCGTCTTTGGCCCGACACCCCAGAGCGCATCCGCCGGCAACGGGGCCAGAAAGGCAGCCTCTGCCCCGGCAGGGACGACTGTAACGGCATTGGGGGGCAGCCCGCCACCAGCGCTATCGTGGGCGGCGGTCTTGCCCACGTTGTTGGCGATCTTGGCGACGAGTTTGTTGGTTGCCACGCCCAGCGAGCAGGGTAACTGTAACTCCTGGTTAATCGTCGCCTGCAACCGGCGCGCCAGC
>QEUW01000682.1 GCA_003577005.1 Chloroflexota bacterium | reverse complement strand
GTGATCCCAGAAGTGTTGCGCCCGTACATGGGTGGCCGCGCCGTGATCAACTGAACCGGGTTCCAACCGTGCGTTGCACCTTGCAGGTGCGATGCACGTACACTCGCAGCGTCTCACCACTGGGTAGCCACCGCCCTCATTTTTGCACCAATGGCGCAAAGATGAGGGCGGTGGGAGTACTCACCGGGCGGGTCGGGATAAGCGTCACGGTAGGGCCGGCAGTCGGTTCGGTGGTTGGTTCGACCTCTGGGAAGCCTTCCGGCCCACATTTGACCAGATTGTAGAGACAGTGGAGCCGGTTAGCCAGCGCTGCCGGCTCCCAGGCGTTGAAGAAATCGCCGTGGGCAGTGTAGCCCGGCCCGGAAGCGAGCGTCATGCCTGCTTCGCCCCGAGTGGCGTAGCGCAGTTTGAATTGCAAGCGCGGCACGGGAACGGGGTGGCTCGCCGGGCAGACCCCACCTGCGCTGTAGGCCATGCGGCTCTGGTGGTCGGCGCTGTCGAGGTTGGCCCCGTCCCAACAATCGGGAAAGTTGAGCAACGACTCAAGCCGCGACCCGGCCGGGCAGACGATAAAATCAGACGTGCTTGAGTCCGGCGCACCTAGACAACTCCATTTGAAATACGAAGGGTTAATTCGCCGATATCCAGTTGCGCCTCTTCCGCAGCCAACAAGGGAAGCAGTGGCATTTCAACCACAGGAACTATCGCCGTGACCAACACAAGGAGCGTAAACAGCAAGAAAATCGTAAGACGCAGATGATGTAATTTTCGCATACAATGGTCCAAGGGACAGAGTTAGGGTTGTTGTTTACGAGGCAACTGGTGCTTCAGAGCCATTATAAGGTTCCAGCATACCTCTTCATGGGCGGGGAATAGACTGCTGTTGTGCGATTCCTCTACCGTTTTGGAAAGTGCACTGATTTCCTCAGCCTGGTAAATTTCGCTGCTGGGCAGTTGTAGACTAAGATCAACTTCACCAACTGGTTGCTTTGGACAATTGGCGACCAGCTTCAACAGGCTTAGGCCTTCAGGAATCATCGTGACTATGATCAATCGAGATGAGTTGATTCGAACGGAGCAACCGGTGACATCTATGTCACTCTGGCAACAGCACTGGCAGAAAGTGGTTGCGCTGACGATATGGGGGGCGCTGCTCGGTTCCTACATTTGGTATGCAAACACACATGAGGTTGGTTTGCAGGATATGCTCAGCCGGGTGCGCAGTGGTGTTTTTGGGCCGTTGCTCTACATCGCGCTCTTCCTCGTGCGCCCGCTGATCTTCTTTCCGGCCAGCATCCTGACGATCGCTGGTGGGCTTCTCTTTGGCGCGGTTGGCGGTATTGCCTACACGGTTGTTGCCGGCAACCTTTCGGCGCTTGTAGCCTATATTGTGGGTCGCTATTTTGGGCGGGGCATGTTGGAGGCGGACGACTCGACCAAACTGGTCCACCGTTATGCGAGCCGGATGCGCAAGAACAGTTTTGAGACTGTGTTGATCATGCGCTTTCTCTGGTTGCCCTACGATTTTGTGAACTACCTGTCGGGCTTTCTACGTATCAACTGGAAGGCTTTTTTACTGGCGACTGCCATCGGTGCGTTTCCGGCTACCATTTCGCTGGTGCTTATTGGCGTGGCTGGCGACCTGGACGAACTAACTGCGGGTAAGATCTCGCTCAATCCCTGGGCGTTGGCCGGCTCAGTAGTGCTGATCGGCGTGAGCCTGGCGATCTCATATTACCTGCGCCGACGCGAACGGGCCCGCCTGGAGGAACGATAGTATTTTGCAGCCGGGCAGGTTTGACAAAGCGCGCCGGTTCAGGTATACTTTTCATACTGTGGTCAGTGGGCGCTCGACAGTGTGCGTCGCATGTTTGGCGTGATAACGACGGCGGGCGTGCAACCAAGCGACACTGGAGGGATGGCCGAGCGGCTTAAGGCGGTTGTCTTGAAAACAACTGTGGCAGCAATGTCACCGGGGGTTCGAATCCCTCTCCCTCCGCCTCAAGCTGAAACTTAACAACCAGAGATTGCACTTGGGGAGGTCGCATAGCCCGGTCGAGTGCGCCCGCCTGCTAAGTGGGTAGGGGTGTTACACATCCCTCGAGGGTTCAAATCCCTCCCTCCCCGCCATCGTTTGTTTTCGGTTGTTGCGAAGCAACAGAGCAAACAAACAGAAAATACGTCCCCGTAGCTCAGTGGATAGAGCGCTTGGTTGCGGACCAAGAGGTCAGAGGTTCAAGTCCTCTCGGGGATGCCTAATGAGGGTTGTCCTAGACTTACTGCATGACGCGCCGTTGTCGTTTCTCCGTGTGACCATAGCGTGTCATGGCTCAGTCGGGTGGGTAGGTTGTTAAGGTGCATCCGGCATTGCCGGGGGTACTACGTACGGGCGGTCTTACCGATCTCTTGGTGGGGAAGGGTGAGGCCGCTCGTTTCTATTGGCGCAGAGAGACGCGTCCGAAAATGATGATTGCGAATACGCAGATTGCCATCAGGAGTAACCATTCTGCCCCTGGCGGGGTTGATGCTCACAAGCGTTCGCCGCGTGTTCGGAGTTCCATTTAGCGGCTCTGTACAATCGACCGTGCCTGTTCTTCGTCAAAGGGCAATTGCAGGGCTGCGGCGTCTCTGCGTAGCTGCTCGATGTTGTACCGGCGTCGGCCACGCGGGCCGTGG
>QEUW01000681.1 GCA_003577005.1 Chloroflexota bacterium | reverse complement strand
AGATCTCGCGCCTTTGGGAAGACATGCGCCAGGCGGCCGAGCGGGCCAAGACGCCCGAGGAGAAGGCTCATTTCGAGAACCTGCTCAAACTCCTTTTCCCTTCCGAATGATCGCAAGCGTCCATGCAACTCAATCAGGCTTAAAACCGAAATACCTACTCGTTCCTTTTCGCTTCGCAACAGGTCGCTGATCAACTCCCAACCGGGTTCTTGTTGAATGTGGGCGATCCATGCCGATGTATCCAGCACATGAGTCAGCATAACTAATCGAAGTCCTCATCGTCCAATTCGCGTTCGCGGATGAGATCGCCAATTGGATCGCTGCCGGGAGGGAATAAATGCTTCCATTTCCCTTCAAGCTGCCGCACTCTTTCTGCTCGCGACAAGACAGGCTGCACAAAGAGCCTTCGCCCTTCGTCAATTTGAAACTCCAATTGCATCCCCGGCTCCAATTCCAACTCGCGCACAATCGCCGCCGGGATAGTGATCTGATTCTTGCCGGTGATAGTTGCTCGTATACCCATGACATTTCTCCTTGATGTAACTTTACTGCAAGGAGTTAATTAAGTCAAGGATAGAAAACTAATCAAGGGAACTTTACCGACCACCAAAAGCTTTTGAACCAGCAGTAATAACTTATTTTGGGTGTGTCATTCCATTGTGATAGAATTCACATCATGGGAGAAAGGCCGTTTCTCCCACGTGTTGTATTAGTGGCGCGTCTTGCCCGGTGAGACTATGATCTCACCCAGTTACCGGCGACCAGCGCCGCGATCTTACCCGGAATCACAGAGCGCGATTATGGATCAAACACTAATCGACTTTCTCCCGATCGCCGTCCTGCTGGGCATTGCCCTCTTCTTCGCCCTGCTGTTGCCCATCCTGTCGCTCAGCCTGGGGCCAAAGAAGATGGGCGCCCGCGCCCTGGCTCCCTACGAATCGGGCATGACGGCCATCGGCGAGGCGCAGCGCCGCCTGCCGGTGAAGTTCTACCGCATTGCCGTGCTGTTTATCCTTTTCGACGTGGATATCATCCTACTCGTCCCCTGGGCGGTCACCTTCCGCAACCTGGGCTACTTCGGACTATGGGCCATGCTTATCTTCATGGTCATGTTCGTCGTCGGTGACCTGTGGGTGTGGAAAAAAGGAGTGCTGGAATGGGAATAGAGCAAAAACTGGGCAATATGGGGGTCGTCACCTACCGGTTGGAAGACCTGGTCAACTGGGGGCGCACCAACGCTATGTGGCCTATCCTGTTTGGGCTGGCCTGTTGCGCCATCGAGATGATGTCGGCCCAGGCGGCCCACTATGACGCCTCGCGCTTCGGCATGGAACTAAACCGGCCGTCGCCGCGCCAATCGGACCTGATGATCGTCGCCGGGCGCGTCTCACGCAAGATGGCCCCGGTGGTGCGTCGCCTCTATGACCAGATGCCCTACCCCAAGTGGGTCATCGCCATGGGCGATTGCGCCTCGTGCGGCGGCGTCTTCAATAATTATGCCATCGTGCAGGGCGTCGATGAGATCATCCCCGTCGACGTCTACGTGGCTGGCTGCCCGCCGCGCCCCGAGGCGCTCATCGACGGCATCATGACTCTGCACGAGAAGATTCGCAACGAAAAATTAACAGATTGGGCGTAGAAAATTAAAAATTAGGAATTAAGTGCGTCGCTCTTCGTTTGTTGAATTCTTAATTCCTAATTGGAGCAAGGTATGACACGCGACGACCAGGTATTAGACAAGTTGCGGGCGGCCCTGGGAGCGGCCGTCGAGGAAGTTAGCGATTTCCGCGGCGAGCGGACGATCTTCCTGCCCAAGGAGCGGCTCATCGAGGCTTGCCGCCTGCTGCGCGACGACCCGGCGCTGCGCTATAACTTCCTCTCCGACATCGTGGCCGACGACTATTTACCCGAATTCCCGCGCTTCGTCGTCAGCTATCATTTGCTGTCCATGCCCCACAAGCACCGCCTTCGGCTGCGCGTCTGGGTCGACGATCCCGACGACGGCCCGCCGACATTGGCCGAGGTGTGGCCCATCGCCACCTGGCTGGAAATGGAAGTATATGACCTGATGGGCGTGCGCTTTGCCGGCAACGGCAGCCTGCGCCGCCTCTTCCTGCCCGAGGATTGGCAGGGCCACCCGCTGCGCAAGGATTACCCCCTCGGCTATGAGGAGGTTCAGTTCTCCTTCAACTGGCAAGAGATCGACGCCAAGAAACCGTATGCCAAGCAGTAAGCAGTGGATAGTGGGTAGTGACTATACACTAACCACTGTCCACTGAATTTTCGGAGTTTGTTATGGGACTAATGCTACCGCAAGCAAACCTCAGCCGGCAGGAACTCAGCGTGGAGGAACTGCGGGCCAAGGTCGGCACGGGGATGGAGATCGCCGACGCCGAAGAGCACATGCTGCTGAGCATGGGGCCGCAACATCCCAGCACCCACGGCGTGCTGCGCCTGCTGGTGGAGTTGGATGGCGAAACGGTGGTCAATCTGGCCCCCGACATCGGCTTCCTCCACACCGGCATCGAGAAGAACATGGAGTCCAAGACCTTCACCAAGGCGCTGGTGATGACCGACCGCATGGACTACTTGTCGCCGATGACCAACAACATGGTCTACATTATGGCCGTCGAGAAATTGCTGGGTATCGAGATCACCCCGCGCACCGTCACCATCAA
>QEUW01000105.1 GCA_003577005.1 Chloroflexota bacterium | reverse complement strand
CAGACCAATCCGTTCTTGGCGTACGCACGTTAGTTTATTGACCCCTGTACGGCAACCGTCAACGGGGCCCAGAGGGCGCCCCGGGAGCTGATTGAACGGATCGCTCTCTATTTGAGCTGCTCTTGTACGAATGGTGTGGTGGAGCGGATTTCGCGCAATCCATCCTCGGAGTCTGTTGTCAACTCACTAGGCAACGAACACACTACACTACATCGCAAAGGCGAACCCATGTCCCAGGTATTCCCGCGCAGGATGAACGTGATTGTCACGGCTGGTCTCGTGGCGCTCATTGTCATCGTGGGTGGGCTGGCGGGCATGGGGTATTATCTCGTTCGCTCGCCACTGGTAACTGGGGTTGGGGTGGCGAAGGCGCAGCCGGTGCCGTTTAGCCACCAGCAACATGTAGGCGGCCTGGGGTTGGACTGTCGCTATTGCCACACCGGGGTAGAGGTGAGCAACACAGCCAGCATCCCCCCCACCGCGACCTGTATGGGCTGCCACGCCCAGGTCGCCACCGATGCCCCTACGCTGGCACTGGTGCGCGCCAGCTTTGAGGAAGAACAGCCGCTGGAGTGGATCCGTGTCCACAGCTTGCCGGATTATGTCTATTTCAACCACGCCATCCACGTCCGGCAAGGTATTGGCTGCGAAAGCTGTCATGGCCGGGTGGATCAGATGCCCGTGGTCGGCAAAGTCGAGACCTTGTCCATGGCCTGGTGTCTGGATTGTCACCGTGCGCCCGAAAACCATGTGCGACCCCGTGACGCAGTTTTCACAATGGGCTGGGAGCCGCCCGCTGACCAAGCGATCCTGGGTCCGCAGTTGGTGGCTGAACATGGCATTCAGGTTGCCGGGTTGGCCGACTGTTCGGTCTGTCACCGGTAAGAAAGGCATGATATAATTGCTTGGAGGTACGTATATAACACGCCTAAGGAAGTTGCTATGACAACACAAGCCGCACCGCAAGCCATAAACTATGAACACAAGATCTTCGCAATTGCACGCAGATTGCCGCCTGATCGTAGGTCACAATTGTTGGCCTTTGCACGTTTTCTTGCCTTCGAAACCTTCCAAACGCATGATCTGGATTTTCTCGAGGACGAGACTGACTTTGAAGATGAGTACACTGAGGCTGATGCGCGGTGGGACGCCATCTTTGAGTCCGAAGAGGGTCAACTTACGCTAGAAAAATTGGCGGACGAAGCCCTGGCCGAAATCCGTGCCGGCAAAGCTCGCCCGATAGTCTTTACTGCCGATGGCGAAATTGCACCTGGATGAAATCGCAGACACTGCCACAATTTTGGGTACTCTATTACCAGTTGCCGAAAGAGATTCGTCAGCGAGCCGCAAAGGCATATCGTATCTGGCGCAGTTCCCCTATTCTCCAGGTTTACAGTTCAAACGAGTGGGCAAACAGCGCCCTGTCTACTCGGTGCGCATCACAGATGCGTACCGTGTGCTTGGGTTGCTTGAAGGAGACACGATCTATTGGTTCTGGATTGGCGCACACGACGAGTATGAACGCATAATCAGAGCAGCGTAACCAGACCAGGCTGAACTACCCCTGCACTTGTTCTACAGGCAAGAAACCATGACTCAGCCCCCTCTTGACATATCAGTGATCCAAGAGCGACTAGCCGCCACCAACGGCCCCAACTACTGGCGCAGCCTGGAAGAGCTGGCGGATACAGCAGAATTCCTGGAATTCCTCCAGCGTGAGTTTCCCCGCCAGGCGTCGGAATGGACGCCGGGCATGAGCCGCCGCCATTTTCTCAAGCTGATGGGGGCGTCGCTGGGGTTGGCCGGGCTGGCGGGCTGTACAACTCGACCCCCCGAAACCATTGTTCCCTACGTGCGGATGCCGGAAGAGACCATTCCCGGCCAGCCGCTCTTTTTTGCCACCGCCATGCAAGTGGGCGGTTATGCGCTGGGGCTGCTGGCGCAGAGCCATCTCAACCGCCCTACCAAACTGGAAGGCAACCCCGACCACCCGGCCAGCCTGGGTGCGACCGATGCGATTGCGCAAGCTTCGATTTTGACCCTTTACGACCCCGACCGGACAACTACGGTGCTCCAAGATGGTACAGCCAGCAGTTGGGAGGTATTTCTCGAAGCACTCCAACCGCAACTGGCTCAGCAGCGCGCCAACGGGGGGTCCGGGTTGCGCATCCTCACGGAGACTGTCACCTCGCCTACACTCTTCGACCAGCTACAGGCGATTTTACGCGAGTTCCCCAACGCAGCCTGGCACCAGTACGAGCCGGTAAACCGAGACAATGTCTATGCCGGCACACAACTGGCCTTTGGCGAAGCAGCCGAGCCAGTCTATCATTTGGACCAGGCTGATGTAATCGTCTGCCTTGACGCCGACCTCTTCCAGACTTCGCCCGGTCGTGTGCGCTACGCTCGTGACTTTGCCAACGGACGCCGGGCCGGGGCGCCGGCGGAGCGCAACCGTAACCGCCTCTACGTCATCGAAAGCACGCCGACGATCACCGGTGCGGCTGCCGACCACCGTCTGCCACTCAAGACCAGCCAGATTGAGACATTCGTCCGTCTGCTGGCCCAAGAGTTGGGTTTGGCGGTGGCGGGCGAGCCAGCCGACCCTACTATCCCCGTCCAGTGGGTGAGCGCAATTGCCCAAGATCTGCGAGCGCACAGCGGGGGGGGGCTCGTCGTTGCCGGTGACAGCCAGCCGCCGGTGGTCCATGCGCTAGTTCATGCCATCAACGAGACATTGGGTACTGTGGGCCAGACCGTGGTCTACACCGACCCCGTGGTGGCGAATCCCGTGAACCAGACCGAATCGCTGCGCGAGCTGGTCGCGGCGATGGCCGCCGGTCAGGTTGAGGTGCTGCTGATCCTGGGCGGCAATCTCGTCTACAATGCACCGGTCGATCTTGATTTCGCCACCGCGCTGGCGGCAGTTCCTTTCCGCATGCACCTGGGGCTCTACTACGATGAGACCGCAGCGGCCTGCCACTGGCACATCCCCGAATCGCACTATCTCGAAGCCTGGGGGGATGGGCGGGCGTATGACGGGACAGTCACGATCCAACAGCCGTTGATTGAACCGCTCTACGCCAGCCACTCGGCCTACGAGCTTTTGGATGCGTTGCTCAACGACGAACCCCGTTCGGATCACGAGATTGTGCGCGGGTATTGGGAAGGTCAGTACGAAGGGGCGGACTTTGCCACGTTCTGGCAGCGCTCTTTGCACGGCGGTGTGGTGGCTGATAGTGCGCTGCCACCGAAAACGGTCACAGTGCAGCCTGCTGTGCTCGACCAGCCGCCGGGAGCGGCGACAGCCGAGGGATTGGAGGTCAACTTCCTCCCTGGCCCTACCGTTTGGGATGGCCGCTTTGCCAACAATGGCTGGCTGCAAGAGCTGCCCCAACCGCTCACCAAGCTGACCTGGGAGAACGCCGCCCTGGTCAACCCGCTCACCGCCGCCTCGCTGGAGCTGACACAGGGAGATTGGGTCGAGATGACGTACGGCGAGCAGACCATCCAGGCCCCTATCTGGCTGATGCCGGGTCATGCGGAAGGTGCGGTCACGCTCCATCTGGGCTATGGGCGCACTCGGGCCGGTCGCGTGGGTGAGGGGGCCGGTTTCAACGCATATGCCTTACGCACGGCAGATTCACCCTGGTTTGCTGCCGGAGTGACGATCCGCAAGGTAGGCACAGGCTACCAGTTTGCCAGCACACAAAACCATCACAGCATGGAAGGTCGCAACCTGGTGCGCGTGGGCACGGTGGCGCAGTTTGAAGACGACCCCGATTTTGTCCAGGCCATGAACCCGCATCACCCGGAGATCTCGCTCTACCCCAAGTTCGAGTACAACGAGAACGCCTGGGGCATGGCTGTTGATCTGACTGCCTGCATCGGCTGCAACGCCTGCGTCACAGCTTGCCAGGCTGAAAACAATATCCCTATCGTGGGCAAGGAAGAGGTCGCCAGGGGTCGCGAAATGCACTGGATCCGCATCGACACCTATTTTCAAGGTGATTTGGAGAACCCGGCTGTCCACCACCAGCCGGTCATGTGTATGCACTGCGAAAACGCCCCCTGCGAGGTGGTCTGCCCGGTGGCGGCGACGATGCACGACGCCGAAGGGCTCAACACAATGGTCTACAACCGCTGCATCGGGACGCGCTACTGTTCCAACAACTGCCCCTACAAAGTGCGGCGGTTCAACTTTTTGGAATATGTGGACTTTGAATCCGAGAGCCTCAAGCTCCAGCGCAACCCCAATGTCAGCGTGCGTGCCCGCGGCGTGATGGAGAAATGCACCTACTGCACCCAGCGCATCAACGCGGCGCGCATCACGGCCAAGCTGGAAGGCCGCTCGATTCAAGATGGCGAAGTCGTCACCGCCTGCCAGGCTGCCTGCCCGACCGGAGCGATCATCTTTGGCAACATCAACGACGCGGAGAGCCAGGTGGCACAGTGCAAGGCATCGCCGCTCAACTACGGGTTGTTGACCGAGCTCAACACCAACCCGCGCACGACCTATCTGGCGAAGTTGCGCAATCCGAACCCGGAATTGGCGGAGGCTGTCAACGGATTATGAGAGCAGATTGAGCGGATGGTGCTTACCAGAATCCGCTCCTGGATCACTCTATTGGAACGGATTTCCAGCGCCGAATCCGTTCAATCCGTTCCCGGGGTGCCCTCTGGGCCCCGTTGACAGTATTCTGTTGCACCAACCAGTACTCTTGGATGCCAGACATGCAAGAACCAGGCTATCTCATCGGGCCGGGACATAGTCTACGGTCCATTACCGAAAAGATCAGCAACGCTGTTTTAACCAGGGTGCCCCCTCTCCCCTGGTTTGCCGGATTTGCGCTGGGCTTTGTGTTGCTCATGCTCTTTCTCTATGCCGTCGGCATGCTCTTTCTGCGGGGTGTGGGCATCTGGGGCATCAACCAGCCGGTAGGGTGGGGGTATGACATTGTCAACCTGGTCTGGTGGATCGGGATCGGCCATGCCGGCACGCTGATTTCGGCGATCCTGTTGCTCTTTCGCCAGGGATGGCGCACCTCGATCAACCGCTTCGCCGAGGCGATGACGCTCTTTGCCGTCTCGTGTGCGGCGCTCTTTCCGCTCTTGCACCTGGGGCGGCCCTGGCTGGCGTACTGGATTTTTCCGTACCCCAACACCTTTGGGCTCTGGCCGCAGTTTCGCAGCCCGCTGGTGTGGGATGCGTTTGCCATCGGCACCTACGCCACCGTCTCGCTGCTTTTCTGGTATATCGGGCTGATCCCCGACCTGGCCTCCCTACGAGATCGGGTTGGCAATCGTTGGGTGCGCTATCTCTATGGGCTGCTGGCGTTGGGCTGGCGTGGTGCGGCCCACCACTGGCAACGGTACGATACCGCCTACCTGCTCCTGGCCGCGCTGGCAACGCCGCTGGTGGTGTCAGTCCATTCGGTGGTGAGCTTTGACTTCGCCGTGTCGGTCATCCCGGGCTGGCATTCGACCGTTTTCCCACCCTATTTTGTGGCGGGTGCGATCTTTTCGGGCTTTGCCATGGTGCTGACATTGTTGATCCCGCTGCGCAAAATCTACCGGTTCGAAGATTTTATCACCACCCGCCACCTGGACAACATGGCCAAGGTGATGTTGGCTACAGGCCTCTTTGTGGCATACGGCTATCTGACCGAGGCCTTTACCGCTTGGTATTCGGGCAGCGGCGTAGAGCGCTTCTGGCTCTTTAATCGTTCGTTTGGCCCGTATTGGTGGGCCTTTTGGCTGTTGATGATCTGCAACATTGCAGTTCCGCAGGCGCTCTGGTTTGGGCAGGTACGTACCAACCCGCTGTTATTGTTTCTCATTGCGCTGGTCGTCAATGTGGGGATGTGGTTGGAGCGCTACGTCATCATCGTGGTCAGCCTGCACCGCGACTATCTGCCTTCTGCGTGGGGGATGTACGCCGGCACCTTCTGGGACCGGCTGACCTTTGCCGGCACGATTGGGCTCTTCCTGACGCTGATCTTTCTGTTTGTGCGCGTTCTGCCCATGATCTCCATGTTCGAGATGCGCCACCTGTGGGCAGAGACAAAAAAGCACAATGAACCGGAGCAGCCGGAAGAACAGGTCACATCCACGCCCTCAGTAACGGCAGTGGAACCTGACGACTCAGATGCGCCACTCTACGGTCTGATGGCCGAATTTGGCGATGCGGGAGAACTGCTGGCCAAGGCACGCCAGACCTATCAGGCCGGTTACCGCCGGATTTCGGCCTACAGCCCGTTTCCCATCGAGGAACTCCCGGCGGCGATTGGGCTACGCCCGACGCGGCTGCCCTATTTTGTCTTGCTGGGCGGCATTGTAGGGGCCGTGGGCGGCTTTGCGCTACAATATTATGCGGCAGTTATCGATTACCCATGGAACATTGGCGGGCGGCCGTTCAACAGTTGGCCTTCGTTTCTCATTGTGACCTTTGAGTTGACGATCCTGTGCGCTGCCGGGGCGGCAGCCTTGGGAATGTTGCTGCGCAATGGGCTGCCCCGGCCCTATCATGCCGTCTTCAACGCGCCGCGCTTCAAGCTGGCTTCGCAGGATCGGTTTTTCCTGTGTATCGAGGCGCATGATCCGCGGTTTGATCTGGCGGAGACGAGGCAATTTCTAGAAGGGTTAGGTCCGGCAGAGGTCGTGGCGGTGGAGAAGTAACTCAAACTACAGGCGGCGAAAAGTTGCCTTGCGGTCACAGTGCAGACTTTACGCCGGTCGCCGAACCGCAATCCCGGGCAGCCGCTCGAAGTCCCCGTCATTGGTTGCGAGGTAGTGAATTCGTTTGCGCTTCATGACAGCCAAGATGAGAGAGTCGTTTGTCAGCAGACCATACTGCTCACGATATTGTCGGCTGCTGTGTAAGTCACGATAGGTCAAGGACAAGATTGTGATTCCCGCCTGTTTGAGATCGCGGAGAATTCCTCTGTACCGTGTAAGCTGCTGAACAGCTTGTGGATGTTGTTTGAGATAGGTCACCGCGTCAGCTGATCGCTGTACGTGTCCTTGCGCAAGAAATTCCAAGAGCATTGTCCGATGAATGATATCGGACGCAGAGATGACGGTCAGGCACAGTTGGAGTTCACTGCGTGCGCCACGCTCCAACAGCTCTTTACATGATTGGTGGTAGGCGCTCTGAGGAAACAATGAATAAATGACGACGTTGGTATCAAGCATGACGTCGGCTTGTGCTGGAATATCATGAAGGGTTTTGCTCATTGTGGTAGCAGATCTAGGTTGGCATTTTCCAGTGCCAACAGCGGGTCACTGAGATGTGCGTCGAGATCGCTGAGATGAACATCCGCAAATAGCATCGTCAGGCGCTCAACGGCGGCCAGCGCACTAGCTGTATCAGAGGTAGCGTCAGCAACGCTGGCGTCCATATCCATCTCAGCCTCAAGAATGCTTGGATAATCTAGCAACAGACGCTCGATTACTTGTTCTAACCGTTCATCGCGCCGGACAAGCACTGCACGCATGACTTCATCGCTGTCAGCCCATGTCGATTCGCCGCGCTTGATCTTGGCAAGAATTTGTTTGGCTTCGGTATATGCTTCAGCGATCTTAAGCGCCTTCCATAGCTCATATGGGACCACTACGGCGACTGGCTTGTCATACCGCTGGATCAGTACTTCACGACCGGCGACGGCTTCATCGAGAATATCACGCATGCGGATTCTCGCTTCGTCGCTCTTGAGTGTCAAAATAGCCATGATTGTCTCCTCTTCTCCTATAAGTCATAGGACTTGCAAGAAACTATAGATTGACCCGACCCGTTTGTCAAATAGCGCGTTCGATTGCTTCACAGCCGCGGAACTGGAGTTGACAATGGCCGAACTCAAGACCAAACCGACCGATCAAAGCGTCGAGGAATTCCTCAACAACATCCCCGATGAAAAGCGCCGCCAGGAGTGTCGCACCATAGCCCAGTTGATGCAGGCGGCCACCTGTGCGGAACCCAAGCTGTGGGGCAGCAGCATGGTCGGTTTTGGCAGCTATCACTACAAATACGCCAGTGGACACGAGGGGGATGCCTTCTTGACCGGCTTCTCCCCCCGCAAGCAGAACCTGACGCTCTACATCATGGCGGGCTTTGAACAGTATGATGAGTTGATGCAGAAGCTGGGCAAGTATAAGACGGGCAAATCTTGTCTCTATATCAAGAAGCTCGAAGACATCGACCTGGCGACGCTCGAAACGCTGATCCGCCAGTCGGTCGAACACATGGTCAAGACGAATCCGTAATGCGTAATCGCTAATCGGTAATTGTAGTAACCAAGTACGCATCACGTAGCACGCACCACGACAATGTTCACTTTACACCGCACCCTCACCCTCATTGGGTTGCTCGTTGGCCTGGGGATTACGACGGCATGTACCCTCGACATGCACCAGCAGCCCCGCTACGACCCATTGGAGCCGAGCGCCTTCTTTGCCGATGGCGCATCCGCCCGCCCGCGCGTGGCGGACACGGTAGCGCGCGGCCAGCTTCGGCTAGATGACCACCTGTACACCGGGCGTATCGACAACCGCTTTGCGCAAACCTTCCCCTTTACGGTGACGCTCCAAACCCTGGAGCGCGGCAGGGAACGCTATAATATCTTCTGCGCGCCCTGTCATGGCCTGGTGGGCGATGGCGACAGCATCATGACTGAGTACGGTATGAGGACGCCCAACTCTTTTCACGACCCAGATGTGGCCGGCCAGCCGCCCGGTTACTATTTTGCCATCATCAGCAATGGGACGCGCATTATGCCCAGCTATGCCGCCCGCATTTCGCCAGAAGACCGCTGGGCGATTGTGGCCTATATTCGCGCTTTGCAGATGAGCCAAAACATTGATGTGTCTCAACTGTCGCCGGAAGATCTGGCGGTATTGGAAGAGTCTGGTAATTAGTGCTAAAGAGCTCCGGGAGGTGGCCGGCGAGATTCAGGTAATTCGGAGGTTTCTGCGGCCACCTCCCGGAGGTCAGTGTGAAAGTGCGTTTGTAGAGTTTAACCTGCCAGGGAAAGAGCCATGGAAGTCAAGCAGTTTGCCGAAATCGAAGAAGAGTTTATCCAGCGTGTTCACACCATGATCTGGTGTAATGTGGCCACGGTCGACCATAAACAGCGCCCGCGCTCGCGCATCCTGCACCCGATCTGGGAAGGGTCGACCGGCTGGATCGGCACGCATCGCAACTCATACAAGAGCAAGGATCTGGAACACAATCCCTATGTCTCCCTTGCCTACATCACCGACATCATGAAGCCGGTCTACGCCGACTGTATCGCCGGATGGGTCGATGATCTCGCCCAAAAGGAGCGCATCTGGAATCTGTTCAAAAATACACCGCCGCCCCTGGGTTACGATCCTGCGCCTGATTTCATCAGTCCTGACCACGAGAATTTTGGGCTGCTCAAGCTTACACCCTGGCGGATTGCCATTGTGACATTCCCTGCGCCCTCGCATGACGAAGGGCAGCGGATCTGGCGCAGGCGGGAGGAGGGTTGATGGAAATCCGCCGTCTTCACCGGCCAGCCCTTGTGGTTACCCTGGTTGGCCTGGCACTTGCGCTTGCCGGCGCGCTTTTGGGGATGCAACAGTTCTGGCGCTCGTACCTGCTCGCCTACGTCTTTTGGTGGCAGGTCGCGCTGGGGTGTTTGGGCATGGTGATGCTCCACCATCTCGTCGGTGGTCGTTGGAGCGCAATGGTGCGTCGCTTGCTTGAATCCGGAGCGATGACGCTGCCGCTGCTGGCGCTGCTCTTTGTTCCGCTGCTCTTTGGCTTGACCAACCTTTACCCCTGGACCAACCCGGACGTGGTTGCACACAGCGAGCTATTGCAAAATAAGCGATCCTATTTGAATCTACCCTTTTTCCTGGCGCGCGCTGTGTTCTATTTTGCCGTCTGGATCACGCTGGCCTACCTGCTCAACCGCTGGTCGCTCGAACAGGATCAGACCGGCGACCCGCGGCTGGCGACGCGCATGCGCCGCCTAAGCGCCGCCGGCATGATCCTCTATGTATTGACGGCAACGTGGGCCGCCTATGATTGGCTGATGTCGTTGGAGCCGGAGTGGTTTTCCTCGATCTATGGGCTAATCATTATCGCAGGGCAGGGGTTAGCCGCGCTTGCACTGGCGATCATCGGGCTTCGCTGGCTGCCGGCAAACGTCCGGCAGGGAACGGCGGCAACAGAACGGTGGACCCAATCCTTTAACGACCTGGGCAATTTTCTGCTGGGCTTTGTGATGATCTGGGCCTACCTCTCCTTTTCCCAGTTTTTGATCATCTGGTCAGCTAACATCCCCGAAGAGGCGGTCTGGTATTATCATCGCAGCCAGGGTGGATGGCTCGGCGTTGGCATGGTGCTGGTTGCAAGTCACTTCGTGCTGCCCTTTTTCCTGCTCTTGTCGCGCCGGGTCAAGCGCCGGTCGCAGTGGCTGGCCGCGCTGGCCGTACTCATCTTATTGACGCGCTGGATCGATCTCTACTGGCTGATCATGCCGGCCTTTTACCCCCAGAACGTCAATCTCCACTGGCTTGATATCGTGATCCCCATCGGAATGGGAGGGGCATGGTTGGCGCTGTACGCACGCCAGTGGGCGGGCAAATCTCCACTGCCGCAGCACGATCCCCGTTTGGGAGCTAGAGATGACCGACACGACGAGTTCGCCCCGGCCTGATCGAGCGGCGCGCCGGCGCCCGGCGCGCCGGCGTGGTTTGGGCTGCGCCGTTGCCGCTGTCGTTTTGGTAATCGGTGGTGTGGTGGCAGGGGTGCTATGGCTGCCGCGCCTGGTGGACCAGCTTGCCAACCAGGCCGGCGCAGCGCCCGTCGTGTTGGGTGACCACACGTCCGCCACCCAAATAGCGGCGCGGCGCAGTCAAGAACACGCACAACTGGAGAGCTATGGTTGGGTGGACCAAGCAGCCGGCGTTGCTCACATTCCCATTACCCGCGCCATGGCGTTGGTCGCCGAACAGGGCTTACCCGTCGCCGGTGAATCAGAGGAAAGTAGCCCGTTCGAGGACGCTCTGCTCCTCGATCCGGGAGTCGAACTGTTTTTAGTTGACCCGGACGTTTCTGCCCAGGTTGCTGAACAACCGGCGGTCGACCTGACCAATGTCAACTACCAGGAACACGTGCTGCCGATCTTCGAGCAACACTGCGCCGAATGCCACGGCGCAGACGACCCCGAGGAAGGGTTGGAGCTAACCCGCTATCGTACCGCCATGATAGGTTCGATGCACGGCCCCGTGATCGAACCCGGCGACCCCGACAACAGCTATCTAGTCGAACAGATCGTCAGCGGGCAGATGCCAAAGCGGGGCGAGCCGCTCTCGCCTGCCGAAATCGAAATCATCATTGCCTGGATCGCGGCTGGCGCACCGGAGAACTAGCCCGGCCCGTAGCGTTGCGGCCACCAACCAACCCCTTATTCGAGTTCGACGACAGTTGAGAAGACAGCCGCCAGCGTCTCACCCGATTGGAGCACTGCGACTCCGCTGGTAGGATCGCCCTGGGCTAACAGGTTTACACCGTTGTTGGCGTTGGTCACAGGTTCGACTGCAAAATAAGGTTTGGCCGGATTGTAGAGCACCAGATGGGTGCATTCTGCCGAGCAGTTGTACCGTACGCGCACACCGCTCTCGGGCCAGTGAATCGAGCCGTTGCCATCGTAGCCGTAGCAGCAGATATCGAGAAAATTGTCGGGCATGAGCGGCTTTCCGGTACGAAAATCCTGATTGGGGGCAGGTGGCTGCGCCGGGCCGGAGGGGATGCGGTTGTTGTGGGCATCGGGGTAGACACCCTGAACCTGAAACTGGAGGTGTACCGGTTCGCCTTCCCGCGTCAGCCAGCGACTGTAATAGGGGTGCCAGCCAAAACCGGCCGGCATGGCCGTATCGCCCTGGTTGGTCAGGCGCAGCCGCGACGTGAGGGTGAGATCGTCGATCTGGTACTCGGCTTCGGCGCTAAACGGCCACGGCCAGTTGACCTGCTCGTGCTGGCGCGAATCAAAGCGGCACCGGATGCGGTGATCGGTCTCGACTTCCACCGCCCAGGGTCTTGTCCGCACATCGCCGTGGATGGCGTGGCGTTCGCCGTAAGCAAGCTGAATTTCCTGGCCGCCAAAGGAAAAACGGCCATTCTCGATGCGGTTGGAGTAGGGAACCATCAAAAAACTGCTCTCTTTGAGATCAACACCGCCCTCGCCCGCGGCAGGCATGATGGGCAGCCAGGCGTCCCGGTGATAGACAGCAAAGGCGTAAACATTCATCCCCTGCGCAGGGTCGACGGTGAGCCGCAGTATGTGATTGTCCAGTGTGATCAGTGTCACGGTGGTGACCCCTCCATCGGTCAAAGTTCGATCTCCGCCAGCCCAAGCCCAGATTCTCCGGCCACGCTGTAGAGCAAGAAGACTCGTCCATCCTCGATAAAGATGCCGGGGTCGCGCAACTGGCGCACCCGTTCATGGATCGCACCGCGCAGGGATGGGAGCAGTGGCAGATCGCCCCCTTCGTACTCCATCTCAGGCCAGAGGACGGGAACAGGGGGCGAAGCCTGCCAGGCCCGCCAATCTGCGGTCAACTCGATATGGGCGGCGAGGATCTGTTCGGGGCAGTCGCCGGCATTGGAATAAAAGACGGTCAGCACGTCATCCCGCAGCAACAGCGCGGCGTGGCGCATTGCGTCGCTAAAGAGCACCGGCCCCTGCTCAAAATCGGTGAAGCCGTTGCGCGAACGGTAGAAGATGCCCGGCATGGCAAGGGCATATGTCCACCCCTGCCAGTGGAAAACCCGGAAATAGCTGTTGCCCAAAATCTCGTCGCCCGACACAAAGTGGATTCCATCGGTGGAGGTGGCGACAAACGAGCGCTGTCCCCCCACAATGGGGAAGCGTTGGGTTGCCTCGGTTGCTGCCGCCTCGTGAGACGCCAGCACCGGGCCATGATAGTACATGATCAGCCGCAGGTTGGTCTCATCGACATGCACATCGGGCGAAGCAATGTGGCCGTGGCACGGGGTCTGATCCAGCCGGAGGGTGCCGGGGCTGTAGATTCGCCACGGCCCGCGCAGATCGTCGGCATAGGCCAGGCGGATGAATTCGCCCTGATGGTGGGCAAAG
Source organism: Chloroflexota bacterium (assembly GCA_003577005.1). Next base: position 10,799 of record QEUW01000105.1, on the reverse strand, counting down.
TAAAGATAATAGCGGCCAAGCGGGTTTGGCAACCACGCAGGTACGCGAATCAGCGACGGCCCGTTGATGTTGCTGCCAATCGACGGGTCGAGCGCTGGCGTGATAATGGGGTTGGTGGCAAAGCGGCGAACGTTCATGTGTTTGGAAAATTCGTCTGGAAATCTCTTCAATCCCCACAAATCTCCAAAATCAGAAAGCTGGGAGACTGAAGAGTACGAATACTACAACGGGACTTTGACGATTGTCGCTGGCAAGACCTCCGGGAGGTGACCACAAATAGTCTGGTTAACGAAGCTGATTCCGGTCACCTCCCGGAGGTCGGGTGTACCGACCACGCGAAGTCTCGTTGTAGTATTAGGCCAAATTGCCCAGCCGCGTGGCCAGCTGTTGTGCTTTGAGCGCCAACTCGGACGCGTAGAAGCAGTGTTCCTGCGGCATGGCTGTCTCGGTGCGGTGGATGATGTCGTGGATCAAGTTGCGACCGTAGGGCAGGTCGGCGTCGGAGCAGTCGATATACTCCGTTTTCTCCTTATCCACCAGAAAGAGATGATTGGTTCCGGGCCGGCCCGCGATGTCGATGTACTTGCGCAACTCGATGTAGCCCTCGGTGCCCAGGAGGATGGTGCGCCCATCGCCCCAGGTGGCAAGCCCGTCGGGCGTAAACCAATCGACGCGTATGTAGCCCGTGCAACCTTCGCCCCGCACAACCAGGTCGCCAAAATCTTCTAGTTCAGGGTGCTCCGGGTGGGCATAGTTCGCTACCTGGGCGTGAACAATCTCAGCCTGTTTGGTTCCGGTATAAAAGAGAAATTGGTCCATCTGGTGCGAAGCAATATCGCACAGAATACCGCCATATTTCTCTCGCTTGAAGAACCACGGCGGGCGCTGGTGCAACCGGGGCCGGTGGGGGCCCAACCCAACCATCTGGATCACCCGGCCTATTGCACCGCTTTGCACCAGTTCCGCCGCCTTGGTCGAAGCTTTGGTCTCCAACCGCTCGCTGTAGTCGATGGAGTAGATACGTCCGGTCTCCTTTTGCACCCGGCGCACCTCGGCCATTTGCTCCAGCGTGGTGAAACCGGGCTTGTCGGACATGTAATCCTTGCCGTGCTGCATGGCGCGAATCCCCAACGGCGCCCGTTCGCTGGGAATCGCCGCGCTGATGACCAGGTGGATCGATTCGTCTTCGAGAATTTCCGCCTCGCTGGAGGCCAGTTGCGCCTGCGGGTAATCTTTGGCGTAAAGCGCCACCAGATCGGGCTCAGGGGCGTAGAATTTGACCAGCTCAGCGCCGGCGCGCAGCAGCAGATTGGTCTGCCCGTAGATATGGAAGTGGTTGAGGCCGATCGCGGCAAAACGAATGGTCGGTTGGGTCGCCATGTGGTTGCTCCTGAGGTGTGATTCGTCAAACATCTAGTGCCGAACGCCCGCTCTGCTCGTCATACCAGCGTTTTGGGTGACGGATCCCAGTTTCAAAGATGTCGAAGGCGTCGTCCTGTGGGTTATAGCCTACGGTTGCGCGCGTCGAGGTGAGGTCCATGCGCTTGAAGCGATTGTCCGACACGGCCTGCACCACAGCGAACTGTACGTCGGTGGTTTCGATGCACTGTACGAACAGATGGCACAGGTCGCGCGGGCTGACATAGGCGCTCAGGGTGCGGCTATCGACGGTCTGTGGTGTGTGGTCGCGGTTGCCGCCATAGGCGCCCACCCGCACTGCGATGGACGACAGCCCTTCGGCGTAGGCAAAGTAATGGGCCATGAGTTCGCCAAACCCTTTGGTGACCGCGTACATGTTCATCGGCTTCATGGGCATCTCGGGTCGCGCCTGCACATCGAGCGGGTAGCCCTCGATGGTCTGGATACTGCTGGCAAAGATGACGCGGCGGCAGCCCTGGTCCTTGGCCGCACGGAAGATATTGTACGCGGCCTTGATGTTGTTGTCGAGCAGCGAACCATAGAAATCAGCCGCAGGCGATGGGTCGGCAGCCAGGTGGAGCACCGTGTCGATCCCCTGGCAGACTTGCCGGCAGAGCTCCAGATCCGCCAGGTTCGCTTCGAAGACCTCATGCTCGCCCGCTTCGCCGATGGCGTCGGCGCGGCGGTCCACCAGGCGCAGATGGTAGCGGTTGCCAGCGTGATGGCGAAAGGCGCTGCCAATGCGACCAGCCGCGCCGGTAAGTAAGACTTTACGCATGTTGAGAAACTTTCTAACAGCTTGATGTTTGCGAGTGTAATGGCTATAATGCGAACAAATGTTGCCACCATCTCCGTGGCGCCGGAAAGGAGCCGTTCATGCCTTCGCCCTTCCCAGGAACGGACCCCTATCTTGAGGGTCCACTATGGCCGGATGCGCATCAGCAGATGGCAACGGACATCAGTCGCCGCCTCAATCAACAGATTCGTCCACAGTACGTCGCCCGACTAGCTGTCCAAACTGTTCGCGACACAATTCCACCTGAAGAAATCGGTGTCTTTTACCCAGGTGTCGAAATCATCCGCCGCCAACTGCGCGAAGCGCCAGCAGCCCTTTCCGGCCCCATGGCTGTAGCCGAACCGGCCACGATCACACCGGCGATCACCGTGCCGCTGGTCGAGGTCACCATGCGCATGGTGACCGTCGAGCTCTACACCGTCGAGAAGCAGGAACTGGTCACTTGTATCGAAATTCTCTCGCCGGCCAACAAGCGGGGCGAGGGGTTGAGCCAATACCTCCACAAGCGGCGTCGGCTCCACCGGGCCGGGGTTCACCTGCTCGAAATCGACTTGACCCGACGCGGCCGCCGGCCCATGTTTGTCGCCAATGAACCAGAACCCGAACAGTTTCGCCAGGTCCCCTATCTTGTTTCGCTCTGGCGAGCCGGCGTTCCGGCGCTGGAGGTTTGGCCGGTGCGGCTGACGGAGAAGCTGCCAACCGTCGCCGTGCCCCTGCGTGCCCCCGACTTCGATGTACCGCTCGACCTGGGGACCATCCTGGCCTCGATCTACGACCTTGCTGCCTACGACCTCTCCATCGACTACAGCCAGCCCCCGCCGCCACCACCCTTCGATGAAGAGACCACGGCATGGATGCAAGAGCTCCTTACACCCTACCGCCAAAGAGCGAACCTGCGTGCGGACGTGTGACGTTTGCCGCACCACGCATCATGCATCACGCCTCTCCCGCCAGCTTGCGCACTCCCTCTACTGCTTCCTTCATCGCTGCGGCGTAGACCATAAAATCGCCGCTATACGAAATCACGTTAAAACCCATCTCCATCCATTCCTGCGCCTGGGTCAGATTGGCAGGCTGGATGCCGGCGGCCAGACCGTGTCTGCGGCAGGTGTCGACGACCAGCTTCATGGCGTCCAGAAAGTGCGGGTGGTGAAACTGGCCGGGGATGCCCTGCGAGTTAGTCAGGTCGAAGTGGCCGACCCAGAGCACGTCCACCCCCGGCGTGGTGGCGATGGCTTCGATGTTCTCCAGCCCTTCGACGCTCTCGATCTGGCAGATGATGGTCGTGTTGCGGTTGGCGTAAGCCATCTGCTCGGCCGGGTTGACCGCTTTGAAATCGGTGTGGGCATTGCCCATGATCACCCCGCGCCTACCCAGCGGCAGATATTTGGCCGCCTCGACAATCGCTCTGGCTTCGGCGCCGGTCTTGACATTGGGCACCATCAACCCCAATACACCCAAATCGAGCGTGCGGGCGATCAGGTGATACTCGATCTGCGGGATGCGGACAAAAGGGGCGATCTCCGTCGCCTTGAACCAGGCGACCAGGTCGGCGATCTCGGCGCTGGTAAAGGCCGAGTGCTCGGTGTCGATGACGACGAAATCCACACCGGCATTGTCGAGGATCTGCGCCATCCCGCGCGTGCCAAATTCGAGAATCATATGGCCTACGGGCACTTTACGCTCGGCCAGAACCTGCTGGAAACGATTAGACTTCATTCTTGTCACCTTGTTGATAATTGCCCACCCACTGCACCCAGCTAACTCGCGATGGACAGCGTTGTAAAGGCGTTGGTCCGCGGTCCACAGCAGACATCACTCGATCTCGGCCAGAGCCAGGTAGTGGGCATCGTAGGTTGTAGGTCGTTGGAAGTGGCGGGCGAGCTGTCAGGCGCGCAAATGTAACTGATCTGGTACACGAAAATCAATCGGTAAGCTCGGCAGGAATCAAATAATAACTCAGACAACCCAATGTTGCCAACGTGACCGTAAGTTTGCCAACTTCGTCTGAAAATCAACTTGATCTACCACAGTGCGATTCACCGTGTGCTGTGGGATCTCGCCACGCAGCAGCACCGTAAGGATATTCTGGCACGCCTCGACGCTGTTGTCGTAATAGAGTTCGTCGTTCCAGGCCAGGGCGTGGGGAGAGAGGATGACGGTGTCCATCTGGATCAGGGGGTTGTCCGTGGGAAGCGGCTCCACCTCAAAGACATCGAGCCCGGCGCCGGCGATGCGACCGGCTTGCAGCGCCGCCACCAGATCATCCTGTTTCACAATCGGCCCGCGCGCCGTATTGACCAGGTAGGCGGTGGGCTTCATAAGGTCGAGCAGGGCGCTGCTGACCAGCCCACGGGTCTGCTCGGTAAGCGGGCAGTTGACCGTCACAAAGTCTGACTCCCGGAAAAGGGTCGGCAGGTCCACCAGTTCTACGCCCAGTTCCGCGGCGCGGCCGGCAGGTGGATAGGGGTCGTGGGCAAGTTTGCGCGCCAGGCCAAAGGGCTCCAACAGGCGAAACATCTCGGATGCAATGTTGCCCAACCCGATGGAGCCGAGTGTCTTGCCACGCAGCCCTACACTGGGGATGTTGGCGCGCTCATTCCAACGCCCCGTGCGCACGAGCCGGTCTTTGTCATAGAGGCGCATGGAGAGCGCGTGGATGAGTGTCACAATGGCTTCGGCCACCGGGCGGCGCACTGCGTTGGGGGTAATGGCCAGCAGCACATCCGCTGCTGTACAGGCGGGCACATCCACATTGTCATAGCCGACGCCCCAGCGCGCCAGCACGGCCAGCCGGTTGCCCGGCTGGAAGGTAGCTGCGGTGAAGCGTGCGGCCAGGGCCAGCACGGCGTCATAGCCGGCAATGTCCTGCGGCGCGACGTAGGCGCCCTGTTCATCCCGGCCCGTCGCCTCAAAGTATTCGTACGTCACCTGGGGCAGCGGGTCGAGCAGATCGGCCAGCGCGGCGTCCAAGCGACCGGGAACAGCGACTTTGAAATCGGCGGTGACGCCTATCTGAAAAGGAGCGTTCATGGTTGGTGGGTCCTGAATTGAATCACCCGCGGCCGACGTACTTCTGGGTAGTGGGCAGGGCGATGGCTTCGAGTACATTGACGTGCAGGGGCAGGGCGCACATGGTAAGCGCGATCTCGGCCAGTTCGTCCACGGTCATCATGGGCTCCTGGTCGGCGCCGCGGCTGCTGTCCGCCCGCCGCTCGGTGAGGACATTGCCGGGATGGAGTGCGCTGACGACGACGTTGTAATCACGCCCCTCAAGGGCTGCGGCCTTGGTCAGCCCGACGATGCCGTGTTTGGTCGTTGTGTAGGGCACCGAGTTCATGCGCGGCATCTGCGCCGAGATGCTCCCGACGTTGATGATGCGCCCGCCCCCCTGCGCCTTCATGATGCGCATGGCCTCGCGGCTGCACAAAAAGGGTCCTGTCAGGTTGACATGGAGCACCTTGAGCCACGTCTCCATGGAGAGTTCTTCCAACGGACCGCCATCAAAGGCGCCCGAATTGTTGATGAGAATATCGACGCGGCCAAACTCTTGTATCGTGCGGTCGAACAGCGCTTTGACCGCACCCTCGTCGGTGACATCGGTGGGGCAGACCAACGTTTGGGCGCCCAAGGCGCGCGTCTCAACCGCGGTCTCTTCCAAATTGGCCTGGTTGCGCGAGGCCAGAACCAAAATGGCGCCTTCTTTGGCAAAAGCGCGCGCAATTCCCTTGCCGATGCCGGTGCCGGCGCCGGTGATGATCGTCACTTTGTCGTCAAGCTGTCCCATGATTCGTTCCCTAAGTTTAGGTGGCAGTCACCTTGAAGGTGACTGTCACCTCGGTTAACCGCGACCGATGTACGGCATTTTGGTCGCCATGATGGTAATAAACTGAATGTTGGCATCCAGCGGCAGGTTTGCCATATAGGGTTTGCCATATAGACCACCGTCTCGGCCACATGTTTGACATCCATCGTGGGCTCGACCTCGATGGAGCCATTGGCCTGGGGCACTCCTTTCTTCATCCGGGCCGTCATGTCGGTGGCGGCGTTGCCGATGTCGATCTGGCTGCAGGCGATGTCGTATTTGCGGCCATCGAGTGCGGTCGCCTTGGTGAGGCCGGTGATGGCATGTTTGGTGGCCGTATAAGGGGCCGAGTTGGGGCGAGGTGCGTGCGCCGAGATCGAGCCGTTGTTGATGATCCGCCCGCCACGGGGTGTCTGGCTTTTCATGATTTTGAACGCCTCTTGCGTACAGAGGAAGGCGCCAGTCAGGTTGACATCGACCACCGCCTGCCACTGCTCGTAGGTCAGGTCTTCCAGGAGGATGCCGGGGGCCCCCATCCCGGCGTTGTTGAACAACAGGTCGAGGCGACCAAAGCGTTCCACTGCTTTGGCAAAGAGCGCCCGCACGGCCGCGGGGTCGCCCACATCAGTGGGCACGGCCAGGGCGCGCTCGCCGTCCGCCCCGGCTTCGGCGATGGTCTCTTGGAGTGGCTCGGGGCGCCGGCCGGCCAACACGACTGAATACCCATCGCGCAACAGCGCCAGCGTGCTATGCTTGCCGATCCCGGTCCCGGCGCCGGTCACCAGGGCGACTTTGCTTGCTGAAGTCATCGACTTTCTCTCCTGTAGGTTGACGATGGACGGTGGACGATGGACAATGGTCTATCATCCATCGTCCATCATAATCTTGGCAGAGCAGGGACAACCTTCCGGGCCAGCAGTTCCATCGAGCGCATCCACTGGGCCCGATCATCCCAGTCGTGGGCGATCATCAGCAGCGTACCAAAGCCGCCGGTCGTCTCCCACAGCGTCTGCAACTGGTGGATGCACTCGTCCACGTCACCGATGATACAGAGGTGTTTCATGAGATATTCGACGGTCATCTGGTCGTAGGGCACCGATGGATCGTGGCGCATCAGGCTCAGGTTGCCCATGGACTTGAGCATGTAGATCAGATACTCCCACGAGCGGGCAAAGGCGCTGTGCAGGGCAAAATCCCACGCTTCGGCGGTAGATGCGCCGACAAAGACATTGCGCGCCACTCGCCAGATGGAGCGGTCGGGTGGTGGCCGGCCCGCCTCGGCGGCACCGGCACAGTAGACACGCCAGTGTTGGGCCAGCGTGGTGGCCGGCACGATATTGCTGCTTAGTGGGATGTAGCTGCGTTGTCCAGCCATGCGCGCGGCCAGCGAGTTGCCTTTGATGACGCTCATGGCGATAGGGGGATGCGGGCGTTGATACGGTTTGAGCAGCGTGCCGACGCCCAGTTCGGGCAGGCATTTGTCGATCTTGATGTGCCAAAAATCGCCTTGAAAATCAAAGGGCGGCTCTGTCTGCCATAAGTTCAGCACCATGTCGATGGCCTCGACCGTCATCAGCCCCTGGGTCTTTGGGTCTGGCAGGTCAAAGAGCCTCCAATCGGTGGGCACGCCCCCCTGGCCAAACCCGCAATTGAGCCGGCCATGCGCAAGATGATCAAGGTAGGCCAGACGCACCGCAATATTGGCCGGATGGTGCTGCGGCATAACGCTCACACCTGTGCCCAGGCGGATCTGTCTGGTGCGGGGCAACACGTGGGCGATAAAGAGATCGCTCGCCGGGATCGGCTCCCAGGCAACCGAATGGTGCTGGCCAATCCACGCTTCGCTAAACCCCAGTTCGTCAGCCAGCATCACCTGCTCGACATCTTCCTCGAAACAGCAGGTGCGGTTCTTCTCCGGCGGGTGCAGCGGCATCATGAACAGACCCAGTTGCATGGGGAGCACTCCTCTGCGTGACGAGTGATGAGTGATGAGTGATGAGTGATCGTTGGTGACTCGTCACTCATCGCTCGTCACCAATCTTACGCCGCGGCAGCCGGCTGATGCTCGCGCAACCAGACGCGCAGCGGCACGTCGGCGTCGGTGGGCGAGTAGAAACCGTTGGCGTTGACGCCCCACCCCAGCAGTTGGCGGCGGATGGGGTCGCTCTGCTCCCAGAGACTCTGCACCGTCATGTCATCTTTGGTGCGGATCCAGCGGTAGCCGTAGCCGTAGAACAACACTTTGCGGGTGATGTTGGACCAGTTGGGGGTGGCTGTGTGCCAGAGGCGCCGGTCAAAGAAGACTGCTGTGCCCGGTTTTGCCAGCACAGGTGTGGCGCCTTCTGGCTGGCCGATGCCGTTGGCGGGGCGTTCGAGCGTATCCCATGTGTGGCTGCCGGGGATGACCCAGAAGTTGCCCCGCCCCGGCTGACTGGTGTCGGAGAGGAAATAGGCCACTTTGAGTGACAGCCGTGGCCGCGGGTGCGACTCCATCTCCACATTGGTGCGCCCGCTGTCCTGGTGCCAGCCAAAGGTCTTGTCATTGGGCTGCTCGCCGGTGGGCGGCGTGACAATCAAGTGGGCGTGGTAGAGGTAGATATTCCAGCCCAGAATCCCCCACACTTTGGGTAGGATCTTTTCGTAATCGACCAGATCCTGGTAAAGTGGGCTGTCGGGAATAAAATTGGGATAGAAGAGCGCCTTCTTGGTGTCGTGACCTTCGGTAACCTTACGCTCAAAAACGGCATCGGTGACATCGGTCAACGCAGCAACCTGTTCTGGGGAGAGCGCGTCTTCCACCATAAAGTAGCCCAGTTCGTCGAACTGCTGGCGCTCTTGCTCGGTAAGGGCATAGTCCAGGCAGGATGCGTCACGGATGGGCATGGTTCCTCCTTTTCAAGTCTGACTTGGTGTATCTGTGCGGCGCGTGAGAAGGTGAGCGACGATTGGGGCAATGATAAACCTTGTTCGGAGTCGTGTCAAACCCGATCGCGTCGAACAGATCCTGGCCGCCGTCACGGTTGCGCTGGTTATGTTGGGCTTTGCAGCGCTGCTGGTAACGCTGATCCGCACAGCGCTGACAAGCGTGATTCCGTTTGATATGGACGAAGCGAACCACGCCACCGATGGCTGGGAGGTCTACCACGCATTTACCAGCCGTTCACCCCGCGATCTGTACCGCTCGGTGGTCGAGCAAAGCTTCTATCCGCCTGTACATTCTTTTTTTGTCGCAGCCGGCTACGCACTGGGCGGACCGACGCTTGCCAGCAGCCGTCTGCCGACCGTGGTCAATCTAGTCTTTGTCCTTGCTCTCCTGGTCTGGCTGACCACCGAGCTGGCACGGAAAGGGGCAAACCGCCAGCCCGGCAGTACGCTTATGATAATCAGCGCCAGTATAGTGCTGGCCTTCGCCCTGACGAGCAAAATCTTCATCACCAATGCCGTCCTGGCGATGGTGGAAATGACAGGCGCCCTGCTGGGGTTGGCGCTCGCGCTGGTCAGCGCCAGGGTTGAGCAACAGCCGGGCGGGAACCTGCACTGGAGAGCAGTGGCCGGCGCTGCGGTCATGGCCGTGTTGGCCTTTTTGACCAAGTATTCGTTTGGGCTTTTCTTTTTGCCGGCGCTGCTGGCCGGGCTGGTAACCAGGACGTGGCCCTGGCGGGCAGGACGACGCACCTGGGTCGCCGTGGTTGTAGCGGCTGCGCTCTACTTTGTACTCTTAAGTAGCTGGTGGGTCGCGACGGATGGCAGAGAGATGTTGCTCTTCTTCACCGATCATCCGCAGTATGCGCCTCTCTGGTCGCGCACAAATCTGTTCTACCAGGCGCGGGTCTGGTACAACGGTTATTCTGCTTCCTGGGCGGTCGCAAGCCTGACGTTGCTGCTCGCAGGGGTTGGTGCGGTGTGCCAGTGGCGGTTGCTGGCAGTGCGAGTCGCTGCTTGGTCGGTCCTGGCCGGCGTAGTTGTGCTTACACTATCACCTACGGACGAAGCGCGCCACTTCTTGCCGTTGGCGCCGCTGGTCTGGTTGCTGGCCGGATTGGGGCTGGCGGAGGTGCTACACTGGCTGCGGGCGCAAGCATGGGGCGAACCAGTCCGGGTGGCTTCAGTGGTTGTAATGCTCGTCCTGTTGGGTTGGGGCGCACAGCAAATGGTGGCAGCGCTGCCCACCCGGCTCATAACCAGCTTAGAGGGTGTACCGGCTCACACGCAACTCTATACCTTTGCGCTGTCGCGGGTCGATTTAGACCAACCAGTGCTGCTCATAGGTGACTTGTACGATCAGAACAACTTATTGGCCGTACGCTGGCAGGCGGCATCGCTAACGAACCAGAGTACATGGTCGCTTGACATCGACTATTTTCCGTTTGAGCAATATGAACATTCGCTGTCGCGGACAAACCGCAAGCCGCAGATCGCCAGCATCGACCCGACCTTTCCGCGGATCCATCTAAACGAAGTGCTGGAGCGCCGCCACTTTGCCGCCATCATCGAGATCAAAGATCTGAAAAACTATTTTGGCCCGCGCGCCAACAACCCCGAAGACCCGCTCTGTGGCTACCCAGCGCAGGAAATGCAGTTGGAAGGTTGGATCGTCATTGTCTACGACGTACAGACCGGCTCGCCGGTCAAGTGTGCGTAACACGTCTCACGAGAGACCATTGCCGATGCGGCGGCTCGCGCCGATCCGCCAATTGTTGCGTACTGTTTCCTGAAAATGTCGGGTAGCTGTCAGGCAAAGGTGTATAAGGGCATTATAATAGAATCCGGCAATTTGCC
>QEUW01000104.1 GCA_003577005.1 Chloroflexota bacterium | reverse complement strand
GTTGTTGGTTCGAGTCCAGCCCGGGGAGCCTATATTGCAAGGTATGGCAATGTGAACCCTCTGTGTCACTCGGGATAGTGGAGCAGAGGGTTTTCGCATTTATGCTACTTTCCACCACTCAACCCACAACCCAACTTGACCAGGGGATACAAGAGTTTCTCCTCGACCGGCAATCCCGTAACCTGACCCCCAAGACGATGCTTTGATATGAACAAGACTTAGTGCCGATCTGTGACCCGCTGCAGGGCCTGATACACACTCTTCGGCTCCATCGCCTCGCCGCTGCGTGGCACCTGCGTTTTCTCAACAAATATGCTACACTCCATTTTCGGCTCCTTTGCTGGTCCTTGACTTAGTTTGCACCTTCAAGTTTCCCAGCAACGGAGTCGTTTTCCTTCACCGCTTGCTTACCTCTTTTGACTTTTGAGAACCCCTGCACTGATCTCGCAACGGCCTTGACAGTCTCTATTTTAGGACTTATGATTGCCAGTAGTACCTGCAGACTTTTGTGAAGGACGCTTAGAAAGAGAGACAACTATGACGCTCGGCACGATTCTGCTCATCGTTCTGATTTTGCTGTTGTTAGGCGCCATCCCAACCTGGCCATACAGTCGGGGTTGGGGATATTATCCGAGCGGTATCATTGGGATAATTCTAGTGATCGTGCTCATCTTGTTGTTACTGGGGCGACTCTAAGTAGGAGCCTCCTGGAGCCACAGGCGGCGCACGCCGTCGTTGCTCCAGGAGGCTCCTGTCTTTTGCGGTTAATTGCAGGAGAGAAGTATAACGGCCTCGACTATCAAGAGCGACGAAGGGTCTAGTGACCGGATCGTTACCCAGGTACAAAGGTTGGCACCGTTCGGCTGAACTCATACCGAAGCCACATATTCAGCATGTGGACGGGACAAACCAGCTACCGCGCAGACCGTTGATAACCGGTGAGCAGCATGACCACAATGATGAGCGCGGCTACGACATGCAAGAAGGCAGCGACGCTGCTGGCCAGTACTGTTTTGTTCGGCACGGGCAGCATGTAATCGGGGATGATGCTGACGAGCAACACAATGACTGAAATCGTGATGAAGCGTTGGGGTGCTCGCTCCTGCCGGCCAACCAGCCATGCCAACAAAAAGGTCGCACCGATCACCGGGATCGATGTGAAAAGCGCTGAGCGCACATAACTGTCCAACGGTGCAAAAAGTGCGATCTCCGGCCATAGTGCAATAGCCAGGGCTTGCACAGCCAACACAACCGCAATGCTCACAAAGGCTGTGACCAGACCAAGCTTGATCCATTCGCTGCCGCTCAGTTGCGTTTTGGGCTGAGTGTCAATTTCAATGTGGGGTGTCATCAGAAGATCCTTTGAATGATACTATAGAAAAGCACAACACTTACCCGCCGCACGGGGCTCTGTTGGAAGTCCCAAGTTTACTTCTAAAAAAATGACCGGGAAAACTTCTGGCTTCAAAGCAACCGCGGTGTAGCTGAGTTTTTTCTAGGTTACGCGCAGTAGCGGACGATTGCTACGACTTTTGTCGTATTTGGCAAGACTTCACCAAGTATGATAATCGCCGCGTTCGGTTTTGTTTTTGTGCCGGTACGTGATGGGTGCAGTACACCGGTGTGTGGCGCAAGTGCGCTAATAAGGGGGACAACGTGTGATATGATTGTGCAGAGGGGATTCAATAGTGCGCTACTACACCTGTGACTTTCCTATCTACACGGACAGTCGATGGAATGGTCGGGTGTGAGAATTAGTCTTTGTGGGCGCCAAAGAGGATTCGCTAGCCCAGAGCGAAGAGATAAAGGAGTACCCAAACTGCCGTACCACCCTCCAATTGCGTGACATCCAGTCCCCAGCATAGCGGATCAGTTGCCGGAAGTCCGTCGTTAGCGAGTGGCGGGCGAAGATCCAATTTTCCAGGTGTGGTCTTTTCCACCGGCTTGTTATAAATTGCCACGTGCTGCTGCCCTGGCTCGACAAATCGCGCAACGCAAGCACGAGGACTTTCAGCTGCCTTCGCTCTGACGTACCTGGCGCCCATGCCTCTAAAGCGTGTTGGTGCCAGGTGCGAAAAAAACGATGGGCCATGTCTGGTTCTGACAGCAACATCTCGCTGCACATACAGCGCAAGGCAAGGCTAAAGTGCTTTACAGAAGGGGATTGCATCATGTATGATACAGTGCTCTCTTTGAGTCTGCCAGCCAACGTATCCGAATAGACCAGGAGGCCGAGGCGAGTGTTCCCCTCTAGAAACTGTTGCAGGAGCTCGGCGCTGGAAGCATCCTGCACACCCAGGTCGAGAAGTACTACATCTGGTTGCACTTCTTGTGTCAGGGCAATGGCCTCGCCACTCGTGCGCGCTTCATACGCTGTAATGCTACAATCGATGCGCACCTCAGCACAAAGGGCATTGCGCAGTAGGTGTTGTGGATCTACAACGAGGACGCTAGCTTCTTTTGGCGACTGTGATGAGTAGTACATGGTTTGCTGGCGAGACCGGCCACGTTGATAGATGCTGGTAACAGTATCTCATGAATCGTTAGCACGTTCTGTCTGCTTTTGCTACGGTTTCCTGTTAGCCGTTGCACGAACAAGCGTCAGCAGACCTGCGCGCAGGCGACCATCGACCTGATGATGGCAACGTGGGAAGTACGCCAAATTGTTCATAAGGATCCATATAGCGGCGGGTACGCTATGACAGCAGGCCCAATTCCCTGGCGCGGCCAATGGCCTGGAGCCGGTTGCGGACATCCAGTTTGCTGTAGATGTTGTTACAGTGCGCCTTGACCGTGCTGAGCGTGACAACCAGCGCATTCGCAATTTCTTGGTTGCTGTGCCCGGCCGCGAGCAACCTCAGCACCTCAAGCTCTCGCTCACTGAGCGCATTATGAGCGGGGGGCGGCGGACTCTCCTGCGCTTCGTCGGGCGGTGTGGCTGCCTGACCTGTTTCCGCGCTGGAGAGGGCGAGTGTCGTCGTCAGGGCGCTAACCAGTGCATCGAGTGCGCTCGACTGATCGGCTGGTTGTTCTGCGTGCGCACTGTCTACCAGGTTTGCGCTTGAACGGTAATGCGAGAGAGATGCTTGAACTCTGACCCGGGTCGCCTGATCGGTTGCCGGGTGATGAAAGGCAAAAGCCAACGCAGACCACCCTTGCTCCGCGAGGCCGTCTTCCAGGAGAAATAAGCCGATCTCAACGATGACTGAGAGCACAAGTGGTGTCAGTTGCGCAGTGGCCGCCAGTTGGAGCGCCCGCTGTAAGTGGTGTCGCGCCTGCGCTTCGTCGTCGAGCCGCCAGGCCGCCAGACCCAGACCTTGCAGCGCCTGCACCAACCCGCCCTGATCCCCAATCTCCTGATAGATGGCAAGGCTCTGCTGGTAGAGATCGCGGGCCTGCGCAAAATCGTGGTCGAGCAACGCCAGCTCGCCCAGGTGGTTGAGCGCCACTGCCATGCCTTCCGGGTCGGCAAATTCCTGACGTATCGCATAGCTGGATTTGTAGTATTCTTTGGCCGCGGCGCGCTCGCCCAATGCTTGCGTTGCTTCCCCTAAATGGTTGTAGACATAGGCCAGAAACCATTGATTGCCTACTGCCTTGGTGAGGGCTAGCGTATCTTCAGCGTACTGAAGCGCCTCGCTATATTTCCCCAGCGCAATGGCGGCGCTTGTCCGGCTGTAGCCGGTTAGCGCCAGGTTGGCCGGGTCATTCCGGGCTGAAGCGGATTGCCAGGCTCGCTCTGCTGCGGCTTCGGCCCCGGCATAATCCCCGCGGATCACCGCCACAAGGGGCAACGCTGCTGCCGGGTCGGAACCCATCACTGGCACTGGCAGCAGGTCCCCGGTCTCGTAGAATGTTGCAGCCATCTCCAGTGCCTGCGCGGCCTGGTCGATACGTCCAAGCCGCAACTCCAGCCAGCCGCGGCCGGTCAGTAGTTCAGCGCAGGTCTGGTTGCATGTGGGGGAAGTGGGCAGGTCTGCCAGCGCATGAAAGGCAGCAGCCAGCGCTTCCACCCCTTCTCGGTAGCGGCTCTGCCCCTGGCAAAAGGCAAAAAAGGCCATCGCTGCGCGCGCGAGATCCGCCAGTTTGGCCTGGCGCGTGGCCCATTGCCACGCCACACGGATGTTGTCGAGTTCGGTTGCCGTCCTGGCCAGCGCGCCGCGCTGTTGCGTTGTCAGTTCGTTGATCTGTTCATAGAGAAAGTCCGCGTAGTAGCTGCTGTGGCGGTCATGCGCATCGACCTGATCGGCGGCCGTTTGGGCGAGCTGTTCCTCTGCATACTGGCGCAGCAGTTCGTGAATCTCATAGCGGCCACCGGCGCCCCGGCGCAACAGCGATTTGTCAACCAGCCCCGCTAGTGTAGCCAACGACGCACCGGCGACGTACTCCGCGGCCGCCCGGTCAAAGCCACCGCGGAAGACCGAGAGGCGTTTGAAGACAGCGCGCTCCTCCGGCGTGAGGAGTTGCCACGTGCGTTGAAAGACAATCTGGATGCTGCGATGCTTCGCGGCCACATTCCGCCGTGGTGTGGCTAGAAAATCGAGGTCGCGCTCGATCTCGTCGGCAATGGCAGTGGCTGTCAGCGAACCGGCCCACGCAGCCGCCAGCTCAATCGCCAGGGGCATCCCCTCGACCGTGCGGCAGAGGCGCACGACACCCTCCGCCTCGCTCTCTAGCTGGAAGTCGGGGCGTACTCGCCGCGCACAGGTGACAAAAAGGTTGACGGCATCGTACCCGGCCAGGCTCTCCGCCTCGGCGGGTGTAGACGACGCATCGGGAAAATGAAGACCCCCAACCGGATAAAGCCACTCTTCCTGAAGCCCGAGCACAACCCTTGATGTAACCAGCATTGTTACATGGGGGGCGGCAGCAAGCAACTCGCTGATCAGATCCACCCCGTCTAGCAAGTGTTCAAAGTTGTCGAGCACCAACACCAACTCGCGCGCTTGCAGGCCATGCACTAGCTGGCGCGCCGGCTCTTCGGCGCGCTTGCGGGGCAGACCCACCGCATCGATGATGGCGACCGCCAACAGGTCGGCAGAGGGGACCGGCTGAAGGTCAACAATGGCGAGATGATAGCCCGCCGCGTGCAAATGGGTTGCCACCTGGAGTGCAAGCCGGGTCTTGCCGGTGCCCCCAACGCCTACGAGTGTGAGGAGCTGGCAGTTGGGGTCTTGGAGCAACCGGAGGATCCCGTCAACTTCGGTTTGGCGGCCGATAAAGGGCGTCAGATAGGGCGCCGCCAGCGTGGGGATAAACGAATGTGGTTCGGTCACAGTGTCATCGCGAGCCTGCTGCTCTTTGAGCGGAGTCTCAAGCACGAACAACTTCCTTCCCGCTACCATCGTGGTCGAGCTGCGCGACTGTTGCGCACAGCTTTGCTGCTCGATTGGGGCGAGCGCGTGGCCTAATATCTGTGAGGGCGGGATTCGCCAGGTTCTGTTGGCCTTGCCAGAAGGGAGGCTTTTTCTCTGGTGAGAACAGCGCAAAGCGTGCGACAATAGCCTCGCTTATTGCCGGTCGAGACCAACTGCCAACAGAACCTAATCTCGCCTCTGCGCCGGCATTGATCACGCTTTTCGCAGATAATCCTACCATGAAGAGTTGGATGAGGGAATTTATGAACAATTGGCAATTGCCAATTGCCAATTGTTCACTTTGGCTGCCCGGCTGTTAAGAACCTATCCGAATAACGGTTGCGGGTCCGACAACTACACCTGCGAGCAGAGTTGGTCGCAGAGTTATTCGGATAGGCACTAAGTACGGCTCACCGAGGGGACAATGTTTTGATTGAGCCGGAAGAAGTTTGTGGGATCGTACTTGTTCTTGAGCGCTACCAGCCGTTTATAGTTGGGGCCGTGCGCCGATTGCATCATCCGTTGGCCTTCCTCGCCCAATCCAGCAAAGTTCAGATAGACGCCGCCGGCACTGGAGAAACGGTGCATTTCGCGCCAGAAGGCTTGCGTCCAGGCAACGTTCTTGGCATCGTCGTTGCGATCGCTCCAGGTCATATCGATGCTGAGCAGATAGGGCGACTGCCGGTTGCTGGCTGCGGTTGCGCCCTCGGCCACGCGGCTGATGGCGCCCCCCAGATGGCGGATGGGGATAAAGGTCCGTGGCGAAGGCCGCGTCTCATTCCAGCGGAGGATGGCGTCGAGGACACGGTCGTCCAGGTGGTCGAGATAGAGCGATTTCCAGTAATAGCGCAGTTCATGGGCCGGGAAGAGCGGGTCAAAGGCGCTCTGCACGGCAAGATAAGGCAGAGGGCCACTCATATCGACCAACGGTTCGCCTAGCTCACGCAGCGGCTGTAGCAGACGCATGCCTTCGTCCACCGGGCCCACATGCACAGCGCCCATGCCGACGATTAGCTCACCATGAATCGCCTCAGGGAAGAGCGGCACAGCCGGAATCTGCCAGAGGATCGCATCACTGCTGACTTCGTCCGGCGCTGTCTCGGTAAAGGAGCGCCAGGCCGCTAAGACCTCCCGCGCCATGGTGTAGGGATAAAATACGGAGAGCAAACTTACCTCTGGGCCAACCGGATAGAGGCGAAACTCAAATGCGGTCACGATGCCAAAGTTGCCGCCACCGCCGCGGATGCCCCAGAAGAGATCGGCATTCTCGGTTGCGCTGGCGGCCAAGACGCGGCCGTCGGCGGTGACGAGCTCTACCCTGAGCAGGCTGTCGATGTTCATGCCGTACTTGCGCCGGAGCCAGCTCAAGCCGCCGCCGAGCGTCAACCCGGCGATCCCTGTCTCCGAGACGTTGCCGGTGGGGGTTGCCAGACCATACGGCTGAGTCGCCCGGTCTACCTCGCCGATGGTGGCGCCAGCCTCGACGCGCACCGTACGGGCTTCAGGGTCCACTTCTATCTTGCGCATGGGCGAAAGGTCGATGACAAGGCCACCGTCACAGACGGCGTTGCCGGCAACATTGTGGCCACCCCCGCGCACGGCGGCTAACACGTTTTGCTCACGGGCAAAGTTGACTGCGGTGATGACATCGTCAACGCTGTGGCAGTAGGCGATCAGCGCCGGGTGCTTGTCGATCATTCCGTTCCAGACCCGGCGGTCGCTATCGTAACCAGGGTCGCCGGGCTGGACGATTTTGCCACCAAATTGGCGCATGAAGGATGCAATCATTGTTTCGTTGAGGGTTGACTGGTAAGTGGTGGGGATGGCGATTGTCTGGTCGAACATATTCTTCCTCCGTGTGTAAGCGACAATGTATAGGTGACAGTCATCTGCGAGGTGACTGTCACCTGGATCAGGCTCGATGCTACTTAACCGTGAACGACTGGATCATGCCCATAGCGAAGTGTGGGTCGCCCGTCTCTGCGCCGGGTACGTAGCAGGTCACCACATACTCGCCCGGTTCAAGGTCTAGCTTGAGCCAGCTGCTCTCTCCCGGTGTGATGGCCTGGAAGCCACCCAAATTGACATAGGGGGCCTCGCCGTTGGGCGTCTGCAGAAAGGCCATCACATCGTGCAGGTTCTTGCCATCGGCCAGCTTCAGGACCATGATTTCGTGGATCTCCTGCGCCTCGTTGACTACCTCCCACACTTGAGGGCCGGCGCCAATCCCGGCCGGTAAGATGAACGAGAAGTCGAGTAGTTCCACCGTGCCGTTGCTCTCGATCGGCTGGACCTTCGCCGCTGTGGATGGAGCAACCACCTCGAACGGTTTGACCATGCCTTTGGCAAGATAGGGCACGCCCTCGGCGTCGAAGACAAAGCTGACCACAAGGTGGGTGCCAGGCAACAGATCGAGCACGACCTCCTGGCGCAGACCTGGGTCGAGCAGGCCAGGGCCACCGACATAGGTCACAGCCTGGATGGCGGCCGGCGGGTTCTCCTGCATCAGCCCCAGCCATGCCTCTGGCGTCATCCCCTCTGGCAGACGGGCAAGCTGAGCGTGGTGCGCCAACTCGCCTTCATTCTCCAGGGCGACGGTGGTCAGGCCGGCTTCGATGCGGTCGGGGACGTCATACGCGTATTCGGACGCCTGGATCAACAGCTCCGGCAGCGGCTGGTCTGGCGCTGGCGAGGCGGCTACCGCACACCCGCTGAGGAACAGGGCCACAACCAACAGAAGGGCCAACAAGTGTACTTGGTTACGCATCTCGATTCTCCTTATTTGTATAGTGATAGTGCCGCTTAATCGATCTTTGGTTTGCCGAGACCGCCGGAAGGTAAGTGGATGATGTCATGCTCTCCCCGCGGTCCCGGTTACGGAGGACGGATGCCGGCTTGAAGCTAGGCGACATAGGCCTTCAGGCGGATTTCGCCTTTAGGCACATAGGAAGTGCCTGTCTCCCAGATTTGAAGGCCATTCAGCCACGCATACTTTGGTGAAAAGGTGGTCATCTGCGCATTTACGCGGATCTGAGAAAAGCCGGTTTCTGGATCGGGCATCCCGAAGATGCCATCCCCGCGTACGGCAATGATCTCGCCGTCGTCGGTAGTGATCGTTTCGAGCAGATTCAGGTCGAACCGCCCGTCGGCGCGCACCACTGCGTGATCCACACCAACGATGGAGCCCCTGATCTTCTCGCCTTCGATGGAGCCGGCAAAGTAAATGTCAAAGCGGGCTCCCTGGGGCGGCAGCGTCACCTGGCCGCTGACCAATTCTTGAAAACTGATGCCAAATTCCTCGACCTTCGTGAGCTGGATCGCGACATCAAACAGGTGTTCTGTCACGGGCATGGTTGCTTGCTTTTTCATTGGATTCTTCCTTTCTCGAGTTGATGCTTTTATCAGATATTCCACTTACGCGGCCACCGGCGCCTGCTCGAACTGGATCGGCAGCGGTGTAAGAACCGTGCGCTCGCCCAGCGGCGACACGGGTGGCTGGCCCAGAAGCAAGAGCGGCTGGTCAAAGGTGCTCATCACCGTGTTGCTCGAAAAGATGCCAACAAAGCGGAGCGGCTCGTCGCCCACGTTATAGACCGAGTGGGGCGCCATGGCCGGGACAACCGCCATCTCGCCGGCTGCGACTTCGGCCTCAAGATCGCCCACGGTCACTTTGGCCTGGCCGCCGAGGAAGAGTAGGACCTCTTCGGCGCTGTCGGTGTGGGTGGGCAGATGGCAACCTGGCTCTACTTCCACATAGACCGCTGCCGTGTTCTTGTTGCCAGTGGCGGCAGAGAAGGGAAAGGTCCCGCGGACGCGCGCCGCCGGGTTATTCTCGTAGCCAAACTCCGGCAGTTGGAGTTCGCTCAGCCGCACAACAGATGCTTGGTGGTTTGTGTTCATGTTGCTCTCCTTTGTCACAGATTTTTTGTCAGGTTACTGTCGCATGACCGTTCGCCGTGTTTCGTTGGCGTCGTTCAGGCCTTCGTATCAATCCTGAACGCTGTGACAAAGGATAGCGCAGGCGAGCGACCCTGTCGCCTGCCGGAGGATCAATTCTGGGTTGTCGGAGGGTCTAGCCAAAAGATCAATTGGCCGGTTGGGGGCGAACGAGGAGCAAGTCATCCTGTTTGCAAGGCGAAAGCGGTAGGTAGAAAGCCTTTCCCTACCTACCCACTTTCGCCTTGCAAGTATATGGGTTGCGGAGTTCGCACGTGGGCGTGCGAACTCCGCAACCCTTGTGTGTTAGCGGCGGTTGTGCGCAGCACAGAGCCGCTAACTAAAAATTGTGTGTTAGCGGCGGTTGTGCGCAGCACAGAGCCGCTAACTAGAAATCTGTAGTTTTTGGGTAGGGTGTTAGCGCTTGAGCGTTGCCTTAATGGCCGCCAGGTGATGGAAGCTGTGACGCAGGGCGTGATCCTCGATAAAGAACTGGGCGGTGAGGGGCGCATCGGCGTTGAGCGATACCGGCGCTGCCTGGTCCAGTTCCTCATCGGTAAACGCACGCACCCGATCCGCCGCATCCTTGCTGTTTGTCCGCAAGAGTTCGAGTGTCTCCGTCTTGCTCACCGTGGCATGGTCGTGGGCATGCTGCGCATTTAACTGGGCGACATCGTCCCAGGTGACGCCAGCGATTGGTTTGCCAGCTGCCAACTGTTGCGCCAGGTCCACCTCCAATGGATAGATGCTGGCGACGTGGTGGATCAGCACGCCCACTGTGCGCTCCTCCCCAGGGACAGGTGTCTGCCATTCGGCCTCGGATAGACCCTCGGCGAGGGCGGCCAGTTGCGCGGCTCCTTGCTCGATCCGCTCTGCGAGCGCATTGGCTCGTTTACTCACAATCTTTTCTCCTTTCTGAAATACGGTTGCCAATCGATGGTGAGAGCAGCGTGGATAGCTTGAACGCACGCCACTCGCCCCGCATGGCAAAATCAAAACTGAAGGCCAGCTACATCCGACCGTGGTTGTATCTTGATCCTAAGCAACGAGCATCTCTTACGCGTCCAAGTAGCTGTCTCCGGTCGCGTCCTCTAAGTGTCGCTTGCTGCAACAGGCTATCGTCGAGCCAAACGTTGTAGCGACGGCTATCAAACGTTGGCCCTGCTACCTTTGGCTGTAGAACAGCTTGAGGTGCGTGATAGAAGCCTGTAAAGGAGATAACGGCGATGCGACTTTCCCACCTGTTGAGCGTATTGGTCTTCTCATTTGCTGTCTGGTTTACAATGGCCCACATCTTCGTGCAAGGAGAGTTTTTAACCGGCCGGTCGCTGCAAGCAGCCGCTGCCGGTACAGTGGCCGATACAGTGATCGACTTCGACGATCTACCACTAAATACTGTCGTCTCGACCCAATATCACAATGAGGGTGGCACAGATGCTGGCGTGGATTTTGTACAGGGGTTTCAAGCGGGCACCCTGCCCGTGATCGCACAAGTCGCCGCCGGTGAGGCGCCGTCGGGCACGCAGATTGGGAAGATTACCTTTATCTGCCCTCGGCCTGAGTGCCCTGGCGCCACCAATACCACCGGTCGATTCCAATTTGCCAAACAACAGATCCAGGTCTCGGTAGGTGCCTTTGGCACCGCAGCCAATACGATCCGGCTGCTTGCCTTCGACGCCAGCGGTCTTCTGGTTGCCGAGGATGCTGTCACCGTCACCGGTGGAACCGGTTTTCGCAATCAGTTGGCGGTGCGCACCTCCTCGCCGCGTATCGCCTCGTTTCGGGTTCAAGGCTCGACGGTTGCCCCCATCGGCATCGATGACCTGACCTTTGACAATCCAGAGACACCGCCGCCCCTTGATTTTGCCCTTTCCCTTGTACACGGCCCTATCGAAGTGGTGCAGGGTGAATCAGCCGTGATGGAGATCGCCGTCGCACGCATCAACAACTCTACCGGCAACATCCGGCTGCACATTGACCTGGCGACGCTGCCGGCGCGTGTGACGGTCTCGCCCCAGGTGGTGGACACCGCAGCGCCGGAGCGGGTGCGCATCACGTTCACACTGGCGGCGGCTCAGGATGCAGCACCCGTCGCCGGCCAACTGGTGACGGTCGTCGCAACCCCATCCGGGCCTGCTGCCGGCCCAGCCCCTAAGACGCTCGAGGTTCCAGTTAGCGTATTGGCTGCCTTTGTCTATGACCTCCGCATCCGTGGGATCGAGGTGACGCAGGGTATTTCCTTTGCACCTGTGCTGAGACCCGAGGACGCTGACAGCGGAGGCCAGGTTTACCAGTATCCTTTCACGCTCTATGCCGGTGGCAAGACCATCGTGCGTGTCTATGCCGATAACGCCCTACCGACACCGGCTGGCGGTGTGGAGGGGGTCTCTATGCGGCTCTACGGCTTTTATGGTGAGACAGGGTCGCCGCTGCAAGGTAGCCCACTCAGCCCAGAACTGGGCAAACGTACGCTGACCAGCCGCATCGATTTGGCCCAGGCGCGGCAGGACCCCGACGGTGCGTTTACCTTTACGCTGCCGTGGAACTGGACCGAAGGTTTTCAGCCGCCAGGAACGGTTTCGCTTGGCTTTCCCACTGTGCTACGGGCAGAACTGGTCCCACCGCGCGAGACGCCGACGCTCAAGGAGTGTGAGGGTTGCCAGGCGAACAATACGTTCACCCTCTCCGATGTTCATTATCATCCCACCAGCCCGTTCCGGATTGCACCGCTTCGCCTGCGTGTGCAAGGCGCGAGCGTGCCAACGGCGCAAGCCGCCTTCCGGCAAGCGCGGCGGATGACGCCAACACGGATTGAGGTGCCAAACTATCTGGGCACGATCAACATCACCGACATTGTTCAGAGTGGTAAGCCGCTGGATGACCAACAGGCCGAAGCAATCGACCGCGTCTTTCACTGGTTCGAAAATAATCGCTCCGCCGGCAATATGGCGATTGGCGTGGCACCGGCGTTTGCCGGTCTTGAGTTTTCGGCGCCGCTCCACATTGCGGGCCGGGTGGTCGACTTTCCGTACTGTGTCACCTTTGTGGTTGGACAGATCTGCGGAGGGCCTCCCATTGCAGTTGTCAATGCAAATCGTCCGTTGACATCGGTGGCACACGAACTTCATCACGGTCTTGGCCGGCCACACGCTTCACCCTGCGGCGGGGGTGGCGCCAATGGACAAGTGGCGGAGAGCTGGCCGCCCGACCAACAGGGGTCCATCCAGGGGGTTGGGCTTGATGTACGCACCAATTCGGGTGGAGATACTGGGCCTTACCGGCTGATCGCGCCCGGTCTTTCCGGACAACCGGCGCAATGGTACGATTTTATGTCCTACTGCGCGTCAACCGCCGACAATGATTCGTGGATCTCGACGCATGGCTGGCGCGATCTGATCCAGATGCTCTCGCGCGGGGCCTCTCACGACTTTATCACCCCTTCCGCCGCAGCCGCACAACCGGAACAGGCCCTGGAGATAACCACACCGTCCACTGTGACGGCGCCGACCCTGATCGTCCACGGCTGGGTCGGCAGCACAGGGACGGTGACGATCACCGCTGTGAGCCCGTACGACGGCCAGCCGGCCGAATTTGCTCCCTCCCCCTTTCACCTGGTGGTGCGTGATGCAGCGGGCGAGATCCTCAGCGATACGCCGATGTATACTGTCAGCAGCCATGTCGATGGAGGTGGCGTACTGACGTTTCTCTGGCATGAGGTGCCAGCCAGCGAGGCGGCAAGCGTGGAGATCACGCTGAACGGTGTGGGTGTGGCACAGCGGGTGCGCAGCCCGAACGCACCCCAGGTGGCGATCCTCAGCCCGCAGCCGGGCGAGCAGATCGAACGTGAGGGCGATTTTGTGGTGCGTTGGGAGGCAAGCGATGCGGATGGCGACCCGCTGATGGTGACGATCGACTATTCAACCGACGACGGCCAGAGCTTTCGCACGCTCTATGTCGGCCCCAACGAGAATGGGGCCGTGGTGCCCAGCGCCGATCTGGCCGGTGCCGAGTCGGCCCGTATTCGGGTGCGGGTCAACGACGGGTTCAACGAGACCACAGCGCTCTCTGCACCGTTCAATGTGTTGCGGGTGCCGCCGAGTGTCACCATCGAGGCCCCGGCCGATGGACAGCGGATCATGCAAAACGCAGCGCTCTATCTCAGCGGCGAGGGCTTCGATGACGCTTTTCAGCCCATCGCCGAGGAGAACCTGTGCTGGTCTGCCGGGTCAACGCCCATTGGCTGTGGCGCCCAGTTGAGCACCACCGGGCTGGCACCGGGTCTCCACGACATCCGGCTGGTTGCCCAGGATGCCCAGGGTCTCAGCGCCAGTGCAGCTGTAACCGTAGAAGTGCTCGCCTCCGACGAGGTGGACGAGACCGGAACCGTACAGAGCAACGTCTTTCTGCCGTTAATCAGCGGAGAAGGTAGCTAAAGGATAGTAGACAACAACCTTGCTGGTGTCTATTCACGGCGAATAGACACCAGCAAAGTAAGGCTAAGCCCTGGTTGCACAGCGGGAATCTAGACGGCACCACTCAAATCGAAAGATCAAGCTCCCTGGCCCGGTGACAACTCGCAAAGCGGCCGGGTGTGATCCCCTCCAGGGGGGTGCCTCCTGCCGGCAGCGCTCGATGGCAAAGGGACAGCGCGGATGGAAATAGCAACCCGACGGCGGGTTGGCCGGGTTGGCGACCTCGCCTTCGGGGATGATCCGTTCGCGCCGCTGAAAGGGGTCGGGTTTGGGCAGGGAGGAGAGCAGCGCGGCGGTGTAAGGGTGTTTTGGTGAGGCAAAAAGCTCCTGCGGCGGCCCGATCTCGGCCACGCGGCCCACATACATCACCAGCACCGTGTTGCTGATCTGGTTGACCACGCTCAGGTCGTGCGAGACGAACAGGTAGGTCAACCCCAACTCGTCTTGCAGGTCCATCAGCAGGTTGAGCACCTGCGCCTGCACCGACACATCCAGCGCCGAGACCGGCTCGTCGGCCACGATCAGGCGCGGGTTAGGCCAGGGCGCGGGCGATACCGATGCGCTGGCGTTGCCCGCCGCTAAAGGCATGGGGATAGCGCTGCATGTACTCCGGCCGTAGCCCAACAAGACGCAGCAGTTCGGCCACGCGCTCCTCGCGCTCGCTACGGTGGCCGATACGGTTGACACGCAGCGGCTCGCTGACGATGTCGTAGATGCTCATGCGCGGGTTGAGCGAGGAGAAGGGGTCCTGGAACACCATCTGAAAGCCGCGGCGCAGCGGCCGGATTTCCGATGGTGTCATCTTGGCCAGAGCGACGACGTCACCGCTTTACGTACGGTACAAGATCTCGCCGCCCGTCGGCTCCACGGCGCGGATGATACAGCGTGAGGTCGTCGTCTTGCCACAGCCGCTTTCACTCGTTGGCAGGTGCCGCCGCCGGTGCTGCCGGCGCAGCCGGTTGATCGCCAGCTTCACTGGCAGGGGCTGGAGCCGGTTCGGCCGAAGGCGAACTACACGCGGCCGCCACGATGGTCAACAGCAGCAGAATGGCAGCTACGTAAGGCAAGGGTCTGCTCAAAGGGTCTCGTCTCAGTACTGATTCCTCCTTTGTGATGGGTGTATAAACGGGTTCTCTTTGGCCGGTGATTGCTCAACAGATTGGATGGTTGACATGGACCAAGCAAAGAAACAAATCGTTCCGACCTGAGGGGGCAGGAACAGTCATGGGCCTGGATCTGAGGGAAGCCGGCCACCGATATGGAACTTGTTACGGACCGTGAAGTGGGCCTATCCTAACAAACTGCTACTGAGCTGTCAAACGAGTAGAGAGGCAGGTGGCAATTCCAAGACAGAGAGTGGATCAAAAGCGTTGACAATCCACTCGGATCCGCCTTGTCGGCAAAATTTGCATTCCAATCCTACCAGATAACGGGGTACATCTCATCAACACCGCCGCAATTTCACCCTTTCAACGCCCCCGCCAGCAGACCGCGCATAAACAACCGGCCCAGCAGCAGATAGACGAGGATCGTCGGCGCGGCGGCGATGAGCGCAGCCGACATCTGCACGTTCCATTCGACGCTCCAACTGCCGGCGATGTTCTGCACCGCCACGTTGATGGGCGCAAGGCGCGGGTTACTCAACACCACCAGACCGATGAGAAAGTCGTTCCAGATGCTGGTGAATTGCCAGAGCAGCACGACGGCAAAAGCGGGCATAGAGATGGGCAGCAGGATCCAGCGGTAGATGCCAAAAAAGCCGCAACCGTCGATCTTCGATGCGTCGACCAGTTCGTTGGGGATGCCGGCGTAATAGCTGCGGAAGAGCAGCGCCGTAATGGGGATGCCAAAGATGCAATGAACCATGATCAGCCCGCTGACCGTGCCGTACAGCCCTATCCGCTGCAACATCAGCACCAGCGGGATGAGGATGCCCTGGTAGGGTAGAAACATGCCTACCAGAAAGAGGATGAAGAGTGTGTCGGCGCCGCGAAAGCGCCACTTGGCAAAGATATACCCGTTGATCGACCCGATAAACGACGAAATCAGCGCCGCCGGCACGGTGATGATCACGCTGTTCCAGAAGTTGGGCGCCACGCGCACCCACGCTTCGGTCACGCCCTCAAAGTAGATCCCCCTGGGCAATTCCCACATGCGGGTGACGTTGACATCGGCATAGGGCTTGAGCCCAGTGATGACCATCACATAAAAGGGCATCAGATAAAAAGCGGCGAATGCGGCTAGAACCAGATAGATGGCGCCGTTCGTCCAGATTCTTTGTAAATTCATCATGCACTCACCGTTCCACCTCGCCGCGCATACTGCGCAGATAGGGGATGATCAAGAAGGCCGAGAGGAGGATCATAAAGGCGCCAATAGCCGCCCCCAGCGAATAGCGGTAGGCCCCAAAGGTGGACTGGAACATAAAGAAGGCCAGGGTATCGGTGGCAAAGGCCGGGCCACTGCCACTCATGGCCGAGACCAGGTCAAAGACGCGGATCGAGTTCATGCCCGTCAGCACGATGGCCGTAAAGGTCACCGGCATGAGCAAGGGGATGATCACATAGCGGTAGATGGCAAACGAACCGGCCCCATCGATAGCCGCCGCCTCGCGCAGTTCATAAGGAATCCCGCGCAGACCGGCCAGGTAGAGCGCCATGACATAACCGGTAAACTGCCAAGAGGCGGCAATTGTCACCGCCCACATGCCATATTCGGGGTGCGAGTTCCAGGTGGGCTGAAACCAATCCAACCCGATGCGGGCAAAGAGCAGATTGATGCCCGTCGTCGGCTGCATGAGCCAGCGCCAGGCGACACCGGTCACAATGCCCGACACGGCAAAGGGAAAGATAAAGATCGTGCGAAAGAGCGCCTCGCCTTTGATCTTCTGGTCCAGCAAAGATGCAAGGATAAAGCCAAAGACGATGCACTGGGTCATAAACCCGGCGGCATAGTAGAGCAGGTTGCGCAGGTCAATGTGAAAGCGCGTATCGTTGAACAAGCGGATCCAATTACGCAATCCGACAAAGGTGTAATTGGGCACCTGACTATTCCACTGCACCGTCGAAATGTAAAAGGTCCACCCGATAAAGCTGTAGATAAAGAGCGCCACCGCGATGATCGACGGCGTCAACACCAGGACAGCCAGGGTCATGTCGCTCCGCCACCAGGGAGTGCGGCGGCGGGGTTGTATCGCCGCTGTCAGGCGCTGTTCTCGACCTACAGGTACAGATTCTGAAGTTGCCAAAGCAGGGCATCCTCTCAAAAAGTGACGCGTAATGCGTAATACGTGATGCGTGAATTACTTGTTACGTATTACGCATTACGCATTACGCACTCACATCGCAAACTCTGCGTCCGTCGCTGCCTGGACGAGCGCCGCCTGCGCCTCGGCCACATCCCGCCGTGTAGCGAGGATGTTGATGGCGATGGCGTAGTCGAGCACAAAGCTCTGCTTGGCCGCAGCCCCGTGCTGGATACTGGGCACCAATGTGTTGCTGCCAAAATCCTCCATCGCCGAGAGCAGGTACTCGTCGTACACGCTCAGGTCGGGGTCGGTGCGCGCCGGGATCGAACCCTTGATGGGGTTGAAGGCGTCCTGTCCCTCGCGCGAACCGCAGATGCGCAAGAAGTTGATGGCGTTCTCGCGATGTGGTGCGCCCGTGGGCAGCCCAAACGAGTCGGAGAGCACGATGAAGTTGCCCGTCGTCCCCGGCGCCGGCGCCCAGTAGTAGTCGGTAAAGCCCTTGGACATGAGCACGCCGTGCGTCCAGTCGCCCATGATCATCATGGCCGGGCCGTCGTCGGCCACAAAGCGGTCGTTGATGTCGCCCCAACTGGTGCTCAGATAGTCGGGGTTGGCGTAGTCGTAGGCCCGGTTCAACGTCTCTAGCGCCGCCGTGACGCGCTCATCGTCCCACGCGGTCGAGCCGTCGAAGAGACCGCGATAGGCGTCTGGGTCCAGCGTCGCCACGAGGACGTTTTCAAAGACGTGGCCGCTAAAGTTTGGCTCGTTTTCGGCTACGGCCAACGCCGGGATGCCGGCCTCTTGCAGCGCCGCCGCCACCTCGAAGAACTCATCCCACGTGGTTGGCGGGGCCGAGGCGCCCACCTGCTCCAACTTGCTGGGGCGATACCAGAGCACGTTGGAGCGGTGGATATTGACCGGCACCGACCAGGGCTTGCCATCGTACGAGGCGATGTCGATCAGCTCCTGCGGGAAGACCTCGTTCAGCCCTTCCTCCTCGTAGAGCCAGTCGAGCGGCTCCATGCGACCGGGGATGACGTGGCTGTCGATCAGCTCGCGGCCCAGGTGGACCTGGAACGAGTCCGGCGGTTGGCCGCCCATCATGCGCGTTTCGAGCAGCGCCTTCATGTTGCCGCCCTGACCGGCGCCACCGGCCAGCGCCGCGTTGACGATCTCGACATCAGGGTAGCGCTCGCTAAAGATCTCATAGAGCGCGTTGAGCGCCTCAACCTCGCCACCCGAGGTCCACCAGGAGAAGATCTCTAGTTGGCCGCCTCCGGCTGCTGCTTCACCGGCAGAGGCAGCCGGGGCCGCTGGCGCAGCCGGAGCCGCGCCCGGCGCAGCACAGGCGGCCAATGCCGCGGCGCCAGCGCCAAAAGCAGCCAAGCGCATAAAGTCGCGTCGGTTCACACGGTTCTGAAAATGCATAAATGGGTTCTCCTTTGACTCCATCTTGCCAAAATGCTTGTCAGGAAGGGTATCTTT
This sequence comes from Chloroflexota bacterium, assembly GCA_003577005.1. The sequence goes on along the minus strand of QEUW01000104.1, from coordinate 902 downwards.
TGGGGAAAGCAACCCAAATTATAGTACGTTATGGACGAGAAGGCAACAATAAAGCGAGCGCGGCGGATAACGAATTTCAAGAGCGGATTGAACAGATGCAAGAGGCGCGAAATCCGGTCCTCACACAAATGTAAAGAGCGGATCGCTCGCAGCAAATCCGCTCAATCCGCTCCAAAAATCCGTGGTCAGCCCTTCAACGCCCCGGCCATCAACCCTTCAATGAAATAGCGCTGCATGGTGATAAAGATGAGGATCACCGGCAGCGTCGCCAATACAGCCCCGGCCAGCACCAGGCCATACTGGTCGCCATAGGGGCCGCGCAGCGTCGGCAGGGCCAGGTTGACCACATAGAGGTTGCGGTCGTTGAGGACGATGAGCGGCCAGAGGAAGTCGTTCCAGGCGCCGTTGAAGAAGATGATCCCCAACACCGCAATCGCTGGCTTGAGGTTGGGCAGCGCGATGGTGAAAAAGATACCTAGCTCCGAGGCGCCGTCCATGCGCGCCGCCTCCATCAACTCGGTGGGCAAGGCCAGACAATACTGGCGGGCGAGAAAGATGCCAAAGGCGCTGGCGGCAAAGGGTACGATCAAGACCCAATAGGTGTTCAACCAGCCCCAACTCACCATCAGCTTGTAGAGTGGTACCAGCAGAATTTCAAAGGGCAACGTCAGGCTCGCCAGGATAAAGATAAAGAGGAATTGTTTGAGCGGAAATTCGTACTTGGCAAAGGCAAAGCCTGCCAACATGCAGAGCAAGAGCGATAGCACGCTGCGGCTCAAGGCCACGAAAAAGGTGTTAAAGAACCAGCGGACGAAAAGTGTCTCACCCAGCAGCTTGACGTAGTTGTCCAAATAGGGATCATCCGGCAGGATCTTCACCGGGAAGGTGAAGATCTCGTACTG
>QEUW01000680.1 GCA_003577005.1 Chloroflexota bacterium | reverse complement strand
AGGGGTAGCGGCGCTGTTGCTGTCGGCGATCTTTATCATGCCGTTGTTGGCGGAAGGACCGCTGCTGGCGCAGGAAGATTGGACGCGTGACACGTACGACTATGAGCGTCACTGGGTTCATTGGGGCCAATTCCTGAGCCCGTTCTGGGGTTACGGCTACTCCGACGATCCAGTTGGCGCCAACGATGGGATGAGTTTTCAACTGGGTGCGATCCACGTGGTGCTGGCGCTGGCGTCGATCAGCTTGTTGTTGCGTGTCCTGCTAGTGAGGAGAAAGCCGGTAGGGAAGGTATGGTCCGATGCTATGGTGCTCGAAGAAGAGCGGTGGAGTGACCGATCCTGGTTGCAGCTCTTTCTGCTGTTGGCGTCGCTGGCCGTGCTCTACACCATGACGCCAGCAGCGGCCTGGCTCTGGCGAGCAGTCTCCACGCTTGAAGTCGTGCAATTTCCCTGGCGGCTTTTGGTTTTGACCAGCTTTACCCTGAGTGCGCTGGGCGGGCTGGTGGTGGGGGAGCTGGGGCAAGGGGTTGAGGGCGGCGAGCGAGATCGACTATCCGCCGTTGGGCTGCTTTTGGGTTTGCTGGTTATCGCCGCCAGTTTTTCGTATAGTAGCCCTGTGGGCCTGCAGCCAGTTGAACCGTGGCGTGAGGATGGCAGGGCGGTCTTCGAGTTCGAGCGTGAGCATCCCGATATGTTGGGCTATACACGCTTGGTTGAAGAACGCTTTACCGAATCACCCCTGACTGCACAGTATTTGGCTGAAGATTTTTCCAACGACAAGCTGGAGCGGCTGGGGATCTTGGCTGGCGCCGGCGAGGTGATCAGCCATTATAGCCGTGGCCACAGCTTTGGCGGCGAAGTAAGGGTGGTTTCGCCAGGGACGGTGCAGGTGCGGCTCTTTGAGTTTCCGGGCTGGCAGGTGCGGGTAAATGGCGTACCGCACGCATATCGTGTATCGCCACCCTATGGGCTGATCGAACTCGATGTACCTGCTGGAACCCACCGTGTCGATGTGCGCATGGGGATGACGCCGGTGCGTACGGCTGGTGCGATTATCTCTGGAGTGACGCTATTGCTCCTGGTGGGTTTGTGGGGAGCTCGTCGCGTGATGACAGCACGCCGCAAGCTACCGCCGGATACAGCAGCAACACAGAGAACGCAGAGGTCTCACAGAGAACACAAAGGAAAAATTTAGTGTGTTCTGCGTTCCGCTTTGGGCTTCCGGCTTGTCCGAGTGATCCGGGTGAGGAGAAGATGATGACCCATGAAGAGGCGCTAGAGTTGATCCGTTCGTTTTTGAAAGCGCCAAACGAAGAAGAATTGATGAAGCAGGTCAACCTAAATTTGCCGCGTATGGACGGTACATTTTTTTCTGTGCTCAACCGTTCGGTCGAGCAGTTGCATCGCGAAGGCAAAGCCAACATCGCCGAGGCGCTTGAACGCCTCGGCGACACAATCCTGCGGATGCGAACGTTGATTTGAGCGGTAAGGCAGCAATCTCCACAAATCTCCACAATTTCAAGGAATAAAGGGGATTGTGGAGACTTTTAGGCATTCATACGGAAGAAGTGTTTGGCGGTGGCGAAAAGCTGCCACGGGTTGAACTTGGTGGCGTAGACGCGGCGGTTGAGCAAGTAGCCCTTAAAGAGCTTGTGGATGAACCAGTAGCTCTTATCCACGATCGGGTGGTGGGGCAGCTTGATCAGGCGCAGGATGAGCGGCTCCAGCCAGGGGTACTCGACGCCAATGGCGAACCAGCGCTGTAGGTGCTCGACCTGGCGTTTTTCCTCCGGCTCTTGGAAGACGAGAACAGAGCGCTCCCACGAGATGGACGAAATGTCGTCAAACGAGCCGATCGCAAAGTCATTGTCCTGGGCATACTGGCCGAGTTCGGTGCCAGGGTAGGGTTGGAAGATAAAGGCCTGGGCGTACGAGACTTTGGCCTCCGCATTGAGCCGCATCGTGTCGAGATCATCTTCCAGACGGCTGCCTGGCAGCCCTAGGATATTGGTGGCCGTGGTGCGGATACCTGCACCGTGGAGCAGACGACCGGCCTGGACGATCTGTTCACGGGTCATGTGGCGTTTGAGCAACTCGGTGCGGATGCGGTCATTGGCGGCCTCGATGCCCATACTCACCGTGTAGGCGCCGGCCCTGGCCAGCAGATCGACCTTGTGCGGCCAGCGCACCAGCAGGTCGGCGCGCACGTTGCAGAAGAAGGGCAGCCCCACATCACGCGGCCACATCTCGGCAAATTCCTCCAGCCAGTCGTCGTAAATGATAAAGAGGTCGTCGATAAAAAAGACATGCTCCAGCGGCCACTGCGAGCGCACCCAGTTGACCTCATCGATGATGCGCTCCACCGGGCGTTGGTTGCCACGACGCTCCCGCTTGTAAATTTGATAATAAGCGTGATTGAAGCAGTACGTGCATTGATAAGGGCAACCGCGCGACCCCATAAAGTGCTTGATGCGGGCGTCGCGCAGGTACTCGTGTTTTTTGTAGACCAGTTCCCGGTCGGGGTGGGGGAGGGAACCCAGGTCGCGCACCAGCGGGCGCACCGGGTTCCTGACAATTTCGCCATCGAGCTTGAACCACCAGTTGGGGATATCGGGCTTGAGACCGCCGTTGCCCAGGGCGTTAGCCAGGTCCACAATCGGCCCTTCGCCCTCGCCGACGCAGAGACCATCCAC
>QEUW01000679.1 GCA_003577005.1 Chloroflexota bacterium | reverse complement strand
TTGGTGAGGCGTGAGAAGTGAGGAGTGAAGAGTGAGGCGTAGAGACTATCACCCCCTCACTCCTCACGCCTCACGTTTTCATAGCTGTTCGATCATCACATACCGCAATACGCACAGGAAAAGGAGAAGACGATGACACTGGCTGAGTTTCGCACTTCGCTCGCCGCTGGTACACCGCCGGATGGCCTCCATGTGGCGTTGCAATCGCTCTGGCAGGATGCCAAAGGTGACTGGAGCGCCGCCCATAAGTTGGTGCAATCGTGCGAAGGCGAGGGTAAGTGCGATTGGGTTCATGCCTACCTCCACCGCAAAGAGGGCGACTTGAGCAACGCCGGCTATTGGTACCGCCGCGCCGGCCAGACCATGCCCGATGGGTCGCTCGAAGCCGAGTGGGAGACCATTGCACAGACGCTGCTGGCAAAATAGACCGCGGCTGGGCGGATTTGCGCGGATTCCTCAAGTTTGGATGGTCTCTCAACTGAGTGTTGACCGGCAAACGGCAGATCAAAGAACCGCGGATTGCTACGACGCGGATAGGTCATCTCAAAGACAATCCGCAGTTCTGTTTATGCTGTCCGATCAACACCTGTGCAGCAGGCGATCCAGATATGAAAATCCGCCTCATCCGCGGTCTATAGTCCTGGTTGACAGGCTGCCGATACTGGTCTATGATACGCCCGATTGCTCCTGCTCCAACCGTACAACGAATCACAGAAAGGGGTTTTTGCCTTGAACGTCTTGGTGCTTTCTGGGGACAACCACGGTTTTGCCGCCAGCGCCCAGGTGATCCACGATTTTCTGGCCGCGCAGGATGGGCTGGCGGTGACGCTGAACGACGACAAGAATCTGCTCGCCTCGCCGGACCTCAATCGCTACGACGCCATTGTCTTTGGCACCGGCTTTACCCGTAGCTCACGGCAGGCGGATGGCACGGTCAAGCGTGAGCCAGAACTGACGGCTGAACAAGAAGAGGGGTTGCGCAACTTTGTCGCCAGGGGCAAAGGATTGGTGGGCGTCCACGGCACGGCCTGGTGGATCAACGGGCGCGCCATGGAACTGATCGGCGGTGCGGCCAACTGGCACCCGCCCGGGCTCACTTTTACTGTTCATGTCGAACAGCCTGACCATCCGGTCACCCAGGCGGTGGGCGATTTTGAGGTCGAGGATGAGATCTATATTTCGGCTTATGACCCGACTATCAACGTGCTGGCTTCGGCCGAGTGGCATGGCCGGGCGCATCCTATGGCGTGGGTCAAGCCTTACGGCAAGGGGCGGGTCTTCTATACGACGCTAGGCCACACGTCGGCTACGTTCCAGCGCCCGGCTATGCAACGGTTGCTCAGCCAGGGTGTACGCTGGGCCGGTGCCGGGAGTTGAACATGAGCGAACCGGCCCGCCTGCTGCGCCACGTGGTCCTCTTCAAGTTTCGAGATGACACACCGCCCGAACAGGTGAAAGCGATTGAAACGGCGTTTTGTGCGCTCCCCCGGCAGATCGACGCCATCCACGATTTCGAGTGGGGCACCGATGTGAGCGTAGAAGGCATTGCGCGCGGGTATTCCCACTGCTTTCTTGTCACCTTCAAGAGTGAGGTCGACCGGGACGCCTATCTGCCCCACCCGGCCCACCGCGCCTTTGGTGACCTGCTGCGACCGTACAAGGAACAGGTGCTTGTCCTAGACTACTGGGCGCAGGTGTAAGGATATCACCACTGCGGAGTGCGCACGCCCACGTGCACACGTGGGCGTGCGCACTCCGCGTGAAGTGGTTTCGCCAGGGGCGGACGCTATTTTTTCTCGGTTGCCGCGTAGGCGTGCCCGCTCATGATGGCTCGCAATTCAGCCGCAGAGGTGGCAGCTTGCAAGCGGGCCATGCGCGCGGCCTCTTCCTCGCGGAGCTTGCGCGCGTTCTCCAATACGGCCTCTAACTTGCTAACGGGAAATTTGCAGGCCCCATTTTCGTCCATGTGGATGATCTCGCCCGGCGCCACATCCATCCCACAGACCGAGACCGGCACATTTACTGCGTGAACGGCCTGGGCACCATGACCAGGAGAAATGCCCGTGAGCAGATATTGAAATTGCATGGGTCGCACCTCGTCCACATCGCGCGAGGGGCCATTGGAGATAAGACCCAGACAGCCAATGGCTTTCATGGCCGACACCATATTGCCGCCCGCCAGCCCCACTTTGCCGGCAATTTCGGGCGGAAACTTTTGCTGCAACACGAGGATGGTAGGTTTGGGCGACGCATCCAGCGCATCGAGCACGTCCATAAAGGTCAACCCTTTGAAGTTGGGGTCGGGCAGGCCATAGACGCAGGTCACGGCATAGCCGCACAGGGCGCCTAGCTCTGGGTACATGCAGCGGATGGTCTGGTCGGTGTACCAGTTCTCGGTCCACGGGTTGTAGAGGCCCAGACAAAGCGGGTTGCCGGGGTAGGTGGCGACGACGTTGGTGATCGACGGCGTGTCGAAGCCGCGCAGTTCGTCCAGCATCTCTTGGGGCGTCGGTTGGGACATAGCTCTTCCTTCAAGGTGGTGAAATTGGGTATGAAATCGGTGTGGCGCTTGCACCATTCTTGTCGAACAGTAGGGCAAGGTGCTATCTTGCCCTACCATGATGAAGAGAGAGCGCTTGCCCTACAACCAAACCGTGCGCCAGAAGGAGAAGGCCAATGAGTGCAACATTGGTGGCTCCCCCACCCACAGCTCCCCAAGTGAAGACCGTCCCAGCGCTGCGCCGTCGCGAAAAGCTGGCAATCATCGACTGCGATATCCACAACGCAGTGCCCAACGATAAGACCCTGCTCAAGTACCTGCCGGCGCGCTGGCGGCGCCACCACGAGACCATCGGCTCGCGCGGGCACATCGGCTCCGGCTATCCGCGTGCGATGAAAAACGCCGCCCGCCATGACTCCTGGCCTCCCTCCGGTTTGCCGCCTGGGAGTGATCTCGATTTTATGCGCCAGCAGTTGTTGGATGAGTGGTCTCTGGAATATGGGATCCTCAACTGTCTGCATGGGGCGGGTGGGCAGGTCAACCTGGACTACGGCGCGGCGCTGGCTCAAGCGATCAACGACTGGCAGATCGCCGAATGGCTGGAGCCGGAGCCACGGCTGCGCGCTTCGATCATCGTGCCCTATGAGGGTGGCGAACTGGCCGCCGCCGAGATCGACCGCGTGGCGAGCCACCCAGGGTATGTACAAATCCTGCTCGTGGCGCGGACGCGCGAACCGCTCGGCCATCGCAAGTACTGGAAGATGTACGAGGCCGCCGTGCGCCACGGCCTGCCCATCGGTATCCACTTTGGCGGCGCCGGCGGCGGCCCCATCACCGGCGCTGGTTGGCCC
>QEUW01000103.1 GCA_003577005.1 Chloroflexota bacterium | reverse complement strand
GCAGGCGATTTCCGGTGGGCGTTTTGTGTTGGGCATCGGCGCCGGGTGGAACGAGGAGGAGTATCTGGCCTACGGCTGGCCCTACCCATCGGCCCGGGTGCGGATCGCCCAACTGGCCGAGGCGATCCAGCTGATCCGCGCTATGTGGACCGAAGCGCCGGCCAGCTACCATGGCCAATACTACCAGGTCGCCAACGCCTACAATGAGCCCCGTTCGGGCGAGAAGTATCTGCTGCGCGTGGTAGCCCAACATGCGGATTGGTGGAATTACGGCTTTCGCGATGCGGAGAGTTACACCCATAAGCAAGCGGTTCTCAAAGAGCACTGCCGGGAAGTGGGCCGCGATTATGAGGAGATCACTCAGGTGATCCGCGCCGGCATCCTCATCGCTGAAAGCGAAACGGCCCTCAAACAACTGCGAGGCCAGCCCCACGTGCGCCCAATGGGGGATGGCGGCATCACCGGCACGCCCGAACAGGTGACCGAAATGCTGCTCGGCATCATCGAGCAGGGGGCCGGGCGGCTCACAGTTCATTTTGTTGACTCCCCCGGCTAGAGGGGACCCATCTTTTTGCGGAGGCCGTGTTGCCGCATCTGTGATCCTTCAGAAACGACCAATCCTCGGCGCCTGGCCGAATGGCTAGGCGCCTACCCCACCGGTAGCCCAGCCCACAAACCCTGCATCTCTCCATTGCCAATCGTTACTATAAAAAGTATAGTGACGCTGTAAGATCCTACACCTGACTTCTGCTCAAAGGAGAGCAAGCAATGAACGCTACACCCAAAGTCGTCGTGCTGGGCGGTGGGTTTGCCGGCCTGGAGACGATCTTCTATCTACGCCACGCCCTCGGCAACCGGGTCGATCTGACGCTAGTGTCGGACCAGGATTATTTTCTCTTCAAACCCAATACCATCTACATCCCCTTTGGCCAAGACCCCGAACAGTTCAAGATCGACCTCAAGCGGCCTACGCAACGCAAAGAGATCAAACTGATCCAGGCGCGGGCGCAGGAGATCGACGCTTCCAACAAGAAGGTGCTCACCACTGCCGGCGATCTGCGCTATGACTATCTCGTCGTCGCCACCGGCGCGGCCATGCGCCCGCAGGAGATCCCAGGGCTGCGCAAACATGCCCTCACGCTCTGGACACCGGAAGAGATGATCGACCTTCGCCACGGTCTCGAACGGTTGGTGGAACAGGCGCACACCGGTAACCGCCAAAAGTTACTCTTTCTCGTGCCGCCCAACAACAAATGCTCCGGCCCGCTCTATGAACTTGTGCTGATGACCGACACCTGGCTCAACCGGCAAGGGGTGCGCAATGCGGTCGACCTCACCTGGTCCACGTACGAAGAGGGCTACATCCAGGCCTTCGGACCGCGCTTGAACACGGTCGTGACCGATGAATTTGTCGAGCGCAACGTGCAGGGCCATCGCGGTTTTGTCGTCACTGGAATCGAGCCGGGCAAAGTCTTGTACCAGAATGGTGAGACGCTGCCCTACGACTTGTTGGTGAGCTTCCCGCCTTACGTGGCGAAGGAACGTTTTGCCGGCCTGCCGCTCGACGACCGTGGGTTTATCCACGTCGAACCCGACAGCCGCCGGGTGCGCGGCTCCGACTCGATCTTTGCCGTAGGTGATGCGGCCGACTTCCCCATCAAGCAGGCCTTTTTGGCGCTGCTCCAGGGTGACGCCGCGGCCGAACAGATGGCTGCCGAGATCGAACGGCGCAAACCCGCCATCCGATTCGAGCCCATGAGCATGTGTGTTATGGAGGAGCTGAACAAAGCCACCTTCGCCCAGGTGCCGCTCAAATACACCGGCGATGAGGCCAAACCCATTGCCGTAGACACCGCCGACGCAGAACACTACAAGGTGGGCGTCTCCCCGCTCTGGCGCGGCGGCAAGAAGATCCTGGGCATCTACCTGCCCTGGCGCTTTGGCAGTGGCGAACCCTTCCACGCCGGCTTTGCCTGGGATGTCATGGACCTGGGGCTCAAGGTCATGTCAAAGGTGATGGCAAACTAGGCGCAGATCGACGGTTGCTCCGCGGGGTCCATTCAGTAACAATTGGCAATTGTCAATTGTTACTGAGCTTCGCGTCTACTACACTTGTTGTCTCTTGCCACAAAATGATATACTCCAACCGCTATGGTTGGAGAAGAAACCTCATCACATGGACGACCGCACCGGTGGATTCGTCCGCTGTTCTGCTCTTTGGCGTTTGCCGTAATTGCCGGCTGCGGCCAGGTGATCACGCTGACGCCTACGCCCACGCCGGAACCAACGCCGACCGTGGCGCTGGCGCTGGCCGAGGCTACCATGCAGCCTTCCCCCACCCCGGCCCCCTATACGCCAGCGCCCACGCCCACGCCCACCGTCTCGCCGACGCCAGTGATTCATGTCGTGCAGGCCGGCCAAAGTTTGTTGACCATCGCCACCCAATATGGGGTCAGCGTCGCCCTGCTGCAAGATGCCAACGGCATCCTCGACCCGCGCACCTTGCAGATCGGCCAGCAGTTGGTCATCCCGCGCCCGGAGGAGAACGAAGAAATCGATGCCGATGCTACGCCCACCCCAACCCCGATGCCGGTAACGGTGCACAATCTTTACTTTGGCGAAACCACCACCGGTGACCTCTGGGTGCTGGGCGATGCACAAAACGAGACAGACATGGCGCTGGAACAGGTGCGTATCGGCGTGATCCTGGTCGATGAGGAAGGGACCGAACTGGCGCAGGCCGATGAACTCGTGGCGCTCGACCTGGTAGAGCCACATGGCCGCGCCCCGTTTTCCATTCACTTCCCCGCTGTGCCAGAACAGTGGGACCAGTATCGCGCAGCAGCATTGGCCGGAGTGCCCGCCTACGTGGGTAGCTATTATCGCGACCTCGAAGTGCGCAATCTGCAAAGCGAGGGCGAGCGTTACGCCTCCTACACTGTCACCGGCGCCATCTTCAACTTTGGCCCCGAAGAAGCCGTCGGCGTCCAGGTTGTGCTGGTGGCTTACGACCCGTTGAACCGGGTCATCGCCATGCGCAAGGTTGATCCAGAACACAACGTGGTTCCACCCGGTGGCGAAACAAACTTCACAGCCGTGTTAGCTCCCCTGGGAGGGCCGGTGGAACGGATCGAGGCAGTGGCGCAAGGGCAACGGCTACAGGCGAATCCGTAAGAGCTGATAGGTGTTTGCAATTTAGCTGTACTGGCACGTCAGGTTAGATAGACTGCCTTCAGGTGCAACGCACAACCTGGTACTCAGGTGCATCAAACTGTAAGGTCAAAAAACGATGAAAGCCCAAGCACTGATTTGCACTTCCCGGCAAGAGTTCTCTTTACAAGCGTTTGACATTCCTGCCCCTGCTCCGTCTCAGATCCTGGTGCGAACGCTCTATTCCGGTGTCAGTGTTGGCACCGAGTTTGCGGTCATCCGCGGCAAGTTGGATTGGGGGCCATTTCCCGTCTGCACTGGCTACCAGGCGGTCGGCGTCGTCGAGCAGATTGGGGAAGCAGTCACCCGCTTCAGGCCCGGCGATACGGTCTACTACCGGCGCAACTTTTTGCCTCTGCAGTGGAACGGGCAGGTGGTCAACACCTGCGCCGGGACCCACTGTTCGGCCGGTTTGATGGACGAGAACGCCGAGGTTGAACTGTTGCCGGCTGGGGTGGACGAGGCGACCGGTTCGCTGTTTGTCATGCCGTCGGTCGGGTACAACGCCGTCAACATGGCTGGCGTCCAGATGGGAGACGTCGTTGCGTTTCACGGTGTGGGGCTGATTGGACTGGGAGCGCTGGTTGCAGCGCGCCTGCGCGGTGCGATCACCATCGCTATCGATCTGGATGAACGGCGGCTGGCCCTGGCGCAAGCGATGGGCGCTGAGTACACCATCCACAGCGGCCAGGAGGATCTCAAAGCACGCGTCGAGGCGATCAAACCGGGTGGGGCTGATGTAGTCTTTGAGGGGACCGGCGTCCCTGCCTGTCTAGACCCGGCCTTTGCCCTATGCCGTCTGCACGGTAAGTTTGTCTTTTTGGGCAACTATGGCAACGCACCCATCTCGTTTCATTTTTTGGTGCCACACGCCAAGCAGATAACGGCTTTCTTCCCTTGCAACGATGGCCTTGCTCCCTGCCGGGCGGCTGTCTTGCGCAACATTGCCAGCGGCGCTATCCCCTGGCACAAGACGATCACCCACCGCACTGAGGCCAAGGATTCCCCTCAACTCTACGAGGCTATCAATGCCAACCAGATCCCTGAAATGATGGGAGCCGTCATCCACTGGAATGCATGACGGCTCCCAGTACAGTAGGAATTCTCAAATTTTAGGATTCAACTGCTATCCGGTCAAACTGAGAATTCCTTGTGAGTTGGCGGTTGCGCTTGGCGCAGAGCCAACTAAAAACCCTGTTGACTTTCGGTTCAGACCAGAGGGGCAACACACGTTTCAAGTGCATCGCACCTGAGTAAATTCACCAGTGTCAACAGAACCTAGGCGGCTACCGGTGTGGCCAGCAGGGCCGGCTCTACCGTCGCACCCAAGATCTCTTCCATCGCCATCACGTGGGAGCAGACTCCCCGCAGAATAAACTCTTCACAGTCACATTCCCACAGACCATCATCGTAGGTGATGGTATGAAGGGAGTGTTCGCCGTGCAATTCCACCTCAAAGCTATGGACCTTGATCCGCTCATCCCGCTCATCAGCATATTGCCGGGCCTTGACCAGACGGCTGGCGGCATCTTCCATGCGTGCGGGCATAGGCATAACCGCCGGCTCGACAGAGTCTCCTAGGATACGCTCCATCGCCACAATGTGGGCGCAGACCCCCTGGAGATGAGACTCTTCGCAGTCGCAGCGCCAGTCCCCCCGGTCGTATTGGACGACGTGATTGCGATGTTCGCCGTGCAACTCAACTTCAAAGGCGTGAACTTTGACACGGCGGTCGCGCTCAGCGGCGTACTGGCGGGCCTTGACAATTCTGCTTGCTGCTGAATCCATGATGTCCTCTCCTTTTCATCCTTTCAGAAAACGGAAGCGGCTCGAACGGTCGGCAACGGTAAGGGAAACGCAAAGACAACTTTTCCCGCAACGCACGGTTCGCCAGTGGACAAACCGTTCGCAAACGGTTGCAAACAAAAACAAAACACCCAGGCACGAGGGCCCGGGTGTGGTCGGCACAGATTCGTTTGACACCACTTTGCCAGGTGTCTTCTCACGAGGAATCTTCTTGAACTGTCCTCTCACCGTCATGCGTCTTCTCGAAACAGCTCTAATTGCGTAACTGACGCCTTGTTTAACAACCTATCAACGGCGTGTTATCCCAAGTATAACGGAAAATTAGCACTCTGTCAAACCTAATTTTGGGGCAGCAGGCCCGCCGGGTTTTAGTCAAAAATTGGCTAAAGGAGCTCGTACTCGCCCCAAAAGCTACATTGTCAAGGAGTTCGTTACGGTTGATGAAAATACGGTTGATGAAAATCGCACCAACCGGCCCACTGCGGGAACTGCGCCACAGCGTCGTACGTTCTCTTGTGAGCCGGTCTGGAGCAAGCCCGGCTGTTTGGGTTTATCAGGGCGCCGGCTGGAAGCGAAAACCGGGGGGTACGGCCGACGGCGCGTAGGCTAGTGGCAGCGGCTCAGGATAACCTAGTTGAGCCAGTTCCGCCTGGACTTCGGCCAATCGCTGGCCCAACTGTTGAGGAGAACTTTCAGGATAAAGCCCCAGTTCGTGTTGGAGCGCAAGCCACTGGCGAGCCTGCCGGCGGAGTAGAGCCTGGTCGAGTAGTTCGGGTTGGGCTACGGCCCACTCGTGCAGGTTCGAATCCAGCGCCCCGGTAACGACATTCAGCTCGCGCAAAAGCGCTGGCCGCGCCGCCTCCCATTCAGGGACAAGCGATAAGCCAAAACCTAGGGAGGCGATGCGAATTTTGAGCAACAGCCACACTCGTTGGTCGAAAAGGAGACCTAACTCTTGCTGCGGAGCAAGATCGTCCCGTTGTTGTTGGGCCACAAATTCGCCGCGGGCTTGATCCTCAGCCAGCAGGGCCTGGGCTAGCGCCACCCTTTCCGGGTCGATGTCGGCGCCACCGGTAAAGGCGATCCGGTTTACCAGTTCGCGGGCGCGTTGGTGGCGTGTCGCCACCCTGGTGGAAAGATTGGAGTCATACGCTGGCGCAACCGCTATCTCCTCAAAGCGAGTGGTTGAGAGCACAAGCGGCGCAACTGTCAAGAACGGATTGCGGCTGAACTCGATGATCTGCTGGCGCAGCGGTTCATCCCCGAGCCGGTCGGCCAGCGGGCGCAGGCCGCTGAAGAGTTGGCTACGTTGCACGGGTAAGAGATCGGGGGCCCGGCGGGCAACTTGAAAGGCTTGCTCCAGGCTATCGCGTGCGGCGTCGGGAGCGCCAATGGCTAGTTGGCCCTGGGCAATCTGCTCCAGCGCCTGGCCGCGTTCGAGCGAACTATGTGTGTCGTCGAGGAGGACCACCGCGCGGGCCTGGTGATAGAGAAGGGCAGCAATGGTCTCTTCACCCGCTTCACTATACTGGCGGGCCATGCGCAGCAACAGACCGAGCGGGTGCGCATCGTTTGCTCTGTGCTGAAACGTCAGAATAGCGCGTGCGGTTTCTAACTGGCCGGCCTGGAGTGCCTGATAAGCCAGCGCTTCAGCCGGGTCACCTGCCAGCTCGGCCAATGCCAGCGCCGGGACAATCTGCCCCACTTGCAGGGATGCCAGGGGATCATCCAGCCGTACCGGCGGCGTCCGTTGCGAATTGAGCCGCCAGAAGGCGATCAGGGCGCCGAGGCCGATGAGCAGGCAAACAATAAAGCCGAGCAGGAGCACGGTTTCCAGCCAACGGCGCCGCTGCACCGTCTGGCGAGAGTAAGATTCTGCAAAAGGGGCGTTCCACCGATCATCAAATGCCATGTGACGATTATACCATGATATGACTATCTATCCATGATGCGACCATCTATTCCGACAATTTTTGCCTCCATCTATCATTATGCTAAGATATGCAATCTATACTACAAATTTCTGTATCGATCTGTCATAATCGATCTGTCATAACAGCGCCCAGCCAACGATCCGCATAGATACCGAGTGCCTACCAAGTGACAGTGCCCATTCAATGCGAACTCTGTAACACTGTCGATATAGAACGTTTGTAGAATTTGCAGACGTGAAGGAGTTGAGATCATATGCAGCAAAGTCGCCTGGAGAGGCGCCCCTCGACGTGGAGCGCTATTACCCGCCTGGTCGAAGGTCCGCTGGGGTGGCTCATTACGCTTGTCGTGATCCCCGTACTAATCGTTGCCGTGCTGCTCTTGCCGCCGATCAACCTGCTCGACCGCCTGCAGCTATTTACCTACACGCGGGTCACCAGTGCAGGTGGTACTGTGGCCGATGCCGACGGCACAACGGCAAGTTTTCCACCAGAAGGTGTAACAGCCACCTTTTTGGCGCAGATGAGCAGCATCCCACGCGCCAGTTTTCTTGAAGGGTATCGTGGGTTGTTTGAGGCGGCTCGCCAGCTCCCTGAATTCCTCGTAGCACGCAGCCCACTATACCAGCTCGATTTACGCGGCACAGCCCCCGGCCAGGTTGTGCTGACGATCCCTATCCCCAATGACAGCCTGCCTTACGAGACCTTGTCCGTCTATGAGTGGACAGGCACAGCCTGGAGGCATGTGCCCAGCAACATCCTGGCGAGCAATGACATCATCGAGACCTACCTGGATTATGTTCCCAGAAACTTTATGGTGATGCAGACGACGGCGCCGGTGCCGTCTGTCGCAGCGGATTTGGGCCTGGCCGGCGAGTTGCCGCCGGGCGCCGCTGTTGCCACCATCCAGCGGGCAGGGCTCTATCTGCGTGGGGATGGCGCGCTCGAAGGTGTGCCGCCACCCAACACCGACCAGGTGACTGTCCCGGTGATCCGCAACTGGGAGGGCGATGGGTTTACGGTGAGCGTCGTCCGCACAGACCTGCTTAACAACATGCTGCTCGAACCCGGCCAACAGGAAAACCAGCTTGCCGCGATCGAACAGGTTGCCGTGGAGCAAAATTACCCCGGTGTCGTTATCGACTATCGTGGGGTGGATGCAGTGCCCAGTGCGCGCGCCGATTTTGTGCATTTCATGACCAACCTGGCGAACCGTCTCCACAACCTGGGGAAAACGCTCGCAGTCCGGGTCGAGCCGGCCACTCAGATCTCGACCGATAGCTGGGATACGGGTGGCTACGACTGGCGGCGCCTGGGCCAGGTGGCAGACAAGTTGATCGTCCCCGCCCCACTCGACCCGCGCGCCTATCAGGCCAATGGCGAGATGGAAGCGCTGCTCCGCTTTGCGACCAACGAGGTCGAACGCCGCAAGCTCCAGATCGAGTTGCCGGCTATATCGGTCGAACGGAGCGGGCCGTATATGTTGCCAAAAGGCTATCAGGATGCGCTGCGACCGCTGCTGGGGCAAGTACAGGCCGAGACCGGCGCCGGCAACGAGGTAACGCTCAACCTGGACAACCCGCGCTTGCTGGAAAAGGTCTCCTACGACTCTGCCATCGGCGCCTACACCTACAAATACATGGATGATCAGGGGTTGGAGCGTACGGTCTATGTCGAAAACGCCCAGAGTGTCATTCATAAGCTGGAACTGCTGCGCAAATACAATGTGACCGATGTCAGCTTGCAGTCGGCGGGGAATGTGGACCCTTCCATCTGGAATGTGCTGCTCAAATTTCAACAGGGCGAGAACCTCACGACAAGCGGTAGCCAGCTTTCCATCGCCTACACTGTCTATGGGGCTGATAACAGCCTCGTCGCCACCCAGGTCCGTCCGCTGGATGATGCGCGCTTCAATTTCACCACCGACCTGGCGGACAATCTCCGCATCGAGGCGCAGCTTGTCACCGACCGCGGAGAGGCGCTCAGCCCGCTCCAATCGACCATCGTGGGGTTAGGCAACCGCACCGCCGCCGCCGGTGCGGAGGCCGCCAAGGAAGCGTCGGCGCTGGCAGCCCCGGTCGAATTGCCCAAGATCATCGCTTCGCAGATCCTCAACGTCCGCAACGGGCCCGGCACCAACTACACTATCCTGGGCCAGATTACGCAGGGGAGTTCGTACGATATTCTCGCTAAGAATCCAGCCGGTGATTGGTGGCAAATCAACATTGGCGACGGCACCAAAGGTTGGGTCATCGGCCAGTTGGTCAGCACTGCCGGTGAGGTCTCAGGGATTGCTGTAGCCGATGACATCCCCGAGCCACCGCAGGCGGTTGCCGCCGCCGCGGCGCCAGCGGCAGCCCCGGAACCGGCGGAAGAGCAGCCAGTCGCCGCGGCAGCGGCGCCGGTGGTTGCTGCCCCACCCCCCTCTGGCGGTGGTTCGTTTGGCTATGGTGTCCAGGCCCACATGGTCGATATGGCCAACGAAGGTCTGGTGATGAGTCTGACCAAGGGGATGGGCTTCAACTGGGTTAAGCAACAGATCGAGTGGAAACGGTTTGAGGCCAGCCAGGGCCACATCGAATTTGGGCCGATGGACAGCATGGTTAACGCGGCCAACGGCGCCGGTGTCAACCTGCTCTTTAGTGTGGTCAATGCGCCAGACTGGGCGCGCGAGCCGGGTTTTGACGCTGGTGTAGGCGGCCCGCCGCAAGATCCGCAAACCTTTGCCAATTTCTTGGGAGCAATCGCCGGCAAGTATTGCAATTCCTCGCTCAAGGCTATTGAGGTTTGGAATGAGCAGAACCTGCATTATGAGTGGGGTAACAAGCCGCTCAACGCTGCCGAATATGTGCAGTTGCTGGCGCCCTCTTATGCGGCGATCAAGGGCGCCTGCCCGTCGATGTATGTCATCAGCGGCGCCCTGACGCCAGCGGGCAGCAACCCGCCGTATGCTATCGATGACTTCCAGTATCTGGAGGGCATGTTCCAGGCCGGTGTTGCCAATTATGCTGATGGCATCGGCGCCCACCCCAGCGGCTACAATGTGCCGGCCAGCGTCACCTGGGAGGGGGCCTGCGAAGCGATCCAGGTCAATGGCAACAGCTTTAACGGCGCCTGCGATTCACCTCACCACTCGTGGAGCTTCCGCAGCACCATGGAGGGCTACTGGAACATCATGAATAAGTACGGCGCCAGCAACAAAAAGATCTGGCCGACCGAGTTTGGCTGGGCTGCCGGCGGCGCCTTTGACCCACGCTACAAATACGCCGATGATAACACCTTTGAAGAACAGGCGCAGTGGACGGTAGAAGCCTTCCAGATGATGAAAAACTGGGGCTTTGTGGGGCCGGCCTTCCTGTGGAACCTCAACTTCCGCATGATCGCCAATGGTACAGAAAAGGCCCAGTGGGGCATCGTGGATCCGGGCGGCTCCCCCTTGCCGGTCTACAACGCCCTGGCCGCAATGCCCAAGTAGCGATCAGTCTGAACACGCGCAGGTTCGGCTTTGAATCCAAAGTCTCGCCTGCGCGTGCTCTCTTTGGCACAAATTAGGCCGGTGCGTTGCACGCTTGCGTGTGATGCACCCCAGAGTTACTCGGCGCCCCAGGTGCATCGCACTCTGCGAGTGCAACGCACCAGCCACACCTACCTTTAGGAGGAAGTAGCCAGTGCATCTTGCCAACCGACGTTTCGCTCGTTTCCGCCTCTTTTGGGCGGTGACCCTGGTTACGCTGGTCTGTAGCAGCCTACCGCTGGTCTCGAGCCCGCTTCTTGCCTTTCCCAACCTGCAACAAGCGCCTGCCGTTCCCGCAAATGGTGTTATCTCTGCCGATGCGCGTGTCAACTTACGTGGTGGGCCAGGCGCCAACTATCTCATCCTGGCAAAGCTCGACCCCGGCGCCGCGGTCACCGTGTTGAGTGTCAACGCCACAGAGGAGTGGGTGCGGGTGCGTGTCAACGAAACAGGGCGCACTGGTTGGGTTGCAGCCGAGCTGGTCCAGCTTGAAGCGACGCCAGCGCAGACGGTCCTGTTGCCGACGCCGACGCCCGACCCGCACTTGAACCGCGCTTCGAACACAACCGGGCAACTGCCAGTTGCCGCCGCGGCCCCTGCCGTGATCAATGTGGAGGCCCCCCTGTCAGAAGCAGCGGTGGAGATGGCGTCCGGAGCAGCCAGCGCCCCGGTCGCAGTCACCCAGCCGGCCAACATGAATGTGCGCGGGGGTCCCGGCACCAATTATGCGGTAGTGACCACGGTGCCAGCCGGCACCACACTCGCTATCAGGGCCGTAGGCCCTGGCGGCGACTGGTACAAGGTGGAGATAGAGGGGCGCCCCGAGGCATGGATTGCTGCCTCGTTAACCCGCACCAGCGGTCCGCTCGATGATCTACCCAGATTGGCGGTAGACGAGGTGCCGGCCCCCCCAGCAACCGACCCAGCGCCCGCCGCAGCGGTAGCGGCTGCGGCGCCCGCCCTTGCTGATGCTCCGCCCCCGGCCGGAGGTGGGTTCTTTGCCTATGGCATCCAGGCGCAACTCTGGCAGAATGGTGAAAAGGGCGCCATTGCCGGCCAGGTGCGCGACATCGGTTTCACCTGGGTCAAGGCCCAGGTGCGTTGGGAGTTCGCTGAAGACCAACCCGGCCACGTCAACTGGGGCGAGATGGACCAGATCATCGATGCCATGCACGGCAATGGCATCAATGTGCTCTTTAGCATCGTCACCGCGCCCCAGTGGACGCGGCCCGACAAGCCCGGCACCGGTGGCCCGCCCAATGATTTCAATGTCTTTGCCGCCTTTGTGGGCAATGTGGCGGCGCGCTACTGTGGTCGCCTGGGCGCGATTGAGGTGTGGAACGAGCAGAATCTCCAGCGCGAGTGGGAAGGTTTTCCGCTGGACCCGGCACTCTATATGGATCTGTTGCGCCGCTCCTACACCGCCATCAAGAACAATTGCCCGTCGATCCTCGTCATCAGCGGTGCGCCGACCCCGTCGGGCAACAGCCCGGTGGCGGTCGACGATGTAGATTATCTGCGCGGGATGTATGCGCATGGGTTGGCGCGTTACAGCGACGGCGTTGGCGTCCACCCCAGTGGTTTTGCCCACCCGCCCGAAGTGACCGTGCAGGATTGGCAGGCCGGTCGCTATACACCGCCGCCTTCCCATTTTGACCATCGCAGCTTCTACTTCCGCAGCACGATGGAAGAGTACCGCAACGTCATGGTGGCCAACGGCGATGTCAACAAACGGCTGTGGCCGACCGAATTTGGCTGGGGCAGTAGCTCGACCCCTTTCCCCGGGTATGAGTATCAAGCCTATATCACCGAATCGACGCAGGCGCAGTATATCGTGCGCGCCTACTTGCTGATGCGAGAGTGGGGGTGGGTCGGTGTTCCGTTCTTGTGGAATTTGAATTATTCTGAGGGGGAAATGGCGATGTTCCGTGTTGCCGGCCGCCCGGCATACGAAGCGCTCAAGAGCCTACCCAAGTAGTACAGATCCCTGGTAGTAAAGAGGAAGTATATGAGGAAGTCGTTTCCGTTTGTCAACCGATGGGCCGGGCTGTTTATGATGGTGCTGGCCCTGAGCGGGTGTTGGGGCAGCGGCCCGGAGCCGACCCCCACACCAACCAAAACACCGGTGGTGGCCGGCCAGGCCGAGATACCGACACCCAACCAACCGGCCAGTGATACTCAGCCGGCCACCGGTGGCCAACCGGCCGCCGAGGCGCCCCAGGCTACCGCTACACCAACACCCGAGCCGCCAAAAACGGAGACGATCGGCGTCGTCACTGCCGATCTCCTCAATATCCGCAATGATCCAAGCACCAGCGGCGCATTGGTGGGCACCGCAACTACTGGGCAGCGTTTTGCTATCGTCGGTCGCAACCAGGACGGCACGTGGCTCCAGATCGCCGAGGAGGGCCGGCTCTTGGGTTGGGTGTCGGCTGAGTTTATCGATGTGCAACAAGTGGCGGTGGCGCCGGATCAGCCCGCTACGGGTGGTTCTGACCAGCCGGCGGGTGAACAACCGGCGGCCACCCCGACGGCGCCACCGGTGGCTGCCAGCTTCCCGCCGGCCACCATGCTCAGCCCCGACTTTGGCGCCCAGGCCTTTCTCTGGTGGCGCCCGGAGGTCTCGAAGCGCGATCTGCAACTCATGCGCGAGGCCGGCTTCAATTGGGTCAAACAGACCTTTGCCTGGGAGACCATCGAGGGCGCGGGCAAAGGCCAGTATGACTGGGGCGCCGCCGACCGGGTCGTCAGCGAGGTCAACGCCAGCGGTTTGAAGCTCCTGGCGCGCGTGAGCAGCGACCCTGATCTCACCAACTTCTGGGCAGGTCACCCGCCGGGCAACGCCAGCAACTTTGCCGACTTTGTCTTTGCGCTGGCCAGCCGCTACAATTGCCAGCCCGGCTCGCGCGGTTGTATCCAGGCGTATCAGGTTTGGAATGAACCCAATCTGGCGCGCGAGTGGGGGAATAATCGCCCGAACCCGGCCCAGTATGTGGAGTTTTTGCGCCAGGCCTACAGCGCTATCAAACGCGCCAACCCCAACGCGATCGTCATCAGCGCGGGGATGGCGCCCACAGGCAGCAACGACAACAACGCCATGCCCGATGACATCTTCTACGAAGAGATGTACCGCGCCATGGGCGGCAACAGCAACTGTTGCTTCGATATGCTGGGCGTCCACGGCGCAGGCTTTGCCGCCCCACCCGAAACAGATCCGGCTGAGGCTGTCAGCAACCCGGCCTATGGGGGCTACCGTTTCTTTACTTTCCGTCATGTGGAAGATATTCGCGCCATTATGGTGAGGTATGGCGACGCCAACAAGAAGGTCGTCCTGCTCGAATTTGGCTGGACTTTTGACCCCGTCAATCCAGCATACAAATGGCACGGCGCTGACGCCGGCATCGACCAGTTTGTTCAGGGCGACTATCTCAAACGCGCCTACCAGTATGCCGCGCAGAACTGGCAGCCGTGGATCGCGTTGATGAATCTGTTGACCATGCCCAACCTGGACTGGATAGCCGACGGCAATGCCAGCGACGAAGAGCAATACTGGTGGGCGATCATGGAGCCAAGCCCGGTAAACGAAAAGAACTTTAGGGCGGCCTACATCATCTTGTGTGACTATTTCAACCGGCAACGTGGCCAGACCTGTATCCACGACCCGGCCTTGAACCAGTAGGGCTGTGGCATCGATTAGCAATAGCGAACTGCACGCAAAGCCGCACCACCGCGTGGGGCGAGGGGTTGTCCAGCGCGGTTTTGCGGTTTTGCGCGTTCAGGCCGGTTTCTTGCTCCTTGCATTGGTGTTGCTGGCCGAGTTGACGCTGCTTCTCTGGTTTCGCCAGGTCAACCTGGACGAGGGTTGGTATCTGTGGGCCAGCAAGCTGGTGTACGAAGGCAAGGTGCTTTACCGCGACTTTGCCTACACACAAACCCCGTTGTTGCCGTACGTCTACGGTCTGAGCCAACA
Organism: Chloroflexota bacterium; assembly: GCA_003577005.1. Next base: position 5,322 of record QEUW01000103.1, on the reverse strand, counting down.
AGGATTGGGCGAAGGACTTTATCAGGGTCGTCTCTTTACAGTGGGACTGACCCTGGCGACCGTGGCCTTGTGCGTTGGCGCTGCTGCGCGCGTGGCGGGCCGGATGGCTGCCTTCCTTTGCCTGGCATTTTGCACTTTCTCTTTCTTTGCGCTGGCGCAGTTCAGCTACACGGCAACCTATGCGCTGACCGCCTTTTTTATCGCCGCAGCACTCTGGGTGACGGTGCAGGAATGGCCGGAGGCGAGCCGCATCTTTTTTGCAGTAGGATTTGCGACCCTCGCCGTCGCCGTGCGCCTCTCGGCTATCGTTGTGTTGCCGTCCCTGTTGCTCTGCCTGGCGTGGAGCAGCCGGCGACGCAAGCGGGCGCTCGCCGTTGGGATCGGAGCCGCGCTCTTTTGGCTGGCGCTGACGCTCGGTGTCTACTGGAGCCTGGCCGGCGAGTTGATGGTCTATGATATTCTAGGCTTTCACACCGACCGCTTGCTCAAGCCCGAATGGCACCGGCTGCGGATGTGGCACATGGGGCTGCGCACGTTGCAAGATTTTCTGGTGCTCATCGGTGTGGTCATTGCAGCGGGGTGCGCCGGGGCATGGCAGGGTTGGCGGCTATGGCGGCGTGAGTACGATCCGGCTGACGCAGCGCCAGGACCCTTGCTGCTGGCCCTGTCTATCACGTCGGTTGCATTTTTTGCCGTCCATCTCCTCCCGCGTACAACTGACAGTTATTACAATGCGCTGCAAATGCCGCTGATGAGTGTGGCCGGTGCGATTCTGCTCGCCCAATGGCTGGCACAGGAACAACCGGCGCGGCGGCGCTATCTCTGGGTGCTGGTCGTGCTGGTGATGGTGGCGCACGCTGGGCGCCAGTGGCGCGGTTTTGTGCGCGATGGGTATGTGGTCTGGCCGCTGCGGAGCCAGTTGGCCCTGGTGTACGACGCTGCCAGTCTGTTGCGCCGCTTTGTGGAGCCAGGGGCCACCTTGCTCTCGTTTAGCCCACACCTGGCGCTCGAAGCAGGCCTGCGGGTGGCGCCCGGCTACGAGATGGCGATCTTTTCCTATCGGCCCACCTGGACCAACGAAGAGGTGAAGCGCTACCGTGTGGTCAACAACGAGCGGCTGCTGGCCGATCTGCGCACCGGCGCTGACGCGGTAGCTTTCACAGAGTTCGACCTGGAGCAAATCTACGGTGAGCGCGAGGCGATACGAGAGGTTTTGGCCAGTCGTTATCGTTGGAGCGCCAAACTACCGCTGCTTGGCCCCTACAACGATGATCTCAACCTTTACCTGCCGCCTCAGTTCGGCGACCCGCGACCGCAGCACGAACACCCGGCGCGGCTGGCCGGCGAGATCGCGCTGCTCGGCTATGATCTGGCGCAGACAGCGCAGTCCGGCGAGCCGGAAGTGGCGGTTGCGCTTTACTGGCGCGCCGTACAACGTCCCAGCCAATCGTACACGATTTTTGTCCAGTTGATCGACGCCGCGGGTATGCGTGCGGCTGGTTGGGACAACCCACCCTGCCGAAGCACCTGCCCGACGGAGACCTGGCAGGCCGGCGAGTGGATCCGCGATGAGTACCGGCTGTCGCTTGGGGCGCTGCCGTCAGGTGTCTATACGCTACACGTGGGGTTGTACGAGCCAGAGAGCGGGACCCGCCTGCCCGTGCTGGCGCCAACCGGAGAAGTGGTCGGCGACCACCTGGTTCTGGCGGAGATACGCCTTGAGTAAGGATATGCACGCACCTGCGCCTGAGGCAGGCCGGTCTGTGGAGTCCAACGAGGGTCAATTGGCATTGCTGGTGGCGCCTTGAAAGAATTTTACGCCGTTCTCAGCCAGGTCGGCAACCAGGCTGATCCAATCGGTGTCGGCGGGAAGATCGACGACCACATCTTGCGTGATCTCCTGCCAGCGGCGGTCTACCCACCAGCCGCCAATCAGCCCCATCAGGATTACCACGAGAAAAAAGAGGCGTAGTAAGTGGCGATTTGTCCGCACGAGCGACCTCAAAAAAAGAGCAGGTTACCAATTTGCAATTCAGCGCTGCTATGATATACTTTGATGTATAGTATGGCAAACCCAACAAGGGCGATTAGCTCAGTTGGTTAGAGCGCACGGTTCACATCCGTGAGGTCACTGGTTCAAGTCCAGTATCGCCCACCATCTTGTTGGCCGTCACACCCGAAAGCCCTGTATCCACACCTGTGGATCGGGGCTTTCGCCATTTAAGAGCCCGAATTATCACTCGGCAATCCCATTTATTATCATTCGGCAGCTTACTGGAGACCGCACGGATAGTACAAATCGAACACCTCACGGTAGGTCAGATCATAAGCCGCACGGTTAGGAGAGGAGTCGCTATGTTATTGCTCGATGCACTCAATGGATACTGGCTGGAGAAAAGGCGTGGTTTCAGTCCTCATACTGTCTCTGACTATCAGGTCACCTTTAAGCGACTGGCATCCTTTGTTGGACCGGAAGCGCACATCGAGCATATCAATACTGGTGTGCTGCGCGCCTTCCTCAACCACCTGGTGGATGAATATAAGCTCTCCGACAAGACGCTTTGCAACGCATGGACGGCCCTGAGCTCGCTTTGGACCTGGGCGGAGCTGGAGCTGGGCATTCCCCACGTCATCCGCAACCGCATCACTCGTCCCAAATATCGCCGGCCGCAGATCGAAACCTACACCCAGAGCGATGTCCAAGCTATGCTCAATGCCTGTGAGCACGCGGCCACCTGGCAGACCAGGCACGGCCGGCAGGCTACCTCGTTGCGGCCAACGGGGTTGCGCGATAAGGCGATCATCATGACGCTCGTGGATACGGGCTTACGCGCCAGCGAGTTGTGCCAGCTCAAGTTCAGAGATTACAACCAGGAGAACGGCCAGATTTTTGTACGCCAGGGGAAAGGGGACAAGGAGCGCATTGTCTATGCCAGCGAGAGCAGCCGCAGAGCCATCTGGAGGTATCTCAGCACGCGCACCAAACCCAAAGCCACCGAGCCACTATTCGCCACCCGCACAAATCAGCACATCGACCGGGATGCACTGCGCCACATGATCCAGTCGGCGGCCAAACGTGCGGGCGTGGCCAAGGCGACCGTCCACCGATTTCGCCATACCTTCGCTGTCAATTTTCTGCGCAATGGGGGCAACGTGGTCGAACTCCAGGAACTACTGGGGCATGAGCGCCTGGAGACGATCCGTATCTATGTCAAGCTGGCCACTGTGGATCTAGAACGAGCACAGAGCCGCTCCAGCGTGGCCGATAACTGGCGGTTGAAGTAGTTCGCAAGATTTGTTACAGGGTAATAGGCGATCGCCGGCGCCCGGGCACGCTGCAGAGCTGAGGCCTTCCAGTGTGGGCGCGTGGATCTACGGCCGCAATTTTCGTTGCGCACAAAAAAGGGAGGAGCGTAGCTCCTCCCGTGCCTACGCTGTGTCAGTTACCCTCGGTGGGTTCAGTTTCTCCCACTCTACCTGAAGCTCCGCCTTCAGCCGTTCAGCCCGTCTCTGCGCCGCCTCGGTCTTCATGAACCTGGCTTGCTCCTGCGCCTCTTTCAGCCGCTTCTGCATTTGTTGTAACTGCCTTGTGATGAAGTAGGCGTGGGCGAAAAAGCCGCAATGCGGACAGAGCAGCCCATACTCGGTCACGCCAGGCCGGTTGGGGTGCGGACGGTCCTCCACGTTCTTTTCGATGTTGAACGTCTTTTTGCACTGGTCACAGGTGACCACGACATTTTTGCGGCGTCTGAGCATGGGTGCAGTATATCCTATTGTTCCTCTGGTGGCAAGGCGACCGGATCGGGCGCCGGTGACGTTTCCTCTTTTGGGTCAGCCTGCTGCTCCAGCTTCGCCAGCCACATGTTGATGCGCTCGATATGTCCCGTGTGGACATCAATCTGCCGTTGCGACAATGCGGCTCGCTCTTGCGCCTGGCTTAGTTCCGCCTTCCAGTTTGCCAGGCTCTGTTCCATTTGTGTCTTCTCGGCGCGCAGGTCGTCTGAATTCATATCTGCTCTCAGCCTCCGTAATAGCTTTCGCTCTCTCTTGTTCGATGTACTGTTGTTTCGCCGTGCCATATAGGTGATCGGCTAGCCAATATAGGCACTCTTGCACCTGGTCAACGTCGCTGGCGTCCGGTGTGCCCAGCCGCTGATTGAACATATGTACGAATTCCAGCACTGGCGCATCGGTTGGAAATTCGTATTCAGCCACAATGTCGTCGATCTGGAAGGTGAGTTTTGCCATCATAGCCCTCTAGGTATTAACCGGGTCCCATCCGATTACAAGTGATTGGATAATAATATCGTCATTATTCGTCGCTTGCCCGGTCACCCTAAAAGTTACTGTGCTTGATAATGTCTGGTTCAGTCCGGTCTCGATGGTCGTGAAATCCGGGTTTACAGCGTTGGCTCGTGCTTTGTTGTTTGCATACGATATTTGTGATGAACTACCGGTCCTGACAATGCGCCCGCGGATGACAACATGGCCGGTTGTCGTTGAGTTGATGTCGTTTGTAGTATGAACTAGATTTGTACCCGAATCCCCAAAACGAATACGGATTATCTTTGAGGTCGATAGTGATGATGCTATATGCGCTGAAATCTCGAACCAGATCGAGTCACCATTCACGGCCAGCGTGTTGGCAGGAACACTGAACGTCATCAGATCCTGCTCGCCGGACCCGACATTCCCGGCCGCTGTCGTATTGACGTGGATAATGCCCCCCACGTTGGCGTGGTCGGTCGATTCGCCTGCTTTTATGCTCAGTGTGGCACTGGGGCTGGACGTTCTGATCCCCATCGTGCCATCCACCTGCAGGAAGACATGATTGGTATTGTTGGTGCGCAGGAAAAGCGGGTGATTGGTGATTGTCCCGATAAGTGCCGACGATGTGCCCGCCAGCATGAAAACTTCGATGTTACCCGTCGAGTTGCGCGCGGCGATGGCCGTCGTCCCCGCGTTGGTGGCATAGATGTTGACATTCGACGTGTCGGGGGCATCTGTCCCAGCACCGACGTGGAGTAGAGCCTGAGGGGCGCTGGTGCCAATGCCCACGTTACCATTGGTTAGAATCGTGATCCGAGTCGTATTGTTCACCCGGATAGCCAAGTCGTGGTTGGTGCCCGTGCCGATATTGCCGCTTGCGCTGGCCGAGTACATCACGGTTTCAACGTTATCCGAACTGTTGACCATTGACAGGCCAGAAATCCCTGCCTGGCTCCCCACGATCACGCCCGTCGTTGAAGTAAACAGAGAGGATGCGCTACCACCCCCAACGTGTAGCAGATGACCAGGGCTGCCCTGGCCGATCCCCACATT
>QEUW01000102.1 GCA_003577005.1 Chloroflexota bacterium | reverse complement strand
GATGCGCGGGCGCGGGATGCCAAAGGCATCCGGCTGGTCAAAGGCCGGCGTGATGCGATTTTCTGGGTCGGGCAACTGCTCCACCAGGTTGGCAAAGCGGATCTGGCGCGAAACGTGGGCATTCATCTGCTCGACCAGCTTCTGGCCGCGGAAGCCCGAGGCGATCAGGCGAGATGCCAGTGTTTCCGGGGGCGTGCCAGGGAAGCTCCAGCCATCTTCCCCAATCGCCATGCGAAAGGCAGAACGCTGGCTGCGAAACGCACCGTCGCGCAGGTCTTCGATCCCTGCATTTTCCAGCGGTGAGCGATAGGGGTAGAGCGGCTCCCTGGCCAGCGCCCAACTGAGCTGAACGGGATGATCCATCAGATTGCGCCCCACCTGGTCGCTCGAATTGGCGACGCCGTTTGGCAGCGCATCAGTGCGCGACATAAGCAGAATCTTCGGCGTCTCGATGGCATGAGCCGCCAGCACAAAAACCTGGGCTACGGCGCGCTCTTCCCGGCCATCCGGCCGCTTGAAACGCACCCCCGTCACCCACCCCTCTTGGTTGACCTCCACAAAATGGACCACCGCCCGGTCTATCACCTGAACGCCGAGTTCAAGCGCCTTACGCACATGCACTGAGGCATCATACTTGGCCGCAATCGGGCAGATGGGCACACAGGTGGCGTTGCCGCAACAGGGCGGGCGGCCATCAAATGTGCGCGAGTTGCGCGCTTGCGGGGTCACATAGACGCGAAGACCGAGCTGGGCTGCCGCCACCGCCACTTGCTTGTCCAGATAGGTGAGCGGTAGGGCTTTCATCGGGTAGTCCTGGCTGCGCGGCGAGCCCAGGTCAACGGTTCCATCGCCGGCGACCCCCAGTTCCTGTTCGGCGGCGCTGTACCACGGCTCCAGTTGCTCATAGCTGATCGGCCAATCCATGCCGACGCCATAGAGCGAATGCAGGCGAAAATCGTTAGGCAGGTGGCGCAGGGCAGTGCCCAGCCAGTGCCAGGTCGTGCCGCCGACACGGCGTTCGTAGGTGCTTTTGAACAGGACCGGCCCCTCCTGCACATAGTAGCCTTCGAGGTCGAGCACCGTCGGTCGCGGGGCGTAAAAGGTATCTGGGTACGGGGACTCTGGCGTCTTAGCGACCGCATTGCGATAGGTGGCCACTGCCTCATGCCGGTTGACTGGCGGGCCGGCCTCCAACACGATCACCTTTGCCCCAGCCTGGGCCAGTTTGTACGCCGCCAACATGCCGGCGACGCCAGCGCCGACGATCACAACATTTGCTTGCAATGGCTCAGCCATCACACTCTCTCCTGTTCATTGCTGTCGGGCCGAGGTGTCTCGGTTTTCTCGCTCGATGGGCTCGTTCGCTTGGCCGGATTTACAAGATGAAGACCGTAGCTTCTGAGCAGCCAGACTTCGGGAATCACCTCGGAAACAATTTCACCTTCATCGAATACACGGATCGTCGAAGTCTCGGAGACGACGACCGCCACGGCGTTTGTATCCTTCGTGATGGAAGCCGCTGCCATGTGGCGGCTGCCCAAGCCGAGCGGCAAGTTGACGCCTTCTGAAGACGCATCGATGTAGCGGCAGGCCGAGACGACGATGCCCTTGTTGGAAACAATGAATGCACCATCGAGTTGAGCCAGCTCTTTGACCGTCTCTCGCATGTTGGGGTCGTCGATCCGCTTGAGGTCGTCGGGGTGATTCCAGAGCGGATCGAGGATGAGACAGCGCGAGCGCTTCAACGTCTCCTCCGTATCGCCCACTACAAACATCGTACCGATCTTGCGCCCTTCTCTCCCCTCCCGTGCGATCTCGGTAGCCAGGAGGATCACGCGTTCGAGCGTTTGCGAATTGACACCGTTTTCTTTATTTTCTGCATTGTTCAAAAAATCAGTTTGGTTTGTTTGAGTCATCGTCCCCTCTGCGAATCCTTATAATTGCATCTCTTATACTGGCACCGCCCCTGCCTACCGCCGCACCAGGGGCGCTCACACCTCGATCGCCACCACCCGTGCAGCGGCGGCCAAGGGAATGGTGACCAACGCACCCAGCAGACCACGGACAACACTGCCCGCAGAGAAGGCCAGCAAGGTCAGAAGTGGCGAGATGTCGGTCTGGCTGCCCATCCTAGAGAAAACAAATCGTATTCGTATCACCGAAGAGCACTGTTCAATTGCCTACCCTCAAGCTCCTGGATCAGCGCCTTCATCTCGGCAATTTCTTCTTGCTGAGACTCGATGATCCGGTCAGCAAGATCTCTCACGCGCGGGTCTGAGAGATGAGCACGCTCGCTGGTGAGGATCGCAATCGAATGGTGCGGGATCATTGCCTTCATCCAGGCAACATCTTCGACCGTCGCCTGGCTGCGGACGAGCCAGAGCGCAAGGGCAAATACGATGATGCTGGCGAGAAAAATACCGATGTTCACTCGCCGATTGGTGTACATGTTCAGCATGAAGCCAAGCATAATAACGGCCATCGCCGCGCCCATCATGAGCGCCATATAGGTGCGCGTCTCGCTGAAAAACAGATGGTCTAGCTGATACGTGTTCAAGTACATCAGACCCAGCATGACGACCGTTGACGTCGCAATCATGACGCCGAACCTTGCATAGTTGTTCATGGATCACTCTCCTCTTGCGTCGCCCCTTGCACCCGGTCATCAGCGCCGCCTTGCGGGATGTGGCCGACTCATGGATCACTCTCCTCTTGCGTCGCCCCTTGCACCTGTTCCACCTGGGCAACTGTCACCATCGAAGCATTGTTGTCCCACGAGCTGCGTTCGTAGGACAAGACAGCCGCAATCTCTTCAGTGGAAAGTGTGTCCTCAAAGGCGGGCATCTCCCCACGGCCGTAGAGGACGATCTCGATGGCCCCGGTCGGGTCTTCTGCCGTCAGCATGTCACTCGCTGCCAGCGCCGGATAGACATTTGTGCCCTGGCCGCTCAACTGGTGGCAGGATGCACAGTTGGCGGCATAGACCCGCTCACCCATGCTGATCAACTGCTCCTCGTCTACCTCCTCTTCTGCCGAGGTTGCGGCAGGGGTCCCGGTCGTAGGAGCGTCCTCTTCCGGTGCGGGCGTTTCTGGTGTCGGTGTTTCCATGTCCGTCGCAGGGGGTTGCGCCTGGGCAAGCGCTTCCACCGTGGCAGCCAGCGCCTGGACGGTCTCTACCACTGCCACCATTGGCGTCGCAGTGACCGCGGTCGTCGCCGTCGCAGTGGCCGTCGTTGTCATCGGCTGCGCACCCTGGGCAGCCGCGCCATCTTGTTGTACCTGTTCCACCTGGGCCACAGTCACGACCGGAGCATTGTTGTCCCAGGCGTTGCGTTCGTAAGACAAAACAGCTGCAATCTCTTCGGCGGAAAGCGTCTCCGCAAAGGCGGGCATCTCGCCGCGGCCGTGTACAACGATCTCAATCGCCTGGGTTGGGTCTTCGGCAGTCAACAACTCGCTTTGGGTTAGCGCCGGGTAGGTATCCGTGCCTTCACCCCCCGGCTGGTGACAAGAGGCGCAGTTGCCGGCGTAGACCTGTTCACCCGTGCTGATCAACTCTTCTTCGTTCATTTCTGGCGCTGCAGCCGCCTGCTCCTCGCCCTCAGCGGGAGTGGCCCCGGCGGGCGTCTCGGCTGCATCGGCACCCTCCTCGCCCTGCGTGGGGGTAACGACGGTCTGGGTTGGGATAGCCGCTTGACTCTCGCTCGGTGTCGGGGTCGCCAGGTTCAAGGCAGGTGTGGGCATTGTTTCTTCCTGCTCACCACAGCCCGACAATACTAGCAATGTGACGGCTAGCACTGCCAGGGCTGAGTTGATTCGTCTGCATCTCATCTATTCATTTCCTTCTCACAAGTGAAAATCCATGCTTTGATTCCTCTTTTCCCTGAGCGCTGCCCAATCCACGCCTGGGCGGCTTATTGAAATGAACCGGGCAACGCCAAAGGTCCTGGCACAACAACGATTACTCGTCGGTGTAGTTGTCGGACCCGCAACCGTTATTCGGATGGGTTCTAAGTCTCTTCATCGGTCTTCATTGCCCCTCACATCATGGCCACCGTGACCGCGAAACACTTGGGCAACGTCACCAATTCGCTCATCTTCTGTCCGCACCCAGACCAGCACACCGGTGCCGGAGAGGGCGCTACAGTAACGCGCCGCAGTATCCGCAGGAATGCCATAGTCCTCCAACAAGTCCTGCATATCGTCACTGCCTTGACTCGACGGCACGGCTGAACCGGCCAAAAGGGTGGCCAGTTGCCCGGCCGCGAGCACCGGTCCGACGCCGGGCACGTTGACCGGCTGTTCGTTGCCGACCAGGAGGGCCAGGCCGCTCAACTCTTGTTCTCCGACGGCGTCTGTGACATCGACATGGACGCGGGCCAGGTTGACCTCGTCCAGGTTGGCCTTTGCGACCTTGGCGTTTACCAGGACATTGATGGCATCCTCAGAAAAGCCTTTGTCCTGTAACGCGCGCACCGCTTCGTCGGCTTCGGCAAAGTGTTCAAATCGGCTGAATATGGTTCTCATGGGGTGTTCTCCTTGGCATAGTGTATCTTCGTCTTCTGGTCTACTCATCTGGTTGCTGATGACAGCCGCACTTCGACTATGCCGTTGCGAATGCGCACATCATAGCGGGTAGCCGGGTAGGTTGCGGGGCCATGCACGATACGGCCATCTGCCAGGGCAAAGACGGAATCATGCCAGGGGCATTGGACACAGCCGTTGTAAAATTTGCCTTGTTCGAGTGGACCACCGTCGTGGGGGCAGACGGCGCCAATGGCCTGGATAAAATCGCCTTCTCGATAGAGCAGGACCGGGTGGCCCGCCACCTCGATCCGGCGCGGCTCGCGCTCCCGGATCTTGGTAGTCTCCAGGGCCGGCATCCACCCTTCAGGTTCCGTCACTTCCTCGGTGTGCTTCACCCCCACCTTTTTAGCGTAGGAGAGATGCCCCCCCAGGTAGGCGCCGGCAGTCAGCAGGACCAGCGCAACCGTGGAGAGCGCGACGGCGCGTTCACGGTCGCCGTTTTGGCGCGCACGGCTAGAGGCGACCTGGAGCGCAAACCCCCCATTGTTTAGCAGTGCATGGGCGAGCGCCGTGCCGGCAGCCCGATGGGGGATCGTAGAGAAATCCGTGAGGCCGCTGAGGACGGTGGGTAGCGCGGCGTAGTTGCCGACGGCGGTCAGGGTATCGGCAATTAACTCGGCCTGCCGCGAGCGGTTGAAGACCGCAATATAGTCAAAGAGCGCACTGATTGTCCAGGCGCCCACCACCACATCCGTCAGAACCGGGTGCAGGGGATGGCCAAGCCAGGTGCCATGAAGCAGATCGGCCACCTGACGTGTTCCTTCCCCGCCCCCCAGCACTGCTGTATGGACGGTGTGTGCCAGGTTCGAGGCCATCTTCTCCAGTTGGGCGTTGTCGAGGGCTAAATCTACCTGTTCACCAATCATACTGTTGACTCCTTTTTCGGTGTCTACGTAGCTGCTTGAGAAGCTATAACCTCAAATACCATTTGTCATTCAGACTGCGGCGATCATGAGATATAGTACAAAACCGCCAGGCTGCCGACATACAACACCAACACCGCCACCGAATCGAGACCCATCCGCAGCACGACTTGATTGCGCCGCTCCACCATCCCCGCCACGTAGGCACAGGTGACGACAATGCCCATGGCGACGGTGAACATTGCAGCCGGGTCTACCGCCTGGAGGATAGGCCCCTCGCGGTAGAAGAGGTCCGTCAGGAAGATCAACGCCACCATGATCCCGTTGCTGCCAAAGATGTTGGAGATCGCCATGCTGTAGTTGCCCAAGCGCGCCGCCGAGATGCTCGTACTCAGTTCCGGCAACGAAGTCGACGTCGCCAGCAACGTGGCGCCGACAAAGGTCTGGCTCAACCCAATCTGCTCGGCCAGCGTCTCGCCTACCCGCGCCAGCGTCACCCCGGCGAAGAGGATCAGCAAGCTACCGCCGGCGAAAAAGAGGGCCAGGCGCGCCAGTGACCAGTCGGTGTACTTCTTGTGAGGCTCGTCCCGTTTACCGAGCTCGTTATCATCCAGCATCTCTTTAACCGGCACACCCGGCTGCCAACGCTGCTGACCTTCATACCGGTGTGACAGAAAGAGTGAGCCGATGTAAGCGCCAAAGAGCAGCACGCTCCACAGCCCGACTCCAAAGAGGGAAAACAACTCACCCGCCGTCGTTGCGGCTAGAGTAAGACCCAACAACAGCGCCAACATCGTGCCCTGAAGCAGCAAGACCGGGCGCGGCGTAAAATAGGTGAGCGCTCCGCGTCCGATGACCAGGTCCACCGCCGCCAGGATGGCCGTCTGCATAATGATGCCGCCAAACAGATTCCCCACTGCAAGCTGGGCGTTGCCGCTGGCGGCGGCGGTCATCGTCGTGCCGATCTCCGGCATCTCCGTTGCCAAGGCCAAAAAGAGGAGTCCGACAAAGGCCTTGCCGAGTCCAGTACGCTCAGAAATGCCATCGGCATAAACGGAAATGCGGCTGCCGGCAAACCAGACCACACCCGCCGCCCCAGCAAAGATGAGCACGTTGACCCACAGCGAGTAGGATTGATAGTTCAACCAGAACATGGGCGGTTATGGCAACTACTGGTGACTCGGAATGCGTAACGCGTGATACGGGATGGAGAATCTGTGCTCGATGAGTAGCCCTCTGCACGATCACAGATTACGCATTACGCATTCCTCCTCGTGCCCTACTGCGTCGGTGCTGTCTCGGCCCCTTCTGGCACCTGGTTGGCGGGGACGATGCGCCAGAGTGAGCCGGGCGGATTTTGCTCGGGTGCCGGACCGCCATAGTTACAGTTGCACGAGGTGACATAGAGCGAGCCATCTTCGCCCTCGCCCGCACCGGTGAACTGCAAGTTGGTATCCACCACCTCGGCAAATGACCAGTTCCCATCCTCGTCGCGCATCAGGCCCCAGATGCGACCGGAGCAGAAGTCGCCGGCAAAGTAAATGCCGTTCAGATTGGCAAACTCTTCGCCCCGGTAAACACCCATTCCGATGACGGTGCAACCCAGATCATGCGAATACTCAGCCACGGGCAGCACCCCGACGGCGCTACACTGACCAGCCTCAATCGGGAAGCAGTGGGTGCCCATCAAGAAATCCCAGCCATAGTTCTCGCCGCCGGCGCTGCTCGCCGGTTGGAAGTTGATCTCCTCCCAGTGGTTCTGGCCCACATCGGGCAGATAGAGGTCACCGGTCTGGCTGTCGAACTGGAATTTCCACGGGTTGCGCAGCCCATAGGCCCAGATTTCGGGGCGAGCTTCGGTGTGGATCTGGGAAAACTCCTGCTCGGTGATGCCAAAGAGCTGCACCAAGCTCGGGTTCTGCGAAGCGGCGAACGGGTTGTCCTCGGGGATGGCGTAGGGCCGGCCATCCTCGTTATTCACGTCAATGCGCAGCAACTTGCCGAGCAGCGTGCTCAAATCCTGGCCGGCCCCCAGCGGATCGCCTTCCCAGCCGCCGTCGCCGCTGCCGATGTAGAGATAGCCGTCGGGGCCAAAGGCCAGTTCACCGCCGTTGTGGTTGGCCCACGGCTGGTCGATCTGCATGATGACACGGGCGCTCTCGGGGTCGGCCAGGTCCGGGTTCTCTGCCGAGATCCCATACTCAACGATCATCGAATCGCCGTTGCGCAGGATTTCGGCAAAGTGGACAAAGAAGCGGCCATTTTCAGCAAAGTTGGGGTGGAACTCAACATCGTATAACCCCTGCTCCAGAAATGCGGTGAGCGTCTGCTCGCTGATGTCCAGGAAGGGCTCCTCCAGCAATTGCCCATCCTGGGTAACGATGCGGATGATGCCGTTGCGCTGGACGACAAAGAGCCGCCCGCTACCGTCACGTGCGCTGACCACGTTGATCGGGTCGATCAGGCCGTCGGCCACCTTCACCAGGGCAATCGGCGCAGAGACCGGCAGACTCTCACCCGGTTGGGCGGTGACGCCGCTAAAGACTTGAGTGGGCGACACGAATGTGGTCTGCTCAAGGCCGACGGCCGGCATCATGGCGCTGGGTGTCATTTCTTCCGTAGACGTCATCTCCTCCGTAGGCGTCATCTCTTCGGTCTGTGTCATCTCCTCCGTCGAACCCGGGGTAGGCGTGGCTTCTTGGGCGAAGACCGGCGCTGTGACCCCCAGTCGATTTTGCTCAGCATGGGTCAGCGCACCTTGCAACAGCAGCAGCAAAGCCAGGGCCAACCCCGTGACGAGCGCGGCGATCATTTTCCTGTTTCGCATTGTATGCTCCTTTGTTCTTCACTCGGGGAAGGAGCGATTCTTCCCCGAGCATCCTGTGAATTCTTGTCTCTATGGCGACTTTTGTGCCCGGTGCTATGGGGAAAATGTGCGCCTTCCGCTGGCAGCTTTGTCTGCTGGGCCAATAAAGCGAAGGACAAGGGCGCCTGCGGCAAGCGCACCTCCTGCATCCAACACCAGGTCAGTCATCGTATCCCGCTTGTCCTGGATCATGTTGCCTGCCACGAGCAAGTCGTAGATCCATTCACCGATTTCCCAGAGCGCGCCCACCGCCAACCCAAGTGCGGCAACGGTGAGAAGCAAGAGCAGTGGGTGTTGCAGGCGGCCAGTCAGGGTGGTGCCGTAGAGGAGCGTGCCGAGCAACAGACTGATGGCGAAAAAGCTGTAGAAGTGGGTCACTTCATCAAACCACCAAAGTCGCTCGTACAGATTGGCGACAATCCCAGCCACGCTGAGCACAACGGCGCTGACAAAGATGCTCCAGACCAGGATATAATTTTTCAAGAATGGCTGCATCGTCGCTGCTCACTCCTATTGAGATAGTCCCTCTACCCTGTTGCATGTGAGCAAGGCCGGTATCTGGGCCTCGACCCTCTTCATTCACATAGTTATCCTGGGTGACGGAAAAGCTATTTCCATGATCCGTGCGTCACTCGAACCTGTCCGCGGTCTGGCCAGCCCACTCGGATGGCTGCACCACATTCGGATCACGGTGATCCGACCCCGTCCGGCTGCCGGTCACGTCGGGCGTGGGGGTCGTTGCAGCCCGCACCTCGCTCACCTGTGTCGCCGGAACGACAGAGGCGCTGTTGCTCCATGCATTTCGAATGTAGGACAAAACAGCGGCAACTTCCTGGTCGGAGAGGCGGGGCGCAAAGGCGGGCATGACCCCGCGCCCGTACAAAACGGTGCGGATCAACGGCTGCGGCTGTTGCGCCGTCACCAGCGCACTGCCATTGAGCGCAGGAAAGCGGTTCAAGTTGCCTTCGCCGTTGGAGTGGTGGCAGGCTGCACAATTGACTTCATAGAGGGCTGCTCCATAGTCGATCAGGGCCTGGTCGCTCTCTGCTTCCCCAACCTGAACAACGAGCGGCGCCCTTGATTCCGCGTCACCACGTCGGGGCGGGGTCTGCGCCGGCCGGCTACAGCCAGCCAGGAGCAGGAGACCAATCGCCAGCGCGAGCACATTCCTCCCCGCTTGCCCATCCCAAAAGCCAGTCCAGAAAAACCGATCCATGCTTCACACCCAGTCACAGAGAACCAAAAAGATAGCTGGTAGACCAGTCAACAGGATGACGACCGTAAAAAAACCGTTGAGCCAGAGGCTCACCAGGGCCAGCAACGGTGCATACTCTTCATGCCGGTTTTCGTCTTCGGCCGGGCGCGTGCGCCGCCAACTGCGGTAGGCAGCGTAGGCGCTGTAGCCTGTGATACCGACCGCGATGAGCGTCAAGACAGCTACTGCTATCGATATGCCGTCAAAGCCCAGCAGCGTAAATTCCAACAGCCCGGCCTTGCACGCGGCTTCGACCAGCAAATAGACCAACAGAAAGTGCAGACTATAGACCACCGGCCCGGTCAGCACCCCAACCAGAAGCAAACGTCCTTCCCGTCGCTCGACTGCGGGCGTAACTTGCGTTGTCGTCAAACGCCACCTCCTAGCCCACATACGGGGAGAGATAGATCGTGCCGGCCACGATCAGCCAGAAGAGCACAGCGGCGTACCAGTACAGGGCGCCAATATCCACGGCGATATGTTCACGCTGCGAATAGCGACCCAGCCAGGCCCACACTTGGGTAAACAGGTTCTGCCCTAACCCGCCCAGCAGGAGCGCAATCAAAAAGATCGCCAGGGTCCAGTAGAGCGAACCATAAGCGTTGATCGTGTGGTCAAAGGGCACCTGGCGCAGGTCAAAGAAGATCGTTCCAGCGGCCACGAGACCCAAGATAAAAGCCACGGCCAGGGCGATGCGCAACCCCATTGGGTCGTCCCGTTCGATGCGCCGATTGGCCCAGAACATCGCCCCTGCCGCCCCAAAAATCGCAACCGTGCCAATCGCCGGCAAGAGCAATCCCGGCAGGGGGATTTCTCCCAGCGGCCAGACATCATGGCGCAAGCGAATGTAAAAATAGCTAAACTCAAAGAGACCCGTCGCCGTGGCAATCAGCGCAATCATCAACGCCATCGACCAGCGGTTCACGGTCGGGCTGCCGTTGGGGTAGACGAGGATGTTGTGTTTGCGCTCAAACTCCAATTCGGCTGGGGTGGTCTCGATGCGGTCAGGCCAGTGCCAGCCAACCAGACTGACCACCGTGATGATCGCCCCGCTGAGCACCAGCACCCGCAGCGTAAAGATCTCGGCGGCGAACATCAAAATGACGCCCACAGCGGTGAAAAAGGGCCAGATCGAGGGGCCAGAGACACGGAAGACCTCGGTGGGGCGGGCTTCCAACATGCTGGTCGTAAGCGCCGCCCGCCAGGTGAGCGGCCAGCCGGAGAGATCATCAAGCATCTTGCGCAGCGGCTCATCCCCTTCCTGGCCTTGATGTAGGCTCTCTTGTTCCCAAAGGGGATGGCGGCTGTGGACAATGGGCAACTGGGCAAAGCCGTAGTTGGGCGCCGGCAGATCGGTAGCCCATTCCAATGAATCGGCGTCCCACGGGTTAGGTTCAGCCTCCTCGCCTCGCCGCAGGCTGTAGATGAGGTTGACCACAAAGAGGAGCACGCCGCCGGCCAAAATCAAGGAGCCCACCGTTGAGATCACGTTGTAGATCTCCCAACCGTACCCAACCGGGTAGGTGTAGACCCGCCGCGGCATCCCCAGCAGCCCGACGATATGCATGGGAAAAAAGGTGATGTGAAAACCAAGAAAGACCAGCCAGAAGTTCCACCGGCCCATCCGCTCGTTGAGCTTTTTAGCCGTAAAGAGCGGCACCCAATAGTAGAGAGCGGCCAGGATGGGGAAGGTGACGCCGCCGATCAACACATAATGAAAGTGGGCAACGACAAAATAGGAATCATGCACCTGCCAATCAAACGGCACCGACCCTACCATGATGCCGGTGATCCCGCCCAGTACAAATGTCACCAGAAAGCCTATGATAAAGAGAAAGGGCACCTTCCAGACGGGCCGGCCAAAGAGGATCGTAGCCGTCCAGGCAAAGACTTGGATGCCGGCGGGGATGCCGATCAGGATGCTGGCGACGGCAAAAAAGGCCATCCCCACCTGGGGCAGCCCGGCAGTGAACATGTGGTGCGCCCAGAGGGCAAAGCTCATAAAGGCCGTTGCCACCAGGGCAATCACAATGTAGGTGTAGCCAATCAAAGGCCGCCGCACAAAGACGGGGACAATCATCGACACCATGCCGGTAGCCGGTAGAAATTGGATGTAGACTTCGGGATGGCCAAAGATCCAGAAGAGGTGCTGCCAAAGGAGAGGACTTCCGCCGGCTACCGGGTTGAAAAACTGGGTGCCCAGTTTGCGGTCCAGTTCGAGCAACAAGCTGGCAATCAACAAGGTGGTGAAGGCAAAGAGGATCATCGCCGCTGTGACCAGGTAAGCCCAGGCGATCACGGGCATCCGCCCCAGGCTCATGCCCGGCGCCCGCATACGGATGATGGCAATGATGATCTCGACACCGGCGGCGATGGCCGCCACCTCGGCCACACCCAGACCCAAGAGCCAGAAATCCAGCGGTAAGCCGGGCGAATACTCGGGCCCACTCAGCGGCGTATAGGCGAACCAGCCAGCGTCGGGCACAGCGCCAAACAGGAAGCTGGAGAAGAAGAGAAGGCCGCCCAGCAGAAAGGTAAAGTAGCTAAACTGCCCCAGACGTGGGAAGGGCATTTCGCGGTTGCCGAGCATAAAGGGCAAAAGAAAGATGGCAAAGCCCTCCACCATCGGCACGACAAAGAGAAACATCATGGTCGAGCCGTGCATGGTGAAAAGCTCATTGTAGGTCTGAGGGCTGAGAAAAGTGTTTTCGGGTTGGATGAGTTGAAGCCGCATCAGCAAGGCCATGGCGCCGGCAATCAAGAAAAAAGTGAAGGCTGTGGCCATAATGCGTCCGCCAAGCGCATCGTTCTGTAACGAGCGAAACCACCCGATAAAACCCGGCGGATCGGCCCACAGTTTTTCCAGACGCTCGTTGACCGGTTCTTCTGGTGAAATCACGTTTGGGTGATAGCCTGACCGGTCTTTCACCGGCCGCCCGGCAGGCTGAGAAAGGCCGTTGGCTGCGCCTGTTATGGAATTCCTTGCCATGCTCTCCCCTCGATCATTTGGCGGTTTGGCGTACTTTGGTTTGGTATCGATTGCTCCGGCTGACAGCTACTTAAGTGTAGCGAGGTAGGCCAGCAGGGCCTGCAAATCGGGGCCGGTCAGATCCTGCGCGGGGGGCATAAGGGCACCCGGTTTGATATGTTGGGGATCAGCGATCCAGCCGCCCAAATTGCCCCGGTTGTTGGCTAACATACCGGCGCCCAGGGTGTGCCGGCTCACCAGGTGAGTGAGGTCCGGCCCCAGGTCACCGGTGGCGTTGGTACCCCTGATGGTGTGGCACTCGATGCAGTCTGCTTCCAAAAAGACGCGCAGCCCCTGTTGCGCCTGAGCGTCGGCCGGTTCGGCGGCTGGTTGTTGTTGGGCGGCGAGCCAGGCGGCGTAGTCTGCCTCCGGTTCGGCCACAACCAAAAAGCGCATGTTGGCGTGTTGGATGCCACAAAACTCGGCGCACTCTCCCCAGTAGATACCAGGCTCATCGGCCTGGATCCATATAGTGTTGACGTCGCCCGGCACCAGGTCGAGCTTGCCGTGCAACTCCGGCACCCAGAAGCTGTGGATGACATCCTGTGAGGTCAGCGTGATGAGCACCGGGTGGCCGACGGGGATATGCAGTTCATTGGCTGTTTCGAATTGTTGGCGCGGATACTGCACCTCCCACCACCACTGGCGACCGACCACGTGAATGTGCAGCGCCTCGTCGATAGCCGGCGTGGAGAGGGCGCGCAGGGTGTTGAAGGTCAAGGCGTAGACAGCCAACAAAATGAGCGCCGGGATCACAATCCCGCCAAACAGGATCATGCGTGGCCCGAAGCTCGGGTGGAGCCCGAATTCACGCTGGCGGCTGCGCAAGAGCGCAAAGGCCACAATCCCCATGACGGCCACATAAACGATTGTGCCCGCAACAATCAAAAACCACCCCAGGTTGGCAATCGAGCGCGCCGCCGGTCCGCGTGGCTCAAAGACAGCAGGCGCTTCGCCACAGCCGGCCAGGAGCAGCAGGCACAGAAGAGAGATAAGTTGAACAAATAATCCTGGCTGGGCCTGGAGCGGGACGGCAAACGGGCGTCCTTGTCTTTTCAAGCGTTTTCTCCCCGTTTAAAGAAGAAGATACATAGACTCACCCATTGTATTTCCTCACTACAGACCCAGCCGCACTTCGTAGCCATGCGACTGCTCGCCATCCTGCGAACCTCGCATCCAACATCTTCCAGGCTCCATCGGCTGGTCATCCAGACGCCCGGCCGGCCAGGTTGTCTCGATGAGCAACTGTGTGTTGGGAGAGGGATCTTCAGCGCCAAAGGGCAGTGGTGCGGTATCCCTGACGGAAGTAGTTGCCGATTCCGGCACAAGTTTATAGACCTTGCCGGTGTCGCCGAAGGGACCAAATTCTTCGCTGGTCAACACATAGAGTTCACCTGCGGCATCTTCGCCGAGACTGAGCACCCGCGTCTCCAACTCGATCAGTTGCTGCAGCGACCACAGATCGCCCCATACCTGAGGCGGTGTGGCGACAAAGAGCTGCCCCGAGGGCGTCGCCGGGTCCCGACTCCAGTCGGCAAAGATGAATTTTCCGACCAGGTCTGGAATGGCGCCGCCGCGATAGAGGTAGCCGCCGGTGACGGCGGTGCCCATTCCTTCGCCTTCCACCTGCACATCCTCGTCTTCGATGCTCATGTTGGGGTATTCGATGATGGGGTCGATGAGCGGATAGCCCAGGGCGCCGGTCGAGGGACAGCTCTCTGGCGGGTCGGTGGGGCGTTGGCGATCAAAGCAATGGGTGGCTTCCTTGATTGCCCAGCCATAGTTGCCCGGCTGGTTGACCAGATAGATGGCTTCCCACAATGTTTCCGCCACTGCGGTGACGAACATGTCGCTCGTGCCTTTGCGGTCAAACGAGAGACGGTAAGGGTTGCGGAAGCCCCAGGCGTAGATCTCGTCGCGACCGACCGGGTTGTTGACAAAGGGATTGGTCGGCGGGATCGCGTAGCCAGGGTAGCCGCGATCCACATCGATACGCAGGATACTGCCGTACAGCGAGGAGGTATCCTGGGCAAAGCGATCCCAAAATTGTTGCGTTGCCGGCACCTCGAAGGCATCGTAGAGCACCTCCTCACCGACTCCGTGGGCGCCGCCGGCATCCCCCAACCCGATATAGAGGTAGCCGTCGGGGCCAAAGGCGAGGGCGCCGCCGTTGTGTTTCCGGCTCGGCCAGTCGATTGCCAGGAGCACGCGCTCGCTGTTAGGTTCGGCCCGGTTGGGGTCTTCGTCCGAGACGCGAAATTCAGATGTGCGGCGCGTGTAATTCCAGCCGGTCGGCGCATCCGGGCGCAAGGGCGCACTGTAGCTCACATAGAAAAGACCATTCTCTGCATAATCGGGATGAAAGGCGAACCCCAATAGCCCGCGTTCATCGAAGGCGTCACGCAAGGGGGTCATGCGGTCTTGCAGATCCAAAAATGGCTCAGCCAGCACCTCCCCATCTTCGTCCACGATATGGATTAGGCCGATCTGGTCAACGATAAAGAGCCCTCCGCTGCCATCGGGTGGCTCGGCCAGAAAGAGCGGTGCGGTAAAGCCTTCGGCGACCAATTCCACCGCCACTGCGGGTTGGGGGGTGGTTTGCGCGGCGACAGGCCGCGCCCCGGCGTCACGAACCGCAAACAGAGCAACTGCCGCCAAAGCAGTGATCAAACTCTGGATCCATTTGGGGTATTTTCTCACGGCTTCCTCCTCATCAACCGATTACCCAGACATAATCTGGCTTTGCTTCACCTTGATCTACTGATAAAAGCCACACTCACCAGCTTGAGGTATCACTCCAGGGAAGCGGCGCACGCTGTCGCCCCTCCACGCTATGCTGTGGTGCCACCCCAGCTTGATTTTTCGCCCGGTCTTTTCATAACCAGCGATCGGCGGCTGGACACCAGTAAGAAATTTACTTTGCGTCCGCTCGAACGACTTGGTTCAGCGCATCCATATGAGCATTCCTTTCCCAAAGATTCAATATGTCTCGATATAGGAAACAGATCTGTTTGTCAGTGGGGCAGCCATTACGCCTTTGGCCCACCGTGCCACCGTGTTTGCCCTAAACCTTAGAAGCTGTTTGAAAAGGTCAACTTCACCTCACAACCCAGCCCGTACTCGTACTCGAAAGAACAGTCGAGAACGAGTACGAATACGAGCGAACTTTCCAAACAGCCTCTTACGGCCTGGTTCGCCCCGGAAGGCTCGTATAGTTTGCAAGCAGAAGAGACAATGGATCAACGAAGGGGCGTGAAATCGTCGGCGGTGTGGGTGAGGAATTGGCCGTAGAATCGAGGAGGCAGAAATAACAGCTTTGCGCCCTAACCCTGTTGGCGGTGGACGAACAGCTGTTGGGCGCAGCGCCGGCAATTGATCACAGCGCTTTCTTGGCCGTTGATTTTCGGGATTAAGCCTTTTCAACGCCTACTGGCAGAAACAGGGCTGCTTGGCTGGGTGGAGGGCCTCTGATGGCGAACGCTGGCGCAGGAAAGAGGTCTTCTCCTGCGCCACGATCGCACCGCTAGTTGTGGAAGGGCGGCAGCCACCTTGCATGGGCCTCGAATAGTTCATCGACCATCTGGCGGCTCTCGTCCAGCGTGCATACGGCGGCGGTCAACGGGTCCAACTGCACGGCCCGGTAGACATCTTCGCGATTGCCCCGCTTCACGGCCTCTACAACCACTTCTTGGACATTCAGATTGGTGCGGTTGAGGGCGGCCAGGGCCGGTGGCAGTTCACCCACGTAACAGGGATGGATGCCGGTTCCATCCACCAGGCAGGGCACTTCGACACAGCTGTTGGGCGGCAGATTGGTAATCACGCCCTTGTTGGCGACATTGCCGTTGAAGCGATAGGGCGTATTGGTCTCGATGGCGTTGAGAATGTACGAGCAATATTCGTGGGTGCGCTCCAGTTGTACTGGAGCTTTGGTTTGCACCTCTTCGGCCATACGTTGCTGATTTTCGTCCCGCCGGTTGAGCCATGCGTCCCAGTCTCGCCCGATGGCGGAGGGAAGCTGGTACCGTTCCAGCAGGTCGGGGCGGCGCCGGAAATAGGGAACGTATTCCGACATGTGGCGGGTCGATTCGGTCACAAACGCCCCAAAATGGCGCATGATCTCAAAACGGACGATGTCGCGCTGGTAGATCTCCGGGTTCTCCATCGCCTGGTACAGGAGTGGATACGCATCTTTGCCCTGCCACTGGAATTGTAAAAACCAGGCCATGTGGTTGATGCCTGCCACCCAATACCGCACCTCGTCCCGTGGCGCGCCAATATAGTCTGCCAGACGAAAGGCTGTGCCCTGCACACTGTGGCACAGCCCCACATTGCGGATGGCGCTCATTTCATTGACGGCCCAACAGTTCATCACCATCGGGTTCGTGTAATTGATCATGAGCGCATCCGGGCACAGCTCCTCCATGTCGCGGGCAATGTTGATGATTTCCGTACCGTTGCGCAGAAAGTAGAAGACGCCGCCGGGCCCCATGGTGTCCCCCACGGAGTGGTCAACGCCATACTTGCTGGTGATAGCGAAATCCTGGAAGACAGCCTCTGTCCCGCCGACGCGGATCGAGATGATGACATAGTCCGCCCCCTGCAATGCCGTGCGCCGGTCGGTGGTGGCCTCTACCGTAGCGCCCACACCGGCCTGTTCGATGGCGTGTTGTGTCCACGCTGCGATCACGTTCAACGACTCGGGGTTGATATCCATGAGGGCGATAGAGCTATCCTGCAGCGAGGGAAAGGTGAGAAAGTCGGTGACAAGCCGCCGCGCAAAGACGACGCTGCCCGCACCGATGATGGCAATTTTGGGCATGGTAAATCCTATCGATGGATGAGAGACAGGGCAAAGGCCGTTGTCATTTTATACCAATTGTCTGATCAAAGACCACGAGTGTCTCCCTGTGTACCTGTCTACCTGTCTACTCAACACACGGTCTTTGAGACGGCAAATGGTATTACTTCTCACCTCCTGCATAGTAGACCCACTCGCCGGAAGTGCGCAGGATGAGATAGGTGCAGCCCAGGATCACAAGCAGCAGGAACCACGCCAGGGCCGACCCGTAGCCCATCTTGAAAAACTCAAAGGCAGTCCGGTACAAATAGAGCGAATACATCAGTGTGGTATCACCCGGCCCACCATTGGTCATGATGTAGGCTTGTGTGAAGTACTGGAACGCGCCGATCAACCCGGTGACCACGTTGAACAGGATTACGGGCGTCAGCATGGGCAAGGTGATATTGCGAATCTGTTGCCAGCCGTTCGCGCCGTCGATCTGCGCGGCTTCGTACAGCTCCGCCGGCACATCCTGCAGCCCAGCCAGATAGATCACGATGGCGCCGCCCAACCCCCACACAGCCATCAAGATCAGCGACGGCTTGGACCAGGTGGGGCTCGAAAGCCACCCGATGGGCGCCACACCAAAGATGCGCAGCACCGAGTTCGCCATGCCATACTGGGAGTTGAAGATCCACAGCCAGACAATGGAAGCCGCCACGACCGGCGTAATCGACGGCAGATAAAAGATGGTGCGGTAGATGGCTTGGCCGCTGATTTTCATGTTGAGCATCAGGGCCATGGCAATGGCCGCAACTGTCCCCAGACCGACCGCGCCAATGGTGTAATAGATCGTGTTGTAGAGCGACACCCAAAAAAGGTTGTCCTCAAAAAACATCGTCTGGTAATTGCTCAGCCCAATGAAGCGCGGCGCCCGCAAGACCGTGTACGAGGTCAGCGAATAGTAGAACGAGGCAAGAATGGGATAGAGGCTAAAGGCACAAAAGCCAATAATCCAGGGGGAGATAAAGAAGAGCCCCTTGAGTAACTGGCGCCGGGTTCTTCGTCGCTGCATCCGCAGCCGATCTACCGCAGGCGCAGAAAATGTAGTTGTTGCCATCTCACTTCCCTATTCCGTACAGAAATTGCCTACCCCTTTAAGCCAGAGAAGGTAACACCCTGGATAAAAGTCCGTTGCGCAAAGAAAAACAAAATCACAATCGGCAGGACGGTGACAGTGGAGGCGGCCATGATGCGGCCAAAGTCGGCGATCCCGTAGGCGTTCTGCATGTTGCGCAAGCCCAAGGCAATCGGGAACTTCAACTTGTCGTTCAGATACAGCAGGGGGCCCAGAAAATCGTTCCAGGAATTGATAAACTCGAAGAGCGCAACCACGGCGATGGCAGGCCGCACCAGGGGCAGAACCACGCGAAAGAGGATGCCCAGGTCCGACGCACCGTCGATATAGGCCGCATCGAATAGTTCGCGCGGTAAGGTTTTGAAAAACTGGCGCAACAAAAAGATGAAGAAGGCGCTGCCAAAAAAGGTGGGTACGATCAACGGCAAATAGGTGTTGATCCAGTTCAAGTTCTTGAACACCAGATAGAGGGGGATCATCCTGACCTGGAAGGGCAACATGAGGGTTGCCAGTACAATCAGAAAGACCTTATCGCGGCCCGGCCACTGGATGCAGGCAAAGCCGTAGGCGATCAGCGTGTTGGAGAGCACGGCGCCGATAATACTAAACACAGCAATCACCACCGTATTGCGGATGTAGAGCAACAGCGGCTGGTTGGGGTCGCCGAAAAATGCATCCCAGTAGTTGATCGCATGGACCGGGTCTGGAACCCACTCGACCGGGAGCCGGAAGACCTGTTCGGGTGTCTTTAGCGACGTGGTGGTCATCCAGACCCACGGCAAAAGAAAGAATGCGCAAAACGCCAGTATCACCCCGTGTTTTAACAGGCGGGCCCCAATGGTGCGGACGTAATAGCCCGTGCTGTGCCTGGAACGCAGAGCCCCCAGTGTTTGTGCCGTCTCAGACGAAGCAACGATTTTGGCCATCCTTTGCTCCCCAGTTTCCCAAAATTCGCAAACATGACCCACACGGAAGGTACATCGGCGAACAACTTTCCACAATGATGAGTGATGAGAGGTCACTCATCACTCATCATTGGAACAGGTGTCCAGGTTTGGCGGGCCGTTCGGTCCATTGCCATTCAGGGCAGGACGAGGCAC
>QEUW01000101.1 GCA_003577005.1 Chloroflexota bacterium | reverse complement strand
GACCTGGGCTTGGATGCTCTTTTCCCGTCAATCCGACTGGAATCCTGATCTTCATGCCATTTGACGCTTGACTTTTTCGAGAGAATCTGGGCGCGGAGGTCTTTACCCGGGTTCCGGCTAAGTGCGGTTGTAGTACTAACAGACCTGTAGCGATTTCTGTTGCTTATCACCGATGAACAACGGAAATCGCTACATTTGATTGGTATTCAACTCCCTGCGCGAACTTACATGAGCGAGCAGAGCCAACTCCATCATAGTGGAAATAGGATTCATTGGCATCAGGCAACTGTTCAGTTTTTTCCCTGGTCTAATGACCGAACGATATCCTGGACTTGTGGGCGGTCGTGGTTCAGTTGCCCATCTGCTCGCTGATACTACAGCTAGCCTTCTACCCTCACAGGAGAGGTGAGTTGGCGAGCCAAAATGTGACATTCCGACTGGAGCACTACCAACTGACGCCCTTTCTGAAATAGACAATACTGCACGCTATGCGTGTATTTGTCACTGCCCCTGACCCCCTGGCACGCGCCGGCCTGGTTGCGCTACTGGCAACCCAACCCCAGGTGGAGACCGTGGGCCAGGCGGCTCCTGATCGGGAACTTTTGGCGAGCAGCCAGACGTACCAACCGGCTCTCATCTTATGGGATCTAGGGTGGGACCCGGGCGTAACGGTAGAGCTACTGGCCGATCTAGCCGAAGAGCTGCCGCCCATCGTGGCGCTGGTGGCGGATGAGGAAGCCGTGGCTGCCGTCTGGGCGGCTGGTGTACGCGGGCTCTTACCGCGCGACACCGACAGCGCGACGCTGATCGCTGGGCTGGTCGCCGTCGCACAAGGGCTATGGGTGGTCGATCCTGCGCTGGCTGGCGGTCTGACTGCCAGCTTCCCCTCGCGCCTGGTCGAAGCGCAAGTTGAACCGCTGACCCCGCGCGAGTTCGAGGTATTATATGGGCTTGCCGAGGGGCTCGCCAACAAAGAAATCGCCCGCCGGTTAGGGATCAGCGAGCACACAGTCAAATTCCACGTCAACGCCATCCTTGGCAAACTAGGCGCACAAAGCCGGACCGAAGCCGTAGTGCGGGCGACCCGCGCTGGGTTAATCTATCTATAACAGCAAAAAGGTGGTTCACAGAGGACACGGAGGAGGCACAGAGTTCACTGAGAAAAATCTCTGTGTTCTCAGTGCCTCCTCCGTGTCCTCTGTGAACTGCTATTTTACATCTCAAGCGAGGACAGCCTTCCGCAGACCAGGCTGCTTCTCCCAATCGCGATGGTTGAGCACCTGGCCGTTCTGGCGGACTTCTGAGAGAAGCGCCAGATCCAATTCGGTGATGACCCACTGGGCATGGTTCATTTCCCCTTGGATAAGCACGCCGTCGCTAGGGAAGCCAACATCGACCGGGGTGAAGATGCCGGCGGCGCCAACATGGATATCCATCGCCGCCGACCAATCCACCTTCCCCACCACTGGCGCCATGACCACATAACACTGATTCTCCAGGGCACGCGCCTGGCAGCCAATGCGGACACGGTGGTAGCCGGCCAATGTATCGGTGCAACTAGGGGCGAGAATAACCTGCGCGCCCTGTTCCACCTGGCGACGGGCGATCAGGGGAAACTCGTTGTCGTAGCAGATACTGATGCCCACCGGTCCCCACGGTGTCGGGAAGAGCGTAACCTTGTCGCCGGGGCTGATGTGCCATAGTTCGCTCTCGAAACGGGTCATCATCAACTTATCTTGAAAATCACAGGCGCCGTCGGGGCTACAGAAATAGGCGCGGTTGCAATAGCTGCCATCATCGAGTTGCACCGGAAAAGTGCCGGCGACCAGGTAAACGCCATAGCGTTGCGCCAGCGTGCGGTGCAAATGGAGGAAGTTGGGCAGCAACTCTTGCATCGCCACCAACTGTTTGTGGAGGTTTGTATAGACTTCAGCGGGAAAGAGGGAAGCCAGTTCGAGACAGGCATATTCGGGGAAGACAAGCAACTGGGCGCCCTGCGCCGCGGCTTCCTCTACCAGATACCCTACCTTGTCGGCATAGTGTTGCCAACTTTCGAGAAACTCTACGCCGTACTGTGCCGCGGCGACAGTCAACATCGCACCGTTGTTCATCTCATACAGGGTCCTCGTGATCTTCCTCGGGTTGTGTGCCGGTTTCCACAGCCAGTGCGAATGCATCTATGGACGAAACAGTAAGCGCAACATCGACAAGTTGCTCCAGTTGCTCGACTGGCAACGATGCTAGTGTAACTTGTAGCCCCTCCTGCACCGGCCCAAATCGATGTTCCAGGATCCGCAAGAGTTGGCGGTGAGCGCCCTGCTGAAGCCCTTGCTGAAGCCCTTGCTGGAGCCCCTGTTCAAGTCCCTGTTCAAGTCCCTGTTCAAGTCCCTGTTCAAGTCCCTGCTGGATCGCCATGCGTTCGACGCTGGAAATGTAACGCACTTGTCGTTCCTCCTCAAGCTTACGAATCACCTGCCAAAATCCCCGTTCTAACTCTGCTGGAAGTTGCATAACCCAATCGATAAAGTGAAAGAGATTGATAACATCCTGCCGACCATAGCCATGTTCATACAGCCGGCGCGTGATTGTCAGTTTCCACAGTTGACGCTCTGCAGCATTACCACGGGTTTCTAGTGCCTTCAAGTGCGCCATGACTACGATTGCAAAGGGGTTGTCACTCGCTTCAAGCTCAGCCCACCGTTCAGTATAATCCAAGAGTTTCACGATTGGAAAACGAAAGGCGATGCTGCATCCCCACAAGGTGTATCCAAATTCATTCGGCCGCCAACTGGCGCGTGCATCGGCCAGGATGGCCAGACTCGCCACCAGCCGGTTAAAGCGGTCAAAGAAACGGTAGTTGTACACATACATCCGCTGGCTAAACTCATCTTCAGGTTGGCTCTGCACCTCGATGTGAATCAGAACCCACTGCTCAACGCCGTTCTTACGCCAGACCCTGACAAGTTTATCGGCGTAGCGGCGCCCAAGTTCGGCGTCGCGTACGATCTGTTGTAACTCCGTGTCCAGGAACTCGTAACCGCGCTGCCACTCAATATCCCCGGCAATCTCTGGGAAGAAGAAAAACATAAACTCTTGAAAGTAGGCTTCCAGGGTTTCTTTCCACGGACTGTCGTAATCTTGCTTGAACTCTGTCATGGCCTGTTGTAGCTGAGAGTGTTAGAGAACCTTTTGCACCTGCAACCACCCATCACCATTCGCCGTGTCGATGGCCGTTGGGGAGCCCATCACGACGATACGCCCATGTGTGCTCACCTCTGCCAAAACATCGGCAAAGCGGCGGAAGTCCTGCACGGTCGTGCCCAGAACTTCATCACGTGTCTGTTGGCGGCTGGCGTCTGTTTCGCCTAATAGATAGCGCACCATAGAGGTCCAACCCTTGGCGTCAGGTAGTTGATAGGCGTCCATTGCGCCGATGGCGCCGATGATGCTCTTGGTCAATTCGTCATCGCTCAGCTCAACGGTGCGCAGCACATTGGCGGTCTGGTCGTAGACGGCTAGCGTGTTGAGCAGATTCGGGTCGCGATACGAGGTGAAGGTCCACACGCCCGACTGTTTGCTAAAGCTGGCGCCAGCACCGTACGCCCCCCCTTGCATCCGCACCTTATCCCACAGCCAACCGGTGCGGATGAAGTTGGTGATCACGCTGATGGAACCGTGATAGCGATAGCCAAAATCGTAGAGATTGGCGCCTTTCCCCACATAATTGACCTGCGCCGGGATCGTCAGGCCCTCGTTCGCCGTAGCAAAGCTGGGCGACCAGCCGAGTGTCGTTACTTCTGCTGCCGGCAAACCCGCCAGAAAATCCTGCAATTGTGGCTCGAACGCAGCCCAATTGTCAGTATCCAGCGTGACATTGGCGAGCAGACTCTGGCGGTTGAGCAGGTGGCGGCGCACCGCCTCCAGGTTCGCCAGTACCGAGGGCCAATCCTGGTCGATCTGTTTCTCCAACTGGCGCAGAAAGAAAAGATAGCTAATGCCGCCGATCTGCTCATCCGCCCAGTCAGCCTGGTTGAAGGCGGCGCGCAGACGACTGGCTACATAGGCGCTGCCCCCAGGGATCAGGCTGGCTTCGCTGCGCGAGCGCACTTTGTGGACGATCTGGCGGAATCGTTCTGGGTTATCCAGCTTGACGGTGAGCAGCACATCGTGCAGAATGTCGAGCAGCTCCTGCGCCTGGGCAGTGGTTGCCTTACCGCGCACAAGAAACCAGGCACTAGGTCTACTGTGGTTGCGCACGGCAGAGAGCATGGTGGTGGCGTAGATGCCGCCCGTCTTGCGACCGATGCGCTGCGAGAGCTTGACGTAATCCTCGGTCTCGGTGCCCATTTCGGTGAGCGAGCGACCAAAGAGATCCACGTAGGGCAACAGATCCTGTGGCAGCGTGCGCAGGTTGAGTCCCAAGTCGAGATAGATGATGCCGTTGGTAAAGAGATCATGGTAGAGGATTTCACCCCCCGGCGTCCGCAAGACCTCAATGGGGATCGTCTTGACTTCCTTGTCCAGGTCGCTCAGCTTGAGCGAGGGCAAGGCAGCCAGCGCCGCAGGGTCGTCGGGCGCTTCCTGGAGCCGCTTTAGCTCGGCGGTGTTCGCCACAATCGCCTGGCGCGTGGCCTCGTCCATGCTGGCCTGGGCTTTGGCCAGCCGTTCCTGCTCGGCGGCAGCGAGCCGGGCGTTGTGCTCCGGGTCGGGTGTCAGGAGCACCGTGGTGCGGTGCGGATTTTCCAGCAGGTGGGTGCGGATCAGCTTTTGCAGGTATTGGGGGTCGGCGGCCAGATTCTGTTTGAGCGCCGCCAACAGTCCTTCGTAGGCTAGCGGCGCTAGCGGGTCGCCGCCGTACGTCCAGGTCGTGAGCGCACGGAACAGGAGGCTCAGCCCGCGCGGGAAGGAACCGGTGTTGTTTTCTCGCAGGGCAAACTCGGTGCTGTTGAGCGCCGCCTCGACGGTGTCCGGGTCGATGCCTTCGGTAGCTGTCTTTTCGAGGGTGGCAAAGATAAGTTCTTCGACCTTGTCGGCGTCGTCGGGTGTGATGCCCTTGAGCCCAACCGCAAAGGTCATCTGGCGCATACCTGCTCCGAGCCCGCCGCCGGTGACATCGTCGCCCAGACCCGAATCGACCAGCGCTTTGCGCAACGGCGAAGCCTGGGTGCCCACCAGCGCATCGGACATGAGATCGAGCCCCATCAAGAGCACCTGGTCGGTGTTTTCAGGTAGCAGCCAGTTGACCTGGACCATGGCCTTTTTGGGGCTATCGTCACCGGCGTCTATACCGTAGGGGAAGGTGAACTGTTGGGGCGCATCAAACGGCGGCTGGAGCGCAACTTCACCGTTGACCGCAATGGGGTCGAAGTCGCGCAGATAATTGTCGAGAATGCGCAACCGCTCGTCCGGGTCGTCATCGCCATAAAAATAGATGAGCGCGTTGGACGGATGATAGTAGGTTTCGTGGAAGCGCTTGAACTGCTCGTAGGTCAGGTCGGGAATCTGCGCCGGGTCGCCGCCCGAATCAAACCCATAGGCGGTGTCGGGGAAGAGCGTCTGCTTGCTGTAGCGATAGAGCAAGGCATCGGGCGACGAATAAGCGCCCTTCATCTCATTGAAGACAACTCCTCGAAAGGCCAGGGGGGCATCGGGCCGCTCCAATTCATAGTGCCAGCCCTCCTGGTCAAGATGGTGCCGTGTTATCAGCGGATAGAAGACCGCGTCTAAATAGACCTCGACCAGATTGTAAAAATCTTGCAGGTTCGTACTCGCCACTGGATAAGCTGTACGGTCGGGGTAGGTCATGGCGTTGAGAAAGGTCTTGAGCGAACCTTTCACCAGGTGGATAAAGGGTTCCTTGAGCCGGTATTTGCGCGAGCCAGCGAGGACGGCATGTTCCATGATGTGGGCGGTGCCGGTCGAATCGGTGGGTGGCGTACGGAAGGTGATGCCAAAGGATTTGTTTTCGTCGTCGCTTTCCATGGAAAGCAGCTGGGCGCCCGTCTTGTCGTGGCGCCAGATACGCGCCAGGGTGTTGAGCTCGGGGATCTTTTGTTCCCGAACGAGTGTGAAGCCGTGGATAGTGGTCATGGATACTCCTCAAAACACGGACGAGCAGGGACTGTAGGTCGTTACAAAGTCCTGCAAACTCGTGTGCTACACAAAAGAAGATTGAAGATCAAAGCCGGTTGATACACCGCGCCCTCATCTTCAATCCCGCAACGTTATTGTTTATTTTTACACAATTGGATACGATGATCAACTATCAGTACAAGTGCAATCGGGTAACATGCCCAGGTAACGGATCAGATCTGGCAGCACCTCCATCGCCATCTCTAGCCCGGCGCGCAATTCGCCGTAGGGTGTTGGGCTTGGCAGGTCGGCGCTGTGGCTGCCCACGGTGACAAGACCAGCGAAACAGACGCCAGCCTCGCGCGCCAGCAACACTTCGGGCACCAGGTTCTGGCCGATGACATCGGCGCCCCACAGCCGGTACATGCGCGCCTCGGCCGGTGTCTCGCGCCGCAGGTCATCGATCCCTAAATAGGTGACGCTCGGCGCAATGGGCAACATCTTTTGCAGCGCGCCAGTCAGCTGCGGGCAGAAGCGGGGTACGAGCATCTTCCGTTCATCCTGCCGGCCGCGGGCGAGTTCGTTGGCAAAGGTGCTGGGTTCGCGAAAGGTGAAATCGATAAAATCGCCGGCGATGACCGGCTGGCCGCGCATGAGAACGGGGTTGACCGCAATGCCCGTATCCCACCCGATCACACGCCGCGCCCCCAGTTGATTGGCGGCGAAGAGGGTCGCGCGTGGGTCGGTGCGCGTGGGCAGCCCGGTGTATGGCCCGACCCAGACGCCAGGCAGGTTTTCCGCAGACCGCCGCGCTACCGGCCCAAACGGCCCATAGGGTGTCTGCACAAGACGCTCTTCGACGACCGGCCCTAGCCCGTCGAGCGTCTTGGGCGGCAGCAGCACACCGATGAGAAGAAGGAGATTGGCGTCGGACATGGAAATGGTGAATTTTGAACAGTCAATTGTAAAATGTGTAAAATGCACTAGGAGACAAACCAGATGACCGCAACGATAGCACTGATCGCCCATGATGGCAAGAAGGATGATATGGTGCGCTTTGTCCGGACGCATCGAGAACTGCTGGCGCGCTTTCAATTGATTGGGACAGGCACAACCGGTGAACGCATTATCCAGGCGACTGGATTGCCAGTCGAGCGCATGTTAAGCGGCCCCATCGGGGGCGATGCCCAGATCGCCGCGCGCACTGCCGAAGGCAAGGTCGCTGCGGTAATCTTCCTGGTCGACCCCCTCTACGCTCACCCGCACGAACCCGACATCCAGAGCTTGCTGCGCATCTGCAACGTCTACAATATCCCGCTGGCGACAAACGAGGCGACCGCGTTATATGTGTTACGCGGGTTGGCAATGGACGATGGACCATAGACTATTATCCATCGTCTATTACTATAAACCATCTGCTACGATAGCGAGACTTTGACGATTGCCGCCGCCAAGACCTCCGCGCCCAAAGGCCCCCCGTGACCAGAAGTAGTCCGGTTGACGAAGTTGATTCTGGTCACCTCCCGGAGGTCAGGTTGGACCTGTTATGCGAAGTCTCGTTGTAGTGGTACTCCCTACCCATTTTTCCAGGTCGCCCCTCCCCAAACAGGCGAGGAAATATGGGTATTGCTCTGGCATACTTGGTTCCAGACACAGGACGCCGGCGGCTAGGCGCATTGCTTTCCGTGCTGAAGCTCTTTGACTACCGCCTGCTGCCGGCGCCCAAAGTCCTCGAAATCGAGCTTTTTCAGGTCTGTTTGAAAATTCACACTTTACACCAGTTGCGTTGTGCGTTGAAAAGGCGACGCACTTCCAGGCCGGTGTGATTTTCAAATGGCCTCCAAGAGGAGCAGCCCACATGTCAGAATCTTTAACCAATCTCTCAAACGCAATGGCGAGTCTGGTCGAGGCAGCGGGACCGGGCATTGTGCGCGTGGAAGCAAGGCGGCGGATGCCGGCCAGCGGGATCGTCTACTCGGCTGAGGGCCTGATCGTCACAGCCAATCACATCGTCGAGCAGGACGACAATATCACCATCGGGCTGGCCGACGGCTCGACCGCCAGCGCAACGCTGGTCGGGCGCGACCCGGCCACCGATGTCGCCCTCCTGCGTGCCGAACGCGGCGGATTAGCGCCGGCCACCTGGGTAGACGCCGGGGAGCTCAAGGTGGGCCATCTGGTGCTGGCCTTGGGCCGGCCCGGGCGGACTGTACAGGCTACGCTAGGCATCGTCAGCGCGTTGGGTGGCGCCTGGCGCACCGGCGCCGGCGGCGAGATCGATCACTATCTTCAGACCGATGTGGTCATGTATCCCGGCTTTTCGGGCGGTCCACTGGTAGAGGCGGGTGGCCGCATCGCCGGGCTCAACTCGTCGGCCCTGACGCGCGGTGTCAGCGCTGCGGTTCCGGCTGCAACTGTAAAACGAGTGGTCGATGCCCTGGCGGCGCACGGCAAGATGCCGCGCGGCTATCTGGGCGTTGGCGTCCAGCCAGTCCGTCTGGGAGAAGGGTTGCACCAGGCGGTGGGGCAGGAGACCGGGCTGATGGTCATGTCGATAGAGAGCGGCAGCCCGGCACAGCAGGGCGGTCTGGCGCAGGGTGACGTCATCGTTACCTTTGACAACCAACCCGTACGTGGGCTGGACGAACTACAGGCCGCGCTGGCCGCGGACCGGGCCGGCAAGAGCGTTCCTGTCCGCATCGTGCGCACCGGCCAGGTTCAGACGGTAACGGTGACTGTGGGGCAGGGGTAATGGAGAATAAGGGAGTAGGGAGTAGAGAATGAGGTACGCGGAATCGCACCCGGTTTCCGGCAGTTCCCCACTCCCTACTCCCCGTTCTCCACGTTTAAGGGGGTAGCGTGTGACAAACGTGCTGACGAGCTTCAGCGATGAATTGGCGGAGGTGAGCGAGGTTGCGCTGCGCAGCCTGGTCCGCATCCGCAATGGTCGGCAGGGCGTGGGGTCGGGAACGATCTGGCACTCGGATGGCCTGATCGTCACCAATCACCATGTCATCGGCGGGAGACCAGGGCGCAGAACGAGCATGGGTGGCGCGCTGAGTGTAGTCCTGCCGGATGGGCGCGAGCTACCAGCGACGGTGCTTGCGCATCACCCAGAGTATGATCTTGCGGCGTTACGCATCCATGCGACAGGTCTGCCGACCATCGAACTGGGTGATTCACGCCAGTTACAGGCCGGGCAACTAGTGCTGGCAATGGGTTTTCCCTGGGGTGTGACCGGCGGCGCGACCACAGGTGTGGTCATCGGGGTGGGCGCCGGGCTGCCTGAATTGAGCGGCGATGGCCGTGAATGGCTGACTGCGAGCCTGCACCTGCGCCCCGGCCACTCGGGCGGGCCGATGATCGACAGCGCCGGGCGGCTCATCGGCATCAACACCATGATGAACGGCCCGGATGTGGGCGTGGCGATCCCCGTGCATGTGGCCAAAACCTTTCTCAAGCAGGTATACGAACAACAGATGCAGGTGCGGACGGTGAGGCTATAGGGAGACTGCGGGTTGCGTGCAGCAACCCGCAGCCCGATGCGATGCACTGATAGACAATAGTGATAGCTCTGATCACTCCGGCTTTTGGTCGCGGACCTTGCCGGCTGGTATAATAAAAAGCTACGGTGAAAGGAGCCACCCATGACAGCGCAAATGACAGTACAGACGCTGGAGCGACCCGAAATCGCACAGGCGGAGAAAAGGGCACAGCCACATACAGCCAACGGCGTGGCGCCCCCCCTGGAGTCAGGTGACCATTTGACGCGCGCCGAATTCGAGCGGCGCTATCATCTCCACCCAGAAATCAAAAAGGCCGAACTCATCGAAGGAGTGGTCTACGTGGCTTCACCCATTCGTGCCGAGCAACATGGCGATCCTCATTTTGATGTGATTGGCTGGTTGGCTTTGTACCGCACGATGACCCCTGGCGTGCGCGGCAGCGACAACGCCACCTTGCGTCTCGATCTGGAGAATGAGCCACAGCCTGATGCTCTCTTGCGCCTTGATTCGTCCACCGGCGGCAAGTCGTTTGTTGGCGAGGATGATTATCTGGAAGGTTCGCCCGAACTGATCGTGGAAGTCGCCGCCAGCAGCGCCGCCCACGACATGAACATCAAGCGGCGTATCTATGCCCGCAACGGCGTGCAGGAATACATTGTCTTTCAGATGTACGAGCGCCGCGTCACCTGGTTTGTCCTGCGCGAGCACGGCTATGAGGAACTGACGCCCGGCGACGACGGCATCCTGCGCAGCGAGGTCTTCCCCGGTCTCTGGCTCGACCCGGCAGCATTTTGGGCAGGTGACATGCGTACGGTGTTGGCCGTCGCCCAGCAGGGGCTGGCCTCGCCGGGGCACGCCGCCTTTGTGGAAACGCTTGAGCAAAAACTAAATTCGAGGTAATTTGTGAGCACGCAGCCTACGACAACCAAACCACCAGTCGAAAACCTGGACTTTATCCGCGCCATCGTCGCCGAAGACCAGCGCACGGGGAGGTATGGTGGCCACGTGGTTACCCGTTTCCCGCCTGAGCCCAACGGATATCTGCACATTGGCCATGCCAAGTCCATCTGCCTCAATTTTGGCATTGCGCTGGAGAACGGCGGGCGCTGCCACCTGCGCTTCGATGACACTAACCCCACTACCGAAGACATGAAGTATGTCGAGGCCGCCCAGCGCGATATCCGCTGGCTCGGCTTTGATTGGGGGGAACACCTCTATTTTGCCTCGGACTACTTCGACATTTTCTACGAGTGCGCCGTCCAGTTGATCAAGGACGGCAAGGCCTATGTGGACAGCCTGAGCGAAGAGGAGATCCGTGATTATCGCGGCACCGTCACCGAACCGGGGCGGGAGAGCCCCTATCGCAACCGGCCCACGGAGGAAAGCCTCGAACTCTTCGAATGCATGCGCGACGGCGAGTTCCCTGATGGCGCCCATGTGCTGCGCGCCAAGATCGACATGAGCGCGGCCAACATGAAGATGCGCGACCCGTTGCTCTACCGCATCCGCCACGCACACCATTACCGCACGGGTGACAAGTGGTGCATCTACCCCATGTACGACTTCGCCCACCCGCTGTCGGACGCTATCGAAGGGATTACCCATTCCATCTGTACGCTGGAGTTTGAGAACAACCGCGAAATTTATGACTGGGTGATCGACAACTGCAAGCTGCCGCCCAAACCCTACCCGCGGCCCTACCAGTACGAATTCGCCCGCCTCAATCTCGACTACACCGTGATGAGCAAGCGTAAGTTGCTCGAACTGGTGAACGGTGGTCACGTCAGCGGCTGGGACGACCCCCGGCTGCTTACCATTGCCGGTCTGCGTCGCCGAGGGGTGACGCCAGAGGCGATCCGCGACTTTGCCGAGCGCGTCGGCGTGGCCCGAACCAACAGCCGCATCGAAATGAGTCTGCTGGAGAGCTGCATCCGCGATGACCTCAACACGCGTGCGCCGCGGGTGATGGCCGTATTGCGTCCTCTCAAGGTGGTAATCACCAACTACCCCGAAGATCAAATTGAGGAATTCGACGCCCCCTACTGGCCGCACGACGTGCCCAAGGAGGGCTCGCGGCCTGTGCCCTTTGGTCGCGAACTCTACATAGAGCGTGATGACTTCATGGAAGAGCCGCCAAGGGGCTTCTTCCGCCTGGCGCCGGGGCGCGAGGTGCGGCTGCGCTACGCCTATGTCATCCGCTGTGATGAGGTGGTCAAGGACCCGCAGAGCGGCGAAATCCTGGAATTGCGCT
This sequence comes from Chloroflexota bacterium, assembly GCA_003577005.1. Next base: position 7,820 of record QEUW01000101.1, on the reverse strand, counting down.
GCAGCTATGACCCAGCGTCGAAGGGCGGCGCCACGGCGGATGGCCGCAAAGTCAAGGGGACCATCCACTGGGTCTCGGCAGCCCACGCCATCTCAGCTGAGGCGCGCCTCTATGACCGTCTCTTTACCGAGCCAAATCCGGACGATGTAGAAGAGGGCAAGGACTTCAAAGAGTATCTCAACCCCAATTCGTTGCAGATATTGCAGGGCGCGCGGGTCGAGCCGAGCCTGGCCAACGCCGGGCCCGGCGCACGTTACCAGTTCGAGCGCCAGGGCTATTTTGTGGTCGATACAGTAGATTCCAGACCAGGGGCGCTTGTCTTCAACCGTATCATTGAATTGCGCGATTCATGGGCCAAAGTTGCCCAGGGTGCGCAACCTGCCGCCAAACCTGGCAGAACGGCCCTGCCTGGTGATGAGGCTGCGCCTGTCGACGGCGGGGGATCAGCCGGTTCGCGCAGCGAGACGCGTGACCAGGCGCGCGCAGCGAATCCAGCGTTGGCCGCGGCCTACGAACGTTTTCGCAGCAAGCTAGGGCTGCCCGACGAAGATGCCGACGTGCTGACAGGCGACCCGGCGGTAGCAGCGTTCTTTACCGAGGCACTCGCTGCGCACGACAACCCAAAACTGGTGGCGAACTGGGTGATCAACGAAGTCTTACGCGAGCTCAAGGAGCGCCCCATCGCCGCGCTGCCCTTTGGTGGAGTGCAACTGGGCGAGCTCGTCGCGCTGATCGACAACGGTGTCATCACGGCTACGATTGCCAAAGAGGTCTTTGCGGAAATGATCCAATCTGGCAGCGCCCCCGCGGCCATTGTCGAACGTCGCGGGCTGCGCCAGGTGGCCGACCCCGATGCCCTGACCCCGGTTATCGACGATGTGGTTGCCGCGAACCTGGACAAGGCGGAACAATATCGCGCCGGCAAGACCGGTCTGTGGGGCTTCTTCGTCGGTCAGGTGATGCAGGCAACTGGCGGGAAAGCCAATCCTCAATTGGTGCGAGAATTGCTCCAGCGGAAACTGGCGGCGGTAGATAGCTAACTGTCTGCAAGCTATGCATCGCTGGGTCAACTTTTTGCTTCGGAGGGAAACGCTACATGAGGAAGTTCGGCCAGGCAGTGCTTGGTGTGCTTATCCTGTACGGCCTCATTGGATGCCGACCCATTGTTCCTTCGGGTGAGCCAGGAGAGCAGAGCGAGCCGGTGATCACTGACCTCGGCCCTACACCCGGCGGCGCCGCACCCGCGACTCCTACTGCCACAACCGCCATCGCCGAGGAAATTACGATGACACCTGATTTTGCATCGAACCCAATGGTCGCACAGGCGATCGCCGATCTGGCGGCGCGACTTGACATTGCCCCAGATGTGATCGATGTCATACGAGTGGAGGAAGTAGAGTGGCCGGACGGCAGTTTGGGTTGTCCCCAGCCTGATATGCGCTACCCACAAGTGTTGGTCAACGGGTCGTTCATCCAGTTGCAGGTCGGGGACCAAACCTACCATTATCACAGCGGTGGTAGCCGGCCGCCGTTTCTATGCACATCTAAGGATGAAGTCTTGCCCGAAGACCTGCCGCCAGAGTTGCGCGGCGGGTAACGTCTCCTTTGGTCCAGGGTGAACATGCCCATGCACACAGTCAGCATGGGCATGTTCACCCTGGGGCAGTGTTGTGAGTAAGTTCATTCTTGATTTACCCACAACAACGTTGTGCGGGCTACTGGTTCACCACCGGCAAGAAAACCTTGTGAATCTGCTCGTCGTCGTCAGGTGCTGCGTTGCTCATTCCAGCAGCCTGGACGCCGTTCTCATTGTTGGCCTGGCTCAAGGCGGTATCGACTGAAACCAGGGTCAGACCCATGATCCCACCCGGCCCCGTATGGGAGACTACACCTAGATGTTGCGTGTCGGCGGCAAGACCGCTCCAACTGACGGCGACCGTTCCTGTCTGCCCAATGGTCGCCGAGGTCGGCGCCGAGTCAATGACCAGGCTCCCGCCCGGTGTGGCCGAAATGACCCAGCTGTATAGGCTGTAATCAGAGTCGCCTCCTGGCGTCAGCCAGCCATGCACATAGACCCTCCATGCGCCATCTGCCGGCAGGGGAATGTCTACCACTTCGTTCGTGCCCGGCAGGGTGCTCGAGGCGACCAACTGTCCGCTTGGATCGAAGACATAGACATCCAGATCGGCGCCCGTTTCTGTAGCCTCAGGCGGGATCGCCACACGGAAGAAGGCTGCGCCGGAAAGATTGAACTGGTGCAGATCAGAAAAACCATCATCCGGATCGAAATTCTGGTCTGGGTCCTGCAACACATTGTCCAATGTGATCACGGCTGGCTCCAAACCGTGCGCGGCGGCGCTGTAATCACCGGTATAGCCAAACTCGATCTCAAAACTCGCGGAACCCGCCGTACCGGTTCCACTGATCTCATACGGCGCGTTGAAGAGCGTTGCGCGCAGCGCAATGGGACTGTACACATCATAGCGGCCTGCTGCGTCGCGCCAGGTTAACGAACCAAAGCGCCACTCCCCGATGGGCGCATTGACATTGGAGAAGGTGACGGCATAGGTCGCCGTATCCCCGGACCGCAACCGGATCCTGGAGGGGGTGACGGTTACATTATAGCCTGGAGGGGGCTGGACCGAAACGGTATAGTCGCGCCAACCTCTCTCCTTTGCCACACTGGTCACTGTGCGGGTGATCGTCTGGCTGCCAGGCAGTTCAGCGACGCCGACCGAGGCGAGATTCAGATCACTGGCGTCAGTTGGAATGCCGATGGAGGCCAGAAAGCCACAAGTGGCTTCTGGATTGGCAAAGGCCTCAGGGGCAGCATCACACAGGAACCCCAGATAGTCCAGAAAACCAGCGTCGTATGCCAGACCCGGCTCAAACAGGGAGCCTTTGTTCGCTTTGCCACCGGGGTTGACATGGCCCGCACCCATCGCAAAGGGGCCAGCTGGGCTGACGCGGTCGTTATCGCGGACATCTTGATAGGCGGTGGTCATGATAGCCGATTTGGCCATCGCCGGTGTCCAGTCTGGGTATGCCTGCTTGACCAAAGCGAAGACCCCGGCAATATGAGGGCTCGACATCGATGTCCCGGCAATTGCCTGGAACAACTCGCCTGGGACACTATCTGGGCCGGGCGTCGGGGAGTGACCGGCCAAAATCTGGAGACCGGGTGCGGTAATGTCCGGCTTGATAATATCTGGGGCGACCGGATTGGGGCCGCGCGAGGAGAAGATGGTCATCGACGGGGCCTGGGGCCATGTGGAGACGACGCCACCGGGGTTGATCTTGGCGGTTGGTTCAGTGTTGCTGGCGATATAGGCCTTTATCTCCAGCCCAGGGGTAAGATCCGTATGGACAGAAGGCACCCAGTGTGTATCGGTGAACAGATTGTCTACATTGTCGGTGTTATACATCACCATTCCCGCGCCGCCGGCCTGAAAAACTGCGAGGCTCTTCGCCACCCGCCCGATGGTGCCGCGCTGGCAGAGGACAATCTTACCAGCGACGATATCTGGGTCCAGCTCACCGGGAAAGCACAATTCGCTACCGGCTGCCGCTGCATCGACCAGGGGTAACCAGTCTGTCCCCGCGGTGATGGAGGCGCCAACGTATTCTGCACCGTTGCCCAACACAACCGAACCCTGAAAGAAGCGCTGCTGGGTACTGGCGCCTACCGCCGTGATCCAGGGCGCGGATGCGGGGCCGCCAACGGTACCGGGCCCAGGCCCGGAGTTGCCGGCAGAGGTGGCTACAAAAACGCCGGCGTCGGCGGCAAACAAGAAGGCGATCTCGTCGGCGCCGGTCAGGCTGGCGCCGCCACCGATCGAATAGTTGATGACATCCACGCCGTCGGCGACTGCCTGGTCGATGGCCGCCGCCAGGTCCGAGGTAAAACAGCCAAGGCTCAAACAGGCCTTATAGGCGACCACACGGGCACGCGGGGCAATGCCAGAGATGGTTCCGCGCGGCATGCCCAAGACGCTGGCGGCGACACCGGCGTTGCCCGCGGCTGTTGAGGCGGTGTGGGTGCCGTGCCCATTATCATCACGGGCCGAATCATACTCGAAGGGTTCCAGACCGATGACGGCCCGATAGGTATCGATTACCGCCCGGGCGCCGATCAGTTTGTTGTTGCAGGTAAAGGGCTCATCCGCAGAGTTCTGGGCCGTGTTGCCAAACTCGCAAGGGAGGGGGCCAACCGGCGAGGGCCCAAAGCGGCCGTCATCGGCGAAGCTGGGGTGTTCGGGCCAGATGCCGGTGTCGATAATGCCGACGACGACGCCTTCGCCGGTATATCCTCTCAGCCAGGCGCCCCCGGGAGCGGTCAAGCCGAGGAAAGCCGGGCTGCTGTCGGTCTGAATGTATCTCAGTTCATCGGGCCGGACGGCTACAACGTCCGGTTGCTTGGCAAGCCTGGTAGCCTCTACTTCGGTTAGTTGCGCCGCAAAGCCGTTGACCGCGTAGACATAATTGTGGATCTTCCTGTTGCTCTGGACGCCCGCAGCCTGTAGCGCTTGCTCGTGTTTCGCTTCAAGAAACCCGGCATACTTCTTGACATGAGCGCTGTTAGGATTGATCTTGCGACCCTTCCCCGGCTTAGTGGCTTCAAAGCCGGGTATGTCCCCTTCATAGGTGAGGACGGGGTCTGTCTCCATCAGCACAATGTAGACATTCGATCGAACATTCTGGACCCGTTGCGCTGCGCCATCATCTGCAGAAGAACTCGTGGTCTGAGCAAACGATGGTGCAGCCATCGTTGCCAACAGGATGGCAACGATGGCTACAAACGATAAGAACTGTTTCATCGATCAGCTTCTCCTTTTCTGTGGATATGAGGATTGAAGGGCTTTGCTATAGGGTATGTGCGCTGAAAGAGGTTGAGGCTTGGAGGACTTCTCTACACACCACCCCAAGACAAATGGTCACGAGCGCGCCGTAAAGAAGCTAACAGCAAATGAGGAGTGCGTACCTCCGATACACATGCATTCATATGCTTTCCTCAATATTCAGTGGATCGCAAATTAAGTTCGCAACGGTGGTGTCTGTGTCCTGCTCTGTCCAGACGAGACAACGGTATGAACACAGGCGCCACAAATTCGTGATCGACTGGCATTGGGTCAAAGGTGTAGCACAAGTCTTTGTTTTGGCGCTGAAGAAACTGGTTAAATAAAAGAGAATAAATAAAGGAGATTACCGTGATGATAGCAGGTATTGGATGATAAATCTAGATCCAAGTTGCGCTCTGGGCTTACAAATTCCTTGCTGTTTTGTACTGTAAAAACTTACTGTTTAGCATAAAATAATGCTCTACTGCTTGATCACAGGTTTCTAACCTAGCTGGCCGGCGCCGGGTGGACCGGCTAAACAATGGCAGTGGACAGGCGCCCCGCAGTGGCTGGCGCGGGTCAGGATAGGGTGCATCCAAAGCGGAGACCCGACCGCTGTGCGGTCGGGTCTCCAGGAGAAAAGTGAGGCGGCGAATGGCATCATCCGCCGTGGTTGGGGAGGCCCCCGGTGTTCTTCTCCGGGGGCCGAGAGGCTAGTTTGAAATCAGCGGCAGCAGGTTGCGATAGCCGACGAAGATTGTCGTCGTCGCACTGGTCGCGGCGCCCTGGCTGTCGGCAACGCTCAACGTGATCACATGTTCGCCTGGCTCCAGGTTGTTGACCGGCAACGAGACGCCAGTCCCCAATTCGCCCTGGCGGTCGCTCGACCACTGGAGCGCCTCTTCGGGCAGCGTGCCCTCTTCTAGGTCGATGGCGTTGCCGTAGAGCACCACCAACTGGCCGGGGATAAAGGTCGCTCCGCTCACCGGCTCGCTGATCTGCGCCACCGGCGCCTTGTTGGGGATGGTCACGCTGGCCGACTCGGCGGCGCCCGTGTTGACGCCGTCGGTGGCGATGATCCGGAAACGGCCAGCGGTCGTGCCCGCCATGGCGTCCACATCGATGGGCAGCGAGCTTGTCGCCAACTCGGTCGCCATGATCTGCCATTCGCCGCCGCCGTCGGCGCTAAAGAGCACCGTGTAGCGCAACGCATCGCCGTCGGCATCGCTACCTTCCCAACTGAGCGTCTGCACTGTGCCGGCGGGCCATTCGGCGGGGGCGTTGGGGTCGGTGATGGTGACCACCGGTGCATTGGCGCTGACTGCCCGTGTATCGAGCACCTGGTCGCCATGGAGTAGCACCACCGCATCGGCGCCCTCCACCCACGGCATGATAAAGGCGACATCAGCCTGGTGGATCGGCCCTTCCTCGTCACCGCCGTGGCCGTCGTGGGCGCTGTGGGCGCTGTGGCTATACTCGCTCTGGAAGCTGATGCTGAACGGTTGGGTCGCCAGCACCTCCTCACCCTGGCGCAACTGGATGGCGTAGCCCTCACCTGCCAGCGTCAACTCGACGCCAGTCTCGACCAGATGCAGGTCGCCCAGCTTGCCCGGCACCGCGGGATCGAAACCCTCGGCCGCCGGGTTGTAGATGGTGGCGCTCACTGCCAGCGACTTCTGTGCCTGAGTCAGCCGGAAGACGCCGGTCTCTTCTTCGGCAGCCGCAGCCGTGACGCTGCCGCCCGGCGCCAGCTTATTGAACATGTAGTTCCACGTGTAGGGCGAGATCCACCCCTGTTTCGAGCCACTGGCCGGACAGTAACTCAAGATGTCGTGCGTCGTGGCCGGGTCGTAGATCTTGCCGGTGATAGGGTTGAAGCCAAACTCCTGGATGCTTGATGTGGCGTACGGCCAGGCCGAGCTGCTATCGGACGAGCCGCAGGCATCCGCCGTGTTGGTGTGTTTGACATCATAGTCATGCACCAGTTCGTGGCCGAAGATCAGCGCCCCGCCGCCGGCATTGTCGGTGCTGTTGCTGCCATCGGACGTGCGGTCGGTGCCGATGCCGACGATGCCCAGGCCACCGGCGTGTGGGTAGACCGGCATATCGGCGTGGCCGCCGCTGTAGCCATCATTGGGCGCCCAGCCGTAGACATGGTTGGCACCCACGTATTGGCCCTGCACACCGAAGAGCGCATTGAAGATCAGCTGCAACACATACGACTGGTTGAGGTAGCGGATCAGGTCGTGCTGGCCGTCGCCGGTGGCGAGCGTGCCGGTCCAATCCAGATAGCCGCTGGCGACCTTGTAGTTGATGCCGTTGTTGCGCATGGGCAGCAACTGATTGAGCCAGGCAGAGGCCCCGCCGTTGACCGCCCAACCGCCGGCATGTTGCGTCCCCGTGTAGCCGGAGGGGTGATAACGCAGCCGCTGGCCGACGATCTTCAGGTCCTTGCGCTTCTGGAAGTTCATCGTGATCGTGCCGCTGGCCGGGAAGCGGTTGTTGTTCTCGTTGGGCTCGGCGATGGCGTTGTTCGGATCGACCACGGCGTAGAACTGCACCGGCACATCGCTGTTGAAATTAACGTAGAAGTAGACATCGGCGCTGTCCTTGACCCCCTGGTTGATCATCGGGCGGGCATTGCCGGTGGCGTTGGCGATGTACTCCACGCCATTGGCAAAGATGTGCAGCCGCACCGGCACGTTGGTCATCCCAGTGGCAAAGATGCCGCTGTATTTGAGGTGGATGCGCGCTGTCGTATCTTTCTTGGTGCTCACCGGCAGCGAGTTATCCGGGCAATTGCCCAGCCCCTTGCTGGTGTCGAAGCACTGGACGCCCTGGGTGATCTCGATGCCGTGGATCGAGAGGTCCGGCTGGAAGAATGGCGGCAGCGCGATGATCTCCTTCACCGGCAGATACGGTGCGGCGATGACCGGGTTGCGCACGATGGGCGTATTAGTCGGCGTCGGCGATGGGGGCATC
>QEUW01000678.1 GCA_003577005.1 Chloroflexota bacterium | reverse complement strand
GCTTTATTGTCCCACTCATGAGCCAGTCTGAGTTCCGCGAGGTGATCGAACTGCCGGCCACCGCGCGTGTACTCTTCTTCGATCCGCCCGAATTGGTGGACCGGCTGATCGACGAGGTGATCCAGACACCGGGGGCGCTGCCGCTGCTTTCGTTTACGCTGGAGCAGCTTTATCTCAAATATCTGGAGCGCCAGGAGCAGGCTCAACGTGACGGTGTCACGCTGGAGCGATCGCTGACCTGGGCCGATTACGACGAACTGGGCGGCGTCATCGGTTCGCTGCGCCGCCGCGCCGACGAGATCTACGCCACCCTACCCGATGACGATTACCGGGCCACCATGCAGCGGGTCATGCTGCGCATGGTGGCGGTGGATGGCGGGGAGTTGGCGCGGCGACGGGTGACGTTAAGCGAATTGAAGTACTCCTCTCAACAGGAGAATACCCGGGTGCAGACCGTGCTCGACTGGCTGATCGACGCCCGCCTGCTGGTGAAGGGCAGCACCGACCTGGACGGGGGTGGCGTGGCTGACTCCGTCGTCGAGCCCGCCCACGATGCCCTGGTGGCGGCGTGGGACAAGCTGCTGCAATGGAAGCGCCAGGCCGAGGAATCTCTACCTTTGCAGCGCCGGTTGTGGCAAGCCGCCAGCGAGTGGGATGCAGCCCCAATTGAGCGCCGGTCGGGGCTGCTGTGGGACACCAACCCTCGGCTGCCGCAATTGGAAGAGACGCTCTGGCCGACGCACAGCAAGGAGAATGGGTTAGCCGGGCGCACGCGGTGGGTGCGGCAGGTGCTGTGGCCAAAGACAGAGCTGCCAGTTGATACCGCCTGGCTAAACCGGGCAGAAGTGGCCTTTGTACGGGCGAGTGTGAAGCGACGGGCGAGCGGGCTGCGCCGGATCATCGCAAGCACGGCTGCGGTCATTGTTGCACTCTCGCTCGCGCTTCTATTTGCAGAAGGACAGCGGCGCACCGCCATTGCTGAACGAGACCTGGCTCGCCGGCAGGCGACCCTCGCCGAGGCAGGTCGTATTTCCGCACTCGGATTTAGCACGCTATCCGACCGCGACCTGGACCGAGCACTCTTGTTAAGCGTAGAGGCATATCGCGCTGTGGAGGCAATTGAAGATTTGGCGCCGCCGATGGCCGCACGCTCGATGTTGCTCAGCGCGCTGCAACACGAACCGCACCAACTGGCAATCCTTCGTTTGCCTGACATTGATCCCAATGATTGCACATCGGTTGACGAACATTTGCACATCCAGCAAACTTTCTTGCGTCGGTACGATGCGGACTTTGCGGCTGCGTATACTGCTGCCTCTCGCGCCGGCTTTCCGGATTGCGCCAAAGAAACATCTTTCGCTCCGAGCAGCGCCGAGTGGGATTGGTCAGACGAGGATGAAGACAACTGCTTTGATTCCGCAGGGACACTACTGGCCCCCTATGATCAGCTAGCAACGCGCTTTTCAGATAGTGATCGGTCCATTAGCGATTGTTTTTTCAGCAGTGAACGTTCACTCGCCGCCCTCTCTGTTAGCACACAGCCGATTGGCGCCGGAGGCATGGGTCAGGTTGAATTGCAACTTAGGCTTTGGCGCAGTCTGCAGTGGAATGTGACCTCATTCTACTATGTAGAACAATGTGCAATAGAGACGGTAGATGGGATCTGGCAATACGAACAACAAGGTAGGAATCTGCGCATCTGGAAACAAGACCAACTGGAGATCTTTCCCGTGTATGAAGTCGTTCTACCGGCGCCAAGCGACGCTGCCCGCCACTATGGACACTATCAGGTCTCGTCGGTCACTATATCACCCAACCAGGCGTTGATTGCCGCAACGGCGACATCGGGAAGGTTTGAGGATTTTGTCCAGATCTTCCTATGGGATGCGCCCAGTCTGCAGTTGGTTGGCGAGTTCTTCCGTGATGAAACGTGGCACGCATCAGACTTTGAAGAAAGCGATCAGATCAACGTGATCAAGTTCCTGAGTGACGACGAATTGCAGCTATGCTATATTGAACGCAGCCCTTTGTTTGCGGATGCAACACGTCGTGACTTACCGCTCAAGACTGTTACATTCGCAGTGACTGAACAGTATTGGCTCAACTATGCGTGTCAAGTTGCTGGGCGCAACTTCACCAGCGAAGAGTGGAATAGTTACTTCCCTGGCACGCCCTATCGCACAACTTGCGAATTATGAGCAGACCGAGCGAGAAGTGCTTCTCTACTATACTGAACTGACGAGTGGTTGTAGTTCGTTCGCAGCAGCTTCCCAATCATGAAAACAGGATGCGGCCACTCCCGGAATGCAGCGATGCCATACCCGATAACAAACGCACACAGGGCGCCGGGGAACCCAGCCAGAAATTCCCGACCCGGCTCGACCAGGAACATTGAGATGAGCACCTACCAAAATTTTGATCTATTGATCGAACAAACCGGCGACGGCTACCGCGCCCGCGTGCTCGACGCACCTTGGGGCAAAGGCAAAGTTCATGACTTCAAGTTGCCCTTTTCGCCCGCCCAGCTCAAGGAGTTTTTCTGGCGGGCGGGGCACAACCGTCACCTCGCGCTGGCGCCGGAGCCGGCAACGCAAGGCGAACCGATGACACCGCGCTTCTTTGGCGAACAGCTCTATCGTGCCGTCTTTCAGGAGCAGTTGGAAAATGCGCTGGCCTTCAGCTACCGCGAAGCCAAAGGAAACCAGGCAGGCCTGCGCCTGCGCCTCTGC
>QEUW01000677.1 GCA_003577005.1 Chloroflexota bacterium | reverse complement strand
AACAGATGTTTGCCGGCTATGCCAGGGTCGTTTTGCAGCGCGAATTTAGCGAAGGCCAGAGCGGCACGCAGGTCTTTTTGGCCGTCCCATATCGTGGCGGGCAGGAGCAGGAACTGCCTGTCGTGGTCAAACTGGGACCGCAAGAACTGATCCAACAGGAGTGGTCGGCCGCGCAGCACACCAGACGCAAGCTCCCCGGTTTTGTGGAGATCGCCGGTGAGCCGGTCTATCTGGAGGCAGCGGAGACCGGCAGCATCCCCTATGGCGGGTTGCGGTACGAGCTGGCCGGCCAGGGCCTCTATCAGACCGAAAGTCTCCGCATGTATTGTCGTCATGCGCCCGCCGCCGACCTCTGGAGGGTGCTCGACAAGCGTCTCTTTCCCCAACTCCGCCACATCTGGCGGGAGAACCCCAGGTTGGAAAGGCTACGCAAAGTCCATGCCACGTATGACCGCGTGTTGCCGGTCAATCTCATCCTCGAGCTGGGGCCGGCCGCAGACTGCCAGCCTCCCACGCCGGCAGTTGTCCTCAGCGCCGGGCGAATGCAGACCGAAGGCGTCCGGTCTTTTCCAGCGCACCGCGACGCTGTTGTCCGGCTGGAAGGCTTTGTGGTGACCGAAATCGAACGACACCAACGCGCTGTCACCTTGAATCTCCCGCAAACAGGCGAGACGCGTACAGCATCCTTCCGGCTTCGGCTCCAGGCGGTGTCTGATCTCGATGCCTATCGGCTGGGCGAACCGGCGCCTATCATCACAGGCCGGGTAGTTGCGACGCGCCAGGAACTGCTCCTGGCCGCCCTCCAGCCTGCGCCCGATCTGCCAGCTCACCTGAACGCAGCGACGCTGCCGCTGCCGGAGAATCCACAGGTTCAACTGCCGAACCCGCTGTTGGCATGGCCTACGCTTCTCCAAGAGGAAATGCCCATGAAAATCGGCACCACCCACGGCGATCTGAACATGGGCAACGTGTTGGTGGATACAGGGGCGCGCACTGCACAGATCATCGACTGCGCCCATGCTCGCCGAGACCACGCCCTCTACGATCTGCTGCGGTTGGAACTGGAAACCGTGCTCCATCCGCTGGCTACGGCCTTCTTTCAGGCCGGGCAACCGCCCAGCCGTATCTACGATTTCTATGGCTGGCTTGATCAGATCACGCGCAGCGAGCCTCACGCTGCCGGCCACTTTGCGTTGCCCAAACCCATGCAATACGAGCTATCGGCGTTGGCGACGCCCTTTATCCTGCTCACCCTCATCCGCAACGAAGCGCGCGATCTCCTGACAACCCCAGGCGACTGGCGCGAATACTATACGGGTCTGGCGCTCTACCTGCTTGGCGCGCTCAAGTTCGCCAGCCTAGACCGTGCGCCCAGAGGTCACCAACCCAAAGCGCTGGCCTTCTGGGGTGCATTGACCATCCTGCGCCTGTTAGAAAGAGGGCAGGAAAGTCAGACCACGGAATGGCAATGGGTTGACCTGACTACGAAGGGGTCCACTGGCGCAGCCACGGACGCCTCAACAGAGCCGCACACAACGCATGTTCAGGTCGATAACCGTAGTGGTGGTGTCTATTTTGAAGGCCTGGTTGCCTTCAACATTCAGGGTGACCTCATCTCCGGCGGCACGGTCAACAAGGCCACCTTTCACGGTCCGGTCACAGGGCCGGTGCATACAGGGAGCGGGGATATCAATGTTGCAGGTGGTCAGCCGCGCCAGCCACAAGCGAGCCTGGCTCAGCTTCTGGCCGATCTGCGCCGCGAGGTGGCAGCGTCTGCCCCGGAAGCAGTGCGCGTAATGGCAGACCAGCGTATCGACCAGCTTGAGGAGGCCATTCAGGAAAAATACCTGGGCGCGATGGAATCATCGCTGGAATGGTTTCAGCGCCAGTTGCCGGCGTTGGCTGCAAAGGTCATCACGATCATCCGTCATCCTGATGTGGTACAGGCATTTCAAGCCGCCGGTGACCGCACGTTCGCAGAGTATCGGAGAAGGTTTGGTAGCTGACGTGGAGCTCGATATCCGTTGTTGGTATCGATAACAAAATGCGCTTTTGCGACACTGGTTCATTCTAAAGAGGATCGAACATGGCCGACTCTCCCGACGACCCACCCGCCCAGCCTGAGCAGCCGCTTGCGCCGGAAGACAGGCCGCCAGACACGAACGGCGAGGCGGAACAGACTATCTCTGCGCCAGCGGGAGGCGCCGCGGCGCCACAGGAGCTTTCGCAGGACGAGTGGCTCAAAGCCATCCGGGACCCCAAAGTCGCCCACATCGTCAACGAAGTCTTGCGCGGCCGGCAGATCGCTTCGGTCTATATCGACGCGCGCAGCGGCGGGGCGTTTTTCAGCGGCGAAACGCGCATCGAAGGCGATGTCGTCAGTGGTGGACGAGCCTACCGCACCCAATTCGGGGCCAGTGTCTCCGGTACGATTCACACCGGCAGCGGTGACCTGCGCGGTGAGCGGCAGACACGGGAAACAACAGGTGGTTTTGCCGGTCGGGTGTTAGCAGAAACCCTGCGCAAGATCAACACCGTCTATGTGGCACCCAATGCCTATCCGCACGCCTCGCAACTCTTGGAAGAACGGCATCTCCTGATTTTATGGGGACCAACACACGGCGGAAAATGGACAAGCGCACTCCATTTGCTCGCCTCATTCCACAAAGATGCCCTCTTTGAACTGGACCCGACAGTCACGTTTGAGCAATTCCGGGTTGCCGATCTGGCCGG
>QEUW01000676.1 GCA_003577005.1 Chloroflexota bacterium | reverse complement strand
CGTCCAGTTCGTACGTCTTGGATGCTTGTACGTTCATACTGGTTTCTCCTTGCCCCTTCTGGGCGGTTGTCTCTGGTTGGATAACAAGCATTGGCTCCGTGCAAGCGGACAGCACGGTGACACCCGCTAAGGCGCCGGCCCAGGTCAAAAAGTGCCGGCGGGACTTCGGTCGGTCTCTGGCGATCATGGACATCCGTCTTCCTTTCTTGGCGATACTTGACATTAGACTTGACATCAGGTTGTCTCCTTGCTGTAAACCGTTGTGTACATTTGGCCCTCTATGGCTGCGAACCTTGACCTCGTGAGCGAGGCCAACGGGTTCTACAACCACTTCACGGCGCGCCTAGTCTGCTCAGACCACCAGGCCAGGTCGTTGCGCCAGTGGCCGGGGCCGCCCAATTCTTGGGGCAATTCCCCCCACTCAGCGATTGAATCGAGCGCAATGTCCCACCCAAACATCAGCAAGCCGCCCAGCAGACCAAGCTCGAGCTGCGGTCGCCACCAGCGTTCGTCATAGCCGGCGCCCAGTTCCTGCGCGAGCTGCCGCCGGTAGAGTTCAATCGACTCTTCTTTACCGATCGGCAGGAACGCCGAGTTCTGCGCCAAGTAGCGGGCCAGGTCGACTGCCGGCGGTGCGGCGGTGGCGAACTGCCAATCGAGCAGCGCCACCTGGCCTGGCTCACCCGGCAGCCGGCCCAGGTTGGTGTGCCGCCAATCGCCATGGACCAGCGTATGCGGATAACGGCCCAGCGCAGCGCACAGCGGCTGCGGGTCATCGAGCAGGTTGTGGATGATGCCGGCCACATCCTCTGCCACCAACGTCTCAAACAAATCCCAGCCCTTTAGGATGAGCGGTGGAATGGGGTTAGACCCGCCTGCCTCGCGGTGGCCCGTGTGGGGGGAGAGCACGGTATAAAGCTGCCTCAAGGTACTCAGCCCCAGCCGCGGGTTATCCAGTTCCGACGCCTGCCAGAACGCCCCATGTAATTGGGCCATCGTCGTAAGGAAGCGTTCATTCAGATCCTGACTGAAGCGCGCAAAGGGGACGAGAGCCGGGCCTACGTCGCGCATGAGCATGGCCCATCCTTCACCATCCTGCGCGCAGGCGACAATGGCATGGTCAATGGCGGCCGGTAGACGGTCGAGCAGGCCGTACTGCCAGAGGCGCACGGACCGGCAGAGGGTATCTTCGGTGCCCCGCATGATCCAGTCGACCGCGAGCGAGGTGCGCTTGACGATGTACTTCGTTCCTCCGCCGCCATTGGTCTCAATCTTGAGAAAAGCACTGCCTGATGCGGAGTCGTTCGTGCTGAACGGGAGACAGCGCACATAATGGATGGGCCTGCCTTCCAATGCGCTCAATGTGGCGGGCGCCAGCATCTCGTCGATGCTGCTGTATAGCTCGTGTGGCATAGGTGTTCCTTCATCCTTGTCTTGTGCCCATTGTAGGGCGCCGTCTGTTTGTCGGCATCGGGAGAAGTGCCGATTGATCGAGGCCCGGCGCGGGAGCGCAGCAGCGGGCGCTATAGGTAATGTTACCGATTGCTGTGGCGTTTGGGGTTGCCGGCTATTCCAGGAGGCCGTGCTGAATGGCAAAGGTCGTGGCGGCTGTGCGGTTATCGCAGCCGATCTTGTTGAGGATATGGGTGATGTGAGCGTTGACCGTCTTGACACTGATCACGAGGGTTGCAGCAATCTGGCGGTTGGTGGCGCCTTGAGAGACCAGGCGCAACACCTCTATCTCACGCGCGCTGAGACCTGCGGGAAAGCCGGTCGGCGGCGCCGCTGCGGGAGATGATGCTTCAGTCACCGTCACAGGCGACCGGGCATTGCTCTTGAGTTCCACCACCAGCGGCGAAATCAGGAAAGCGGCGCGCAGGCCTTCGTCGTCCAGGCTGCCGGCAATGCGAGCAACCAGGTCCAGCGCCTGGCGAAACAGCTCGGCGTTGGGACGCTCCAGGAGCGCCTGCGCTTCGGCCAGGCGCAGCCGCGTCTTCCAGCGCAGCGAACCATGCTGGATGCCATCGGCCAGAGCCACCGCCTGCTCAAGATGCTGCGTGGCCTCGTGCAAACGGCTCAGGTGGAGCAGCGCCTGACCCTCCAAGAGTTTGCTCTTGGCAATATTCTTGGTCATGCCTTTGGCCTGCGCCAGACTGGCGGCTTCGGCTGTGAATTGCAGGGCGGCATCCACATCGCCGTACGCCAGCGCCAGTTCAGCGCACACCAGATGATAGCGGTTAAGAACGCGATAGCGACTCATCTGCACATGTTCCAGGATCACCTCGACTTCCTGCCGATAGGCACTGGCGGTCTGGATACGTCCCACCAGCAGTTCATCGCTCGCCAGGTTCAACAAGGTGTAACACTCGGCCTCCCAGTTGCGGTCGACACCGGCGCGGCGGCAGGCAGCCAGGGCTTGCTTGTCCCAGTGCAGTGCCGATTCGGCATCGCCCAGTTCCTGGTGGAGAAAGCCCAGGGTGTTCAGCAGCTTGGCCAGGTAGTGGCTTTCGCCTGACTCTTCGGCGTAGTCCACACCGGCATGCAAGGTGCGGCGCGCTTGAGCGTAGTGACCCAGTTCCACCTGGGCATGACCCAAGTCTTGGCCGCCTCCACCGCAGCTTGGGCGAACTGTTCGGCCTCGGCATAGCTGCTGGTAAAGGTGGCCAGATAGGCCTGATTTTGCAGACTGCGGGCCAGCACGTTATACGCATTGGCGCTGCGCGCCAATTGTACGGCCTGCTCGAGATGCCGGCGCGCGGGGGATAGATTGCCCGTGATTACGTCCAAATGGCCCAAATTGAAGTGCGCCAGCGCCAGCACCTGGGAATCCCCGGCCTTTTGAGCGATGTGCAACGCCGAGTTCCCGGTGCTGCGCGCTTGATCGAGGCGGTTGAGCCATCCCTGGATAATGCTCAACTGGCACAAC
>QEUW01000675.1 GCA_003577005.1 Chloroflexota bacterium | reverse complement strand
AATTTTTAAATGAAAGCAATTCGGCCTCTGTAATCTTTGTAAGATCCTTTAAAGTACGGATATTCATTTTTTCTAAGCACTGCAACCCTTAAGGGGGTGCATTTGCACCTCTCACCTATCCACTGCAAAATCCCATAAGGCATTGTTTTAGCAATCTTCTTTCATGACTTTTTGGCCCAATTCAGCATGACACTTTTCACGCTGATTTCAGGCCCCTTTCGCCTCTCAAGGAGCATAGCTTATGATTCACGCGCAGACACATGGAGAACGCCTTTTGACCGTTGCCGAAGCAGCGGCCTATCTTGGCCTCGCCAAACTCACCATCTACGATTGGGTTAGCCAGAGAAAAATCCGGCACGTAAAAGTCGGCAGACTGACACGATTCAAACAACAAGACCTAGATAACTGGGTAGCCGCCCACACAATCATGCCTATACCGCACGCCTCAAACTCTTGAGCGGGGTACTTCGATCCATGGGACTTGTCAGTAATCATGCCAAATTGACCCCTGTCATCATGTGAAATGAACCCCTCTCCATCACCAGGAGAGGAGACCTATGGAACTAGCAGACGCGGTGACGAGCCCAGTACCATCTTCGCGGGAGACGACTCCAACGGAGGAGGCTGGGATGCTGCGAGAAGACGGCGTGCGAGAAGTGCTGGCGCGACTACAGCGCGGCGAGCCTATCAAAGCCATTGCGCGGGAGCTCGGTGTGGCCCGCAATACCGTGAAGCGGTGGCAACGGCTGGGGGGCTGGCGTCCCCGCCCACCGGGACACCGCCCCTGTCAGATCGATCCCTATCGGCGCTTTCTGGAGCGCCGCGGCCCTGAAGTGAATTGGAACGGCCGGGTGCTCCATCGGGAACTGCAGGCGTTGGGATTCGCGGGGACCTATCAACAAGTGCAACGGGCGATTCAGCCGCTCCGGGCCGATCGGGCGTGGGCGACCGTGGCGACGGTGCGGTTTGAGACGCACCCCGGCCAGCAAGCCCAAGTGGATTTTGGCCAAACCCGCCTCTGGATTGGCGAGCGGCTGGAAGTCATCCACATCTTTGTGTTCACCCTCGGGTACTCCCGGCGCCTGTGGGCGTCGGCCTATCCGCATGAACGGCTCAGTGCGCTGCTCGATGGGCATGAACGGGCCTTCCAGCATTTTGGCGGCGTGCCGTTGGAGTGTCTCTACGATAACCCGCGGACGCTCGTCCTAGGTCGGCGCGAGGGCCGCGTGCTCTGGCATCCGGTCTGGGAGGATTTTGCGCGACGGTATGGCTTCACCCCGCGCGCCTGTCAGCCGTATCGGGCGCAGACGAAGGGCAAAGTCGAAAGCGGCGTCAAATATGTGAAGCGCAATGCCCTGGCTGGCCGCCGCTTTGCCTCCTGGGAGGCCCTGAACGCCTGGCTGCAGGAATGGGCGGTAACGGTCGCCGATCAGCGCGTCCATGGGACGACGCATGAGCGGCCGATCGAACGGTTCGCCCGGGAGACGCTCACGCCCCTGGGCCAGCGTCCGCCGTATCACTACGAACGGGTGCGCCTGCGGCGCGTGCCGGCTGATGCGCTCGTCGCCATCGCGGCTGCGCGCTATTCCGTCCCGGTGGAATATGTCGGGACGACCGTCCACGTGCAGGAGACCAGTCACCACTATGAGATCTTCCATGGGGGAACCTGTATCGCGCGGCATGCCAAAACCACCCGCCATGCGGTGGTCGTGGATCGGGCGCACTATCGCGGGCTGCTGCGTCCGGGTGGAGCCGCCGCGATGCCCCGGCCGCCCCAGTGGGATCCCGGGTATGGCGACCTCGGCGAGGTGATGGTCCGGGATCTGGCCCTCTATGCCGCGGTGGCGGAACCCGGCGGTGCCGCATGAGCACGCCCCAACTCGAGCGGCTCCAGGCGCACTGCCAGCGCCTGCGCCTCTATCAAGTCGCCGCAGAACTGCCGAGTTTACTCGAGCAAGCGGCGAAGGCCGAGCGGTCGTATACGGACTTTTTAGAGGAGGTGCTGCGGCGTGAGGTGCAGGCCAAGACGGACAAGCATCTGGCGATGCGGTTGGCGATGGCGCGGTTCCCGTTCCAGAAGACGCTGGAGACCTTCGACTTTAAGGTCCAGCCTTCCATTGATGTGAAACTGATCCGCGAACTCGGCACCGGGCGCTATCTGGAGCAGGGTGAGAATGCCTTGTTCCTCGGGCCGCCAGGCGTCGGCAAGACGCATCTCGCCGTGGCCCTGGGCATCACGGCCTGTGAGCAGGGCCACCGCGTCTTGTTTACGACCGCCATGGGCCTCCTCGCGACGCTCGGCAAAGCGCTCTCCGAAAACCGACTGGAGGACCGGCTCAAGGTGCTGGCCCAGCCCCAGCTCTTGATCATTGACGAGATCGGCTATATCCCCATTGATCGGCAGGGCGCCAATCTGTTCTTCCAGCTCATCTCCCGGCGCTATGAGAAGGGCTCGATTCTGCTCACCAGTAATCAAAGCCTCGGCGCCTGGGGCGACGTGTTTGGTGATCCGGTTATCGCCACGGCGATTCTCGACCGGCTCCTCCACCATTCCATCACGATCAATATTAAAGGTGAGAGCTATCGATTGCGAGAGAAGCGGAAGGCGGGGCTCTTCAAGTCCCCTGTCAGCGCCGCGAGCCATTCAGATGCCTAACGCAACCAGATGTACCGTCAACCCGGGGAGGGGGCAACTTCACATCAGAATAAAAGGGTCAACTTCGGCTGATGATTGACA
>QEUW01000674.1 GCA_003577005.1 Chloroflexota bacterium | reverse complement strand
TGGATTGAGTCGGGCAACAGCCCCAGTAGCACGGTGGCTATGAACTATGTCACCATCGCCGACAATTCCCGCGTGGCCGGCGACGCTGCCGCAGCCGTGGGCGTCGAAGGGGCGCAGCACCTGTTGATCCTGGCCAACACGCTGATCAGCGGCAACCCGGTTGCTTTTGAAGCTGGGGACAACGCCCAATCACCCGAGCTGGACTTTCACAATGTCTTGATCGACGACAACGTCAGCACAGTGATCAGTGGGACGATCACAGCCAATGGCGCACCCTTGCGGGGGGCGGCGGCGTACGTCGACGCGGCGGCGGGCGACTATCATCTGAGCGCGGCGGGCGACTATCATCTGAGCGCGGCGTCGGACGCAATCGACGCGGGCAACAACCTGCCGCCGCTGGTCGATCTCGACGGCGCCTTCCGCCCTCAGGGTATGGCAAGCGATATCGGCGCCTACGAGTTCACCCCCGTGGGTCTCAGCGACCAGACAATCAGCTTCGACCCATTGCCGGACAAGCTGGTCAGCGACCCGCCGTTCACCATCAGCGCCACGGCTTCCTCGGGCTTGCCGGTCAGTTTTGTCTCGCTCACGCCTGCTGTCTGCACGGTCAATGGCAACACGGTGACGCTGCTCACCACCGGCACCTGTACGATTCAGGCGGCCCAACCGGGCAACGAGATCTTCAACCCGGCGCCGCCCGTTGCGCAATCCTTTGCCGTGACGAGCCCGCAAAAGAGCGGCCAAAGTATCACCTTTGCCAAACCGGCTGATAAGCGACTGGGTGATCCGCCCTTTGCTTTGAGCGCCAGCGCCTCGTCGGGCTTGCCCGTAAGCTTCACCAGCAACACACCAGCCGTCTGCACGATAAACGGCAACACCGTCACCCTCCTCACGACCGGCTCCTGCTCGATCACCGCCACACAAGATGGCAACGAGATCTTCAATCCAGCATCCCCGGTGACGCAGAGCTTTACCATATCATCTCAAGGCGGTGGCGGTGGCGATGAGCCAAAAGTTTATCTGCCGCTGGTAGCGCGGTAGGAGAACTGTTCACGGCACAGAAAGCCTGCGGAAACCGGAATGCGGAACTTGCCAACCCGCACTCCGGTTTCCGCATGTCCAATTAGTACGACAACGAGACTTTGACAATTGTCGTCGGGATGACCTCCGGGAGGTGACCAGAATCAACGTTGCTGACCAAGCTATTTGTGGTCACCTCCCGGAGGTCAGGTTGGGCCTGCCATGCAAAGTCTCGTTGTTGTGCTAGTAAGGAAAGATTATACAGTTTCGACCCGGTCGACCACGGCGAACGCAGCCATCGCTCGCATCGAGCAATGAACGATCTAGCATCAGGCGCGCATGGCGTGTACAATATCCTACCGGCCACCTCGGGGTGAATCATCCCACCGCAGGCGCAGCCGGAGGATTTTGTATGGCCACCGATCACACACCCGAACCGATCAGCGAGACGTTGGACGCCCTCTACCGCACCGAGTCGCGTCGGGTGCTGGCCACGCTGATCCGCCTGCTGGGTGACTTCGACCTGGCCGAGGATGCGCTACACGATGCCTTCCGCGCCGCCGCCGAACAGTGGCCGCGCGAGGGGGTGCCGGCCAACCCACGCGCCTGGCTCGTCTCTACGGGACGCTTCAAGGCCATCGATACGCTCCGCCGCCGCGCCCGCTTCGACGCCTTGCGGAGCGACCTCACCAAACAGATCGACCGCGACACAAGCGACTCCGCCGCGCTGGACGATGAGGAGATCGAGGATGACCGGCTGCGGCTGATCTTCACCTGTTGCCACCCTGCCCTGGCCCCAGAGGCCCGTGTGGCGTTGACGCTGCGCGAGCTCTGCGGGCTCACCACCGAGGCAATCGCCCACGCCTTCCTCACCAGCCCCTCCACGCTGGCCCAGCGCATCGTGCGCGCCAAGAGCAAGATCCGCAATGCCGGCATCCCCTACGAGGTGCCGGCTCGCGCCGACTTGCCCGACCGGTTGGAGACCGTGTTGCAGGTGATCTACCTGGTCTTCAACGAGGGGTACTCCGCCTCGTCGGGCGACTCGCTGACGAGGCCTGATCTCTCCGGCGAGGCGATCCGCCTGGGCCGGCTGCTGGTCGAGCTGTTGCCGGAAGCGGAGGCGCTGGGGCTGCTGGCGCTGATGTTGCTTCACGAGTCGCGGCGGGCAGCGCGCACCTCGCCGGAGGGTGATCTGGTCTTGCTGGAGGATCAGGATCGATCACTATGGAACCAGACACTGATTGCCGAGGGGATTGCACTGGTACAACGTGCGCTTTCATCGGGCCAGTTGGGCATCTATACTCTCCAGGCCGCCATTGCCGCGGTTCACGCATCCGCACCCACCGTCGCCACCACCGATTGGGGGCAGATTGTTGGGCTGTACGATCTGCTGTTACAGGCAGCTCCATCACCCGTGGTCGAGTTGAACCGCGCTGTGGCGGTGGCAATGCGCGACGGTCCCCTGGCCGGCCTGGCGCTGATCGACACCATTCTGGCGCGCGGCGACCTGGCCGGCTATTATCTGGCCCACGCCGCACGTGCCGACCTGTGCCGGCGACTGGGGAGAACAGCGGAAGCGCGTCTCGCGTATCAATACGCGCTCAGCCTTGCGCAACAGGAGCCAACACGGCGTTTTCTGGAACGACGACTGTGCGAGCTGACCGATCAAAGTGGCGCACCTTGATTCCCACGGGCAGCGAGAGAATACGATAAGCTGTCAACGGGGCCCGAGGGGCACCCCGGGAACGAATTGAACGGATAGACTGGAAGAATCCGCTCCCAACCTTTGCGTGTGGGAACGGATGGTTATGTATGAATTCGATCAATCCGCACCTCGAATCCGCTAACAGTGCTTTGGCCTCATGGCGGTGTAGGCCGGACGAAGTAGTCTCTTTTGATATTTGGCAGATGCACGCCGGCGCGTTGCACCTCTGGCTTAGACTGAAATGTCAACAGAACTACTGACACATGAGGTTAGAGCGCTTAATGGGAGGTGCAACGCACTTTTCAAGTGCATCGCACCTGTAGCACCCTATCTAACCTGATGGGTCAATACACCTAGTCTCAAAAACTACCACGAATTTTTATGGTCTTTAAGAAATTGTTGCGGTGCTGATCGTCTGGCGCTGAAGCACCGTAGGTCGCCCTACCAGGGCTACGGCGTTACTCATCCGGACGATTGTCACGCTGGTAGCGTGACCTACGAGAGATTACCGGTTTATTTTCTTAATCTTCATTCAAATTCGTCGTGCTCGTTGTCGATTTTGAGTGTTGCCAAACGACTATCTTGCGTCAACGATTGAGTCAAGGCGCACATTCCGGTCGCAACCGTCCAGCAAGCCCTGGCTCGCCAATACAAAAAGGAGCAACGAACATGCAATTCATGGTCTACGACCCCAATTTCGACCCAGAGACAGCGACTGCCCCAACCCCTGAGCAGATGGCAGAAATGGGCAAGTTTATCGGCGAGGCGATCCAAGCCGGTGTGTTGGTCACGACCGGCGCGCTCAATCCGAAGGGCACGCGTCTGCGGCTCTCCGAGGGTAAATTCACCGTGACCGATGGTCCATT
>QEUW01000673.1 GCA_003577005.1 Chloroflexota bacterium | reverse complement strand
GCCGGGCCGGTTGGCGCGCAAACGTCCGGGATGATAGACCTGTTGCCTTATCTGGCGGGGGATGGCCGGGCTTATATGGTGAGACATCCCGGCGGCGCTCAGGAGAAGTTTCGAACGGTGCGCGGCGGGTCGGGGTGGCGGCAACTGAAAAACAACCAATGGGAAGAGTTCTGGCATGATGATTCCTACATCTGGCGCGGGGTTGATACCTCGCCGGGTGATGGTCAATATTATCGCCAGTTTGAAGATGGCCAGACCGGCGCGCGGTGGTGTCCGCGATGGATGGCCGTCGGGCAGGGATGGGAGTCTCCGGTGGAGCATACGGTTCAGACTTACCGGAAAGATAACTGCCAACCGGTAGACCACCATCGTAACGGTCGAACGCGAAACGGGCTGCGATTGGCGGCGCGGCATGTTCGGATGACGTGGAACGGCGTGACGGTCGAGGATGTGGTCGAGCTGCGGACGCACACCGGCGAGGGTATGTTCTTCGGCCGGGGATGGGGGCTCGTGGCGTGGTCGGCCGCATGGGGGGAGAGCGCGATTGCGCATGTATTACCGGCTCATGAAGCGGACAATGTGCCGGAAAAGGGTTGTTTTGGTTAGGAGATGACGGCTGACAGCTTGATGTATCAGCAGCCGACCTTGGTGGAGATTACGCGGCACGACGGCACCCAGGAGCAGCTCGTGTTTGCGACGCGGCTGGAGGCGGAGGCTTACGTGGCGCTGATCCCGGCGCTGCAGGCGGTGGGGGAGAGGGAAGCGACCGGTATTGCGAGCGCGATCATCGCGCCGATGGCCGTGGGCGTGAATTAGGAGGACATCTCAGGGCGAGTCCGGGAAACCTGGCCGAGGCGGTGGCGAATGTAATAGTGATCGAAAGGTACGGTCGCTACGGTGGATATGTCGTCATTGCCGGAGCATCGATTTTGGCGAGGGTTTCCTGATGAATGTGAACGTAAGGAGAATAGTTCTCTTTGCCGGTATCCTTTTAACTGGTTGCTGCGTTCTCTCGTTGGCTGTCCTCTGGTTTGTTCCTGTGGACGAGAGCGGGACTCCTGAGCGGGACAGGCAAGCGGCCGCCGAAGCGGAAGTCGCGCTGGTGGACACGGCAGAGGGAGCGGAGACAACGCTGTCGACAGCTACCTACCTGCCCGTTAGTCCGGCAGCGACTGCGACCAATAGCCCGCCCACCCGCACGCCGCGCAACACCCATACGCCGCGGCCGACAAATACGCGGCCTTCAACGGCTACGCCGAGACCAACCAATACGTTGCGGCCGACCAGCACCGTGCGGCCGACTTTTACGGCAACTGCCATTCCTCATCCGACCTCTACGCCGACCCTTGTCGCGACGGCTACAGCGGCCGCGTCTCCGACGGTTGCATCTCTGCCGGGCGAGATTGCTACCGTGACGGACATCATTGACGGTGACACTATCGCCGTTTCGATGAATGGGCAGAGTTATCGTGTGCGGTATATAGGAATCAATACCCCTGAAACGGGCGATACCTGCGGGAAGGAGGCGACAGCGGCCAATGCGGCACTGGTCAAAGGCCAGACCGTGCGCATGGTAAAGGATGTGCGCGAGACGGATCGCTATGGTCGTCTGCTGCGCTACGTGTATGTTGGGAACATCTTTGTGAATGGGGAACTGGTGGCGGGTGGTTGGGCCCAAGCTGTTGATTATCCACCTGATACGGGGATGTCGAGCGTTCTTCATGGCTTGATGAGCCAGGGTGCGGGCCGAGGATGTGCTCTGGTGTCGGGCGCGTTACCCACTGTGCCCGTTCGTGGGCCCGAGCCGATAGTTCCAGTTCCGCAACCCACTTCACCCTCCTCGGGTGGAAACTGTGATCCGTCTTATCCGACGGTGTGCATTCCACCGCCGCCGCCGGACCTGGATTGCGGGGATATCCCGTATCGACGGTTCCAGGTGCTGCCACCTGATCCGCACAACTTCGATGGCAGTGACAAGGACGGGATTGGGTGTGAGAGTGGATAGTATCCGTGTTAGAGCGTGTAAGATTTGGAGGAATAGATTATCATGACCAAGCTGTTTCGTTATCGCAAGCCAAGTGTGAAGACGATGCTAGGTGTGACAAAAGCCAAGCGTCGCGTCAAGAAGGATATGGGGATTTACAATGTGACGAAGGTCACAAACGCACCGGCTAATTACAAGCGAAAGATGAAACGGAAGGCCGGATACGAATCAGGGATTATGAAGTTTTTCCGATTTTTGAAGCGCGTTGGAAAGTGACCTTCGAGGCTCTTGCAGGTGGCACTCCCGGCTAGTACGGTGATCATCACACAGGAGACACATCCTTCATCGAAATGAGTACTACACCTGATGTGCTTGATAATGTTAGCATCTGACTGGTCGCCTGAATGCCTTTAAACTGGTCTTATTGCCTTTGCTGCCTGCAAGAGATGATGCCCGCGGTAAGTGGGCCTATCGGCCGCGATAGCAATACAGTCCGGCCGAAAAAAAGCCTCCGATTGCACGGAGGCTTTTTTGTATATGGCATGAATGATCGCGCAATCTAGTATCGCAATATCCGATTTAATCGCCGAAATAGTACTTTACCTTTGTCAGTAAGTCCACCCTTCTCTCGTGCCGGCAATATTTCCCGGTCCTCCGGGAATGGGTTCAATTGCGTGCTGATCTGGAACATTCGTGGATTGGACAGTTAACAATAAAGGCCGGAGTCGCACCAGGTTCCGGCCTTATCCGTTATAGGTCGGCTACTTTGAC
>QEUW01000100.1 GCA_003577005.1 Chloroflexota bacterium | reverse complement strand
GTGCAACGCACCTGCCCAGATGGGCCCCCGGTATGATAGCAACGATTGTCCAATTGGACGCAGACCACGCCGCAGCCCGGATCGATGATCTCATCCATCTGCTGCAAGATGCCGTGGCGGATGGGGCATCCATCGGTTTTCTGCCCCCGTTGACAGCAGACGACGCACACAGGTACTGGCGCAACTCGATTGGGGCAGTCGAGCAGGGGGAGCGGCTGCTCTTTGCAGCGCTGGACGCTGACCGGCTAATCGGCTCCGTACAACTGGCCCTTGAGATGCGGCTAAATGGACTCCATCGCGCCGAGGTGCAGAAGTTGGTCGTCCACACTCACTTTCGACGCCAGGGGATCGGCCAGCGTCTCATGCATGCCGCTGAAAAGGCCGCGCTGAGCGCCGGGCGAACATTGCTGGTCCTTGATACCCGGCGGGGCGACCCGTCAGAGCAGTTGTACCAGCAGTTGGGGTACAGCCGTGCGGGCGTCATTCCCCAATACGCCCGCAATGCAACCGGCCAGTTGGATGATACGGTCCTCTACTATCGGCTGCTCTCCGCATAGGCAGAATCGATACACAGGTGGATGGATCCGCTCAGCCCAGTTTTGCATCTCAGAACCCACGACCTACGCTGGTCGGTGGGTCACTACAAGGTTCCCGTGCCAGATCGTTCTCCAGTCCAGCCCCAAGTGAACCAGGTGAGTGACGAAAGCCTGGTCGAGCGTGTCAAGCAGCGCGAGGTTGCCGCGTTTACGCTGCTCTATGACCGCTATGCGCCAGCGGTGTATGCCCTGGCTGCCCACCAGCTCTCGCCCGCCGATGCCGAAGAGATTGTGCAAGAAGCCTTTTTGCGACTCTGGCGCCGGGCGGAACAATTCGACCCCGGCCGTGGCGCGTTCAAAGCCTGGTTTATGACCCTGGTCCGCAATCACATCTTCGACCACCTCAAACGCCGCAGCCACGAGGAGCGTACGGCCGCGCTCGATGAAATCGAGCGGCTCCTGGGCGAGGTTAACGACCCAGAGGCCAGCGTGGCCGAAGCCCTCTGGGAACACGAACAGCAGGCGGCGATGGTACGTGCGCTGCACGAGCTGCCGCCGGAACAGCGCCGCGCGATTGTCCTGGCTTACTTTGGTGGTCTCAGCCAGTCCGCCATTGCGGCGGAACTAGGTTGGCCGCTTGGCACGGTCAAGAAACGAATCCGGCTCGGTCTACAAAAGCTGCGCGGCCAACTGATGCGGTGGCGGCAGGCGACATAAGTCGTAGTCGCCCGGTTGATGATTTCTACTGTGCCGGGCCTCATCCGGTTAAAATCGTGGTGGCGAGGTCTGTTGACGGGCGAAGTGAGTTTAGTTGAAGATGAACTGTGAAGCTGTACGTGAATTGTTAGAAGAATACGCGCTCGGCCTGCTGGATGACACACTCCGGCGGCAGGTTGAAGAGCACCTGGCCCTCTGTCCAGCGTGCCGCGAGGTGCTGGCCGAATATCAGGAAACCCTTGCGCATCTACCGCTGGCCCTGGCGACCGTCTCGCCCCACCACCTCCCGCCAACGCTCAAAGACCGGCTGCTGCGCCAGCTTGACGATAACCCCGATGAAATGAATGTCGCCGAGCTCGCGCCGCTGCCCGGAAGGTCCCCAACGTCAGGGAATGCGCTGCCGAACTCCACCACCGGCAGCCGTCTTTGGGTGTGGCCCATCTGGTCTCAGCGCCGGTTGCGCCTGGCTGCGCTCGCCATCACGCTTCTTTTTCTGCTTACGCTTGCGTGGAGCATCCATCTCACTGTTGTGCTGGCTCGTGAACGCGCCTTGCGCGCTGAATTTGCAGACTTGGTCGGGCAGCAGCAGGAACTGGTGCTCGAAGTGGTCGATTCGAGCAGAACCACGCGCCGCATCCTCCTCCCCCCAGAAGGGGATTCGCGCGCCTACGGCAAGCTCTTTACCCGGTCAGATATGGTGCATGTCGTGGCCATGGCTGCCCGCCTTCCCCCACCGCCGCCAGGGAGCGCCTATCACCTCTGGCTGACCCAGGATGGCGAGACCCAACTGGCCGGCCTCTTTCAGGTCAACCGCGACGGCTTTGGCCTGCTGCTGTTCGATGCTGCGACACAAGACCCCATCTTTGCCTCCGCCCAGGTGACGCTCCAACCGATCGGGTCAACCGCCCCCGCCGGCGAAATCGTCTTGGTGTGGCAAATTGAAGAATAGAGGGATCCAAAAAGCCTGTTTGACAGTAAAGGATCATAGAGCACTTGTTGCTCATACCCAAACGCGCAGTCCATCCTTTACAGCCAAATGGAGGTCGATCCCATGTTTGACACCGTTGTTGCGCTGGTCAGCGTGCGGCGCACTCGTCTGCTCTATAGCGTTCTTCTTGCAGTGCTGCTGCTCATCGTCACCCTGCTAGGGGCCTGCCAGCCGATCCAGGCGCCAACGCCTGAACCTGGCCCCGAAGTGGATCGCGTGGGCTTTCCCACCAACTACCAAAGCGCTTACAGCCTCTACTATGAGTTCGACCGTCCCGACAACCGGACGGCGCGCGTGATCTATGCCAATGACCGGGCTGCCAATGTCCTGCCGGGCGAGGAGTTTCCGTACGGCAGTATTCTTGT
Source organism: Chloroflexota bacterium (assembly GCA_003577005.1). The sequence goes on along the minus strand of QEUW01000100.1, from coordinate 30,711 downwards.
GATGGAAGTGTACCGCACTGGACGGGACGATGCCGGCAATGTGCTGTTGGACGAAAGTGGTCGCTATGTGCGCGACGAACTGACCGGTATCTTTGTCATGCGCAAGGAGCCTGGCTTTGGTGCCAAGTACGGCGAGTTACGCAATGGCGAGTGGGAGTATGTGGCCTACCGGCCCGACGAGAGCTTTCTTACGCCACCTGATCGAACCCAGGGATGTGCCTCATGCCACATGGAAGCGGGCATGGGCAAAGACTGGGTCTTTGGCGCCCACCGCCATGCCGCAATGATGGCGGGCGAGATCGAGGCCAGTTCGATGCCTACCAACACCATCGACCTGGTGGACTACCAGTTTACGACCGACGTCATGACCGTCACGGCCGGCTCTGAGGTGACCTGGCGCAACCGGGATGTGGTCTTTCACACGGTGTCCGCTACGGATGGAAGCTTCAACAGTACCTTGCGGATACAGGGCGGCTTCCGCCGTACATTCGATGAACCTGGGGAGTACGATTTCTTCTGTGCGATCCATCCGTCGATGCACGGCAAGATTGTCGTCACAGCGGGCGAATAGCCCCCTATCAGCGGCGTCGCAGCCACCAGAGCGAACCGGCGCACACCCCCGCGCTCCCCAGACTCACCATGCCCAAGAGCGCCAGAGTGGCCGGTTGGGTGCGGCGGGCGAGACGCCAGACCTGATTCGGCGCCGAATCGAGCGAAAAAACCACCGGCGTGACCGTCGGCCAGGGTGTCCAGGTGGCGGTGGCCGTTGGCGAGGGTGAGGGTGTGGCTGTTGGCGTAGGCGTGGCCGTGTGGGTTGGGGTGGCGGTGGGCGTCTCGGTCGGCGGCGGTGTATCGGTGGCGGTAGGCGTCTCGGTCGGCAGCGCCACTTGCGCCACCGCTGGCGCCGCGGCCAGCGCTGCGGCGGCAACGGGCGCCTCCTCCTGAATGGGCTCCGGTGTAGGTGTCTCGGTTGGTGGCAATTCCACAGCCGGCGCACTTTCGTCCGGGTAGAGAGCAATCGCATCGAGCAGGATGATGTTGTCTCCTGTGCTCGTTGGATGATCCACCATCACAAAGAGGGTCACTGTTTCACCTAATGCGCGCGCCTGGACATCAATGTTGACGTCAGGGGGCGGGTAATTGAGGATGCGCCCTTCGCCCCAGTGCATAGGGCCCCAGATGATGTTGGGGCTGTTGGGGTCGGTCCCGCCGGTGGGGTCGATACCCAACTGGCGGCCAAAGGTGTCGGGCGCATTGGGCGCGCCCCAGGCGATGCTGGCGCGATAACCCGCTCCGGGTGTCACGGCCACCTGGGTGTAGATGCCCGCCTTGAAAGTACCGCCAAAGCTGGCGATGGTCAGGTTGGGTCCGCCCCAGTAGCTGTGGTCGTCTTGATAGAAGTCGGGGTTGCCATAGATGACAAATTCATTCCAGCCGTCCGGGACCTGGCGCGGGCGAGCGCCGTGAAACGAATCCATATCACAGACCGGCCGGGGAATGACATTGGGTGGATCGCACGGCTCCGAGGCATGGAGGGGCCGCACAGCCAAGAGGTGACCAGAAAGCACCGCAGCCAGCACACTTACCCTGAGCAGGCTGTGCGACAGTCTGAAGATCGTCCGTTGCATGGCGCCCAGTATACGCCGGCTGGCAGCTACTGCCAAAATTGTTACAACCTTAAGCAAAGCTTTATGTCCCTTTAATTGCAGGTTAATTTGCTAGCAGCATGATATAGGTGCGCTGTTGTTGTGACGCTGATGAACCCCTCCTCATCAGTCCAACAGAACTTCCCGGTGTGACGCCCGTTGCGCCGGGAAGTTACTTTAGGAGGAGGGGTGGGCCAGTTGGGTACGCAACCGGTCGATCTCGGCGGCCAGCGTTGACTCTGCCGCTTGCCCCATGCGCCGGAGCCGTTGTTGGCGTAGCGCCAACTGCACCAGTTGTTGCATGCGGTTGGCGTAGGTTTGTTCGCTCTTGCGTTTGCGCAGCGGGTTGCGCCAGCGGCCAAGCAAGGAACGATACTCTTCTTCACTGAGCAGCGTTCCTACTTCACTGGCCAGTTCGTGGCGAATATAACTGCGCTCTTGCTGCCAGGCAAGCAAAACCGTCAAGATAAGAATGACAAAGCCGCCGGTCGCCACCAGCAGCGATAAGCCAAGCCCGGCCGCATTGACACTCGCCACGCTGGCGCCGAAGTTGTGCAACGCATGGGCTAGAATAGCCAACGCCAACCCCAGGAGTGACCAGAACCAGCGTCCACGCCGGCTGTGCGCTGTGCGGGCCAGCCCAAAGCCGATCCCGGTGAGGCCGGTATAGAACGAGTGGTTGAGACCAAAGAGCACCACGCGCAGAAAAAAGACCACCGTCAGCCCGCCAAATCCACCCTCGGAAAATGCTCCAATAAAATAGAGGGCGTTTTCGGTCATGGCAAAGCCAAACCCGATCAGCGCCCCGTAGAGTAACCCATCCAATACACCGTCGAACTCACGGCGGAACCAGACGAAAATACCGAGCAGGGCCGCCCCCTTGGCCACTTCTTCAATCACCGGCGCAAAGAGGGCGCTCTCCACCACTTGGGTGCCCAGCGAGGGTGCGTCGCTCGCCAATGGAACGCCCAGGATGAACTCGGCGATGATGCTGGCAATCACAGCCGGGATTGCGCCCCAGAGAAAAGCGACTGTGACCAGCCACCACGGCTCACGCTCGTAGCGGTCTGCCCAGTAGAAGAGCAACACATAAATGAGGGTCGGCAACACCGCCGCAACCAGAGAGATGTAGATGCCAATCATCAGGCTCATGGCAGCTTCACCGGCAGGATGCGCTTGCGCCAGCGGGCATAGGTGCTGGCAAAGTGGGGCCAAAACGGGCTGATAACGCCAGCGGGCCGGGCTTCCTGTAGTGCGGCCAGAAAGGCCGCAGCGTTGTCTTCAAAAGGGGGCATTTCTGTGTAACAGCGGCCCACTTCGGCGAGCGTGTGTGCATCGCTGCCGGCCGTCACCAGTTTGTTATGCTCCTGCGCCAGGACGGCGGCCGCCACATTGTCCTGCGTGCGCACACAGCGGGCGTTGAGTACCTCCAGCGCATCGACCTGGTCGATCACCGCGAGTACGTTGTCCAGACCCATGGCCGAGCGGCGCAGCGAATCAAGCGGGTGGGGGATGGTGATCACCGCGCCCTGGTCTCGCAGCCGGCGGATCGTCTCTTGCGGCGAGAGGCCGCGCGGCACCTCTTCCGTCAGGTAATAGCCGATGATCTCGCCGTGCGTGGTCATGATCTCTTCGCCGACGATGACCAGGTCGGGCGCCAGCTTTTTGGCGGCCAGGGCGCCATCCAGCCGGTTGTGCTCGGTGACGGCGATTTTATCCAGCCCGATGGCGCGGGCGCGGGCGATCAGGTCGGCGGTAGGGGTGAGGCAATCTTTGCTGTAGATCGTGTGGGAATGGAGATCAACTTTCCACATGGCGGTGCATTATCGATGGATGGCGGGAAAAAGTCAATTTACACCCCGAAGTGTCAGCTGCTCGGCAAAGTGGCAGGCGGCCAGGTGGCCCGGTCCGACCTCGCGTAGCGTCGGTGTCTCCTCTTTACAGCGTTGTTCCGCATAGCGACACCGGGGGTGGAAATAACAGCCGCTCGGTGGATGGGCCGGGTTGGCGACTTCGCCGGTCAAGGTAATGCGGCGTTTCTCTGCATCGGGGTCGGGGCGGGGCACGCCTGACAGCAGCGCCTCGGTGTACGGGTGCTGTGGGTGATGAAAGAGGTCGCTGGTCGTGGCCATCTCGACGATTTTGCCCACATACATCACCGCCACCCTATCGCTCACATGTTCAACCACGCTGAGATCGTGCGAGATGAAGAGATAGGAGAGGTGCAGTTGCTCCTGCAAATCTTGCAGCAGATTGAGCGTCTGCGCTTGGATCGAGACATCGAGCGCGGAGATTGGCTCGTCGGCAACGATAAAATGCGGATTGAGCGCCAGGGCCCGTGCGATGACGATCCGCTGGCGCTGGCCGCCGCTGAAGGCGTGCGGAAAACGGCGCATATAGTCGGGTGACAGCCCCACCAGACGCAGCAGCCGGGCCACACGCTCCTCCACCGCTTTGCCGCGCGCTACGTTGTTGACGATGAGCGGTTCGCCGACGATTTCCAACACCGTCATTCGGGGATTGAGCGACGAGTTCGGGTCCTGGAAGACCATCTGCATGTTGCGGCGCACCTGTCGTAGCGTCGCTCTGTCCGCCTTGACGAGATCGGTGGGGCCTAGCTGTGGATCGTGAAAGATGATCTCTCCCCCGGTGGGGCGCACCCCGCCCATGATACAGTGGCCGGTCGAGGTCTTCCCACAGCCGCTCTCGCCCACGAGACCCAGCGTCTTGCCGGCGGGGACGGTGAACGAGACGCCGTCCACCGCTTTGACGTGGCCGACTATCCGGCGCAACAAGCCCCGTGTGATGGGAAAGTGTTGTTGGAGGTTGCGCACCTCCAGAATAGGCTGGCTGTTCTCAGTCATGGCATGGCGTCGATTGTGGTCGGCTCCGGCTGGCTGTACCCCGCTGCCGTCTGTTCTTGCTGCTGGCCGTCATAGAGAAAACAACTGACCAGGTGGCCCCCACCCACATCCCGGAGTTGGGGTCGCATGGTGTCGCAGATGCCCGGCATAGACGCGGGGCAACGCGGGTGAAAAGGGCAGCCCGATGGTACATCGTGGGGGGCCGGCACCATGCCCTGGATCGATTCCAGCCGCTGCTGGCGCTTCTGGCCAATACGTGGAATGGAACGCAACAGCGCCTGGGTGTAGGGATGTTTGGGGTCATAAAAGAGCGAGCGTACATCCGCCTGTTCGACGACCCGGCCCAGGTACATGACAATCACATCCTCGGCCATTTCCGCCACCACCCCCAGGTTGTGGGTGATGAAGAGGATGGACATATCCAGCTCGGCCTTGAGGTCGTTCATCAGCTCCAGGATCTGCGCCTCGGTAGTCACGTCGAGCGCCGTAGTTGGCTCGTCTGCAATGAGGAGGCGCGGGCGGCAGGAGAGCGCCATGGCGATCATCGCCCGTTGGCGCATCCCGCCTGACAACTGGTGCGGGTAGCGGTCGACCATCTGGCCTGGATTGGGCAAATTGACCCGGCGCAGCAGTTCGATGGCGCGGTTACGGGCTTCCTGCTTCGTAACCTGCTGGTGGTAGATGATGGCTTCCATGATCTGCTCACCCACGGTGTAGACCGGGTCCAGCGAGGTCATTGGCTCCTGAAAGACCATGGCGATCTCGGCGCCCCGGATCCGGCGCATGGCTTCGCTATTGGGGTCGAGCGCGACCAGGTCGACGATTTCACGCTGTTGGCTGGCGCCCGACCGCCCATCCAGGTGGAGCAGAATGTTGCCGCCCACGATCTTGCCCGGCGAGCGCACCAGACGCAGGAGCGAAAAACCGGTCACCGATTTGCCACAGCCGCTTTCCCCCAGCACGCCCAGCGTGTGGCTGCGGCGGATGGCGAATGAGACACCGTCCACCGCGCGGATGATACCCTCGCGCAGAAAAAAGTGAGTCTCCAGCTCCTTGACTTCCACCAATACGTCGTTCTTTTGCATGGGAACTTCCGAAATCTGGTGTGTTGCACGCTGCGAGTGCAACGCACCTGTAGCGTGCAGGCAATACGGAGGTGCATCGCACGCTATGCGTGCAACGCACCAAAATCTACTCCGCAAAGGGGTCGGCGGCGTCGCGCAGGCCATCCCCCACAAAGTTGAAAGCCATGACGGTGGCGATGACAAAAAAGGCCGGCGTCAACAGCCACGGCTGTTGCAAGAGCACGCGCACCTGTTGCGCCTCGCTGAGCAGAACCCCCCAACTGGTCATGGGGGGCCGAATACCCAGCCCCAGGAAGCTCAACGCTGTTTCGCCGAGGATCATGTTGGGGATCGAGAGCGTCGCCACGACCAGCACATGGCTGATGGTATTGGGCAAGAGATGGCGTAGGATAATGCGCATATCGCTGCAGTTGGTGTAGCGGGCGGCGATCACATAGTCGCGCTCGCGCAGCGCCAACACTTTGGCGCGCATCTGGCGCGCCAGCCCACCCCAGTTGACAATCGAGAGCACCAACGTGATGCCAAAGTAGACCTTGATCGACGACCAGTTGGGGGGCAACGCCGCCGCCAACGCCAGCCAGAGTGGGATCTGCGGAAACGAGAGCAGCACTTCGATCGCACGCTGCATGACATTGTCCACAACACCACCATAAAAGCCGCCGACGACACCGGCCACCGCACCAATCACCAGGCTGAGGAAGACTCCGATCAGCCCGACTGTGAGCGAGACCTGGGCGCCAAACAGGACGCGCGAAAAGAGATCGCGCCCCAGGCTGTCGGTGCCCAGCAAGAAGAGCTTGGCCGGCTCATCCACCAGAATCAGCCGCCGCTCCATGGGGATGAGGCCGAAGAGCCGGTAAGGTTCGCCGCGGGCAAAGAAGCGCACCGGGTAGCGCTGGTCGGTCAGCGGTTCATAGACGCGCGTAAAGGTGCGCGGGTCGATCCCTGGCTGCAGGGCATAGACGAAGGGACGCAGGTGAAAGCGCCCTTCGGCGTCGATGAAGCGAGGCGGGTTGGGGCGGGCGCTTGGATATTCGTTGTGGGTGGCCCGCACACCGTACGGAGCCAGAAAGGGCGCAAAGGCCGCACTGAGATAGAGCAGGATCAGAAAGATCCCGCTGTAGACCGCCGGCCGGCTGCGCGTAAAGCGCGCCCACATCAACTGGCGGATGCTCAAAAGCGCTACCTTTGCCTGTTCAGTCTCTTCGGCTTTGCCGAGGGGTAATGCAATGTCTGTCGCCATAGGTTTCTGATTCGTAACTCGGAATGCGGAATACGTATGATGCGCTACACACCACGCATCACGCATTCCGCATTACGAGTTCTGCATTACAAGCCCTACTCAGTCATAGCGAATGCGTGGATCGAGCCAGGCGAGTACGATGTCGGCGAGCAAGTTGCCCACCACAAGCATAAACGCAACCAGGATCAACATGGTGCCTGCCAGATAGGTGTCGTAATGGCGCACTGCCTGGAGATAGAGCGGGCCGGTCGTGGGCAGGTTCAAGATGATACCGGTCAATTCTGAGCCGGAGACGAGCAGCGGCAGCGACATGCCAAAACTCATCACCAGCGGGTGGAGCGCATTGCGCACCGCGTGCTTCCAGATCACGGCGCGTTCGGGCACGCCCTTGGCCCGCACGGCCTGCACATAGTTGACGCGCAGCTCGTCGAGCAGGTTGCCGCGCATCATACGGATGATCCCGGCCGTGCCCGAGACGGCCACAATGGCTGCCGGAACCCAGAGATGCTTGAGCAGGTCGACCAGCTTGGCAAAGGACCAGGGCGCCGACTCAAAGGCAGGGGAGAAGAGCCCGGTCTGCACCGAGCCAAAGACCCGAAAGCCAAAGACCAGAAAGATCAGCGCCAGCATAAAACTGGGCAATCCCAACCCGATAAAGGCAACCGTCGTAAAGAGATTGTCCTTCCAGGTGTACTGGTGCGTCGCCGAATAGACGCCAATGGGGATGCCGATGCCCCAGGTGATGAGTAGGCTGGCGACCGCCAACGCAACCGTCAGCGCCAGCCGTTCACCGATCAGCTCGCGCACCGGCCGGCGATACTCAAAGGATTCGCCAAAATCACCCCGCACAAAGCGCCCCAGCCAACTGAAAAAGCGTACAACCGCAGGCTCGTTCAGGTTATAGCGCTGGGCCAGCGCCGCCGCTTCCTCTTGGGCGTTGCGCACCCCTTGGGCTTCGAGTTGCTGGATGTAATAGGTCAGGTAATCGCCGGGGGGCAGCTCCATGATCACAAACCCCAACACCGTGATCAGAAAGAGCGTGGGAATGGCGGTGAGCACGCGCTGGATGATGTAGCTGAACATCGCCTATGAATCCTTCCACACAAGATGACAAGATGACCGGATGACAAGATGATGCCCTGCTCTATCATCCAGCCATCTTGTCATCTTGTCACGCTGCTACAAGCAAGCAAACCCCATGCCTCAATCCATATAAAACTGTTCTGGGTCGGCGGTGCCTGGGAAGCCTAGATCCCAGCCACCGACCAGGCCAAAGTCAGGCACGTTGTGGAAGTTGTTCTTGACCAGCACCGGGCTTGGGTGTTCGCCGATGGTGCCGATGGTGATTGGCCCTTCGTCGATATGCACCTTGTACGCTTCGAGCAGTTTTGCATTTCGTTCGTCGGCATCGACAATCGAGATCAGCTCGGTGTAGATGTTTTGCAGCTTCTCCAGCATCGAACCGGGGCGCGGCGCCACGCCCTGGTTGCCAGCCGTCTGGTAGTAGAGGCCGATGCGCTGGCCGCCGCCGGCATAGCTCACGCCCTCGATAGGCGCCCACACCGGCGGTGCCGAAATCAGACCCCAGGCCGCCGCGCTGCCCCACGCCCGGATCATGATCTCGCCGGCTTCGCTGCGCTGCCCGATCACGGTGCCGTCGATCACGTTGAGCACCGTAGTGAGGCCGATGGCTTCCCAGTCTTCTTTGATCAAATCCATCGCATCGATGGAGCGTTGGTCGGAAACAGGAATATCGACGATCAACTCCAGGGTCGTGCCGTCTGGGCGCTCGCGAAAGCCGTCGCCGTCGGTATCCACCACCCCAATTTCGTCCAGCAGCGCCTTGGCCAGGTCGGGGTCGTGGTTGGCATACGACGTGGACCATTCTTCGTAGACCTGCCGCCCTTCGTCGCTACGGAATTCGGGGCTTTCGGGGCTGAGGGCGAACTGGCGCGGTTTGGCCAGACCCAACGCCACGATATTGTTGATGCGGTCACGGTCAATCGCATACGAGAGCGCCTGACGGAATTTCTGATTGTACATCAGGTCGACGATGCCTTCGTCCGGGTAATCATAGAAGAGCATCAGCCACGGCCAGGCGTAGTCGCCGCGATTCCACATGAGGATCCGGTAGTCGCCCTGTTCGGCGTTCTCCAGCAGCAACGGCACATCTTTGATGGCAAAATCGCGCACCTGCATATCCAATTCGCCGGCGATGCCCTTGAGCGTCATCAACTGCGCAGCCGCAGCGGCATCTTGGGGGATCTCTACCTCGATGCGGTCGATGTAGGGCAGTTGATTGCCCGCCGTGTCAACCTTCCAGTAATAGGGGTTGCGCTCGAAGACAGCGCGCCGGCCAGACTGGAAGTCGGTTACCTGCCACGCAGTATAGGTAGGCACCTCTGGTCGCTGGTGACGGTTGTTGTAGAGGTCCACGAGCTCGGTGGTATCGCTGACTTCGCTGTTATATTTCGGGTGGAACTGCTGGAAGTAGTGCGAGGGCAGAACAAACCACGATGAGTGGTAGTACCCGCGCGAGTGGTACTCGAGAAAGAGCGGGTTGGGCTCGGCAAAGGTGAACTTGAGGGTGAAATCGTCCACCTTCTCCACCTGCATCAGTTCGCCGCCTGCGCGCGTGCCCGCCGGCTCGATCACCGGCACATTCTCGTCCAGCACCATGTCCTCCCACCAGAAGAGGTAGTCGTCCACGGTGAGCGGTTCGCCGTCAGACCACTTGATGCCGGCGCGGAAGTGGGCGATCAACTCGGTGGCGTCGTCGTTCCATTCCCAACTTTCCAACAAGTTGGCGCGGTGCCCGGAGACATCGCGGTTCCACTTGACAAAGGGCTCGACATAGGCCGTCATGCGCAGATAGCCCAGGGCGTCGCTGCTGTCCATCATGCGCCAGGTGCCGCCATAGATACCTACCTGCTCCACCGGCTCGACGACCAGCGGGTTGACGGGCAGACGCTCATCGACCGGCGGCAAATCGCCCGCCTGCACCCGTTCGGCCAACATGGGCGCTTCATTGTACTCGCCCGGTGCGGCAGGGGCGGCTGCCGGCTCCTGAACGGCTTCGGCCGGCGCGGCCTCGGCTGGCGCCTCTTGGGGAGCGGGCGCCTGGCCGGCGCAGGCCGCCACAACCAGGGCAGCCACCATGAGCAGCGAGAAGAATGCCAGGGATCGCTTGGATGAAAACACGGTTTCCTCCTTTGGTCTTTGCGGGGTAGTCCTCCAGTAACCAGTAATCAGTAACCAGTAAACAGTGAACAGTGGCCGGGACTGCTCACTGTTTACTGGTTACTGGTTACTACACTACTCTGTTTTCTTGCCGTTCACTTCATATCCGCTCATCTCGATGACCGGCTCACCATTTTCCGTTACCCAGACGCCGCACTGGCCGCCCTGTTCGCTCGCTTCGATTTCGACGACCGAGCCGTCCATGCGGTAGACGGGGAAGTACCAGCGCGCCACCTGCTGCGAATCGCCCTCGATGTAGTGGCCGATGAGCGAGCGACGGAAGCGATCGCCCGTGGTGTTGGGGAAGGAACCATGCACCAGCGAGCCGTTGAAAAAGAGCACATCGCCCGGCTCCATGACGACCGAAACCGGCGCATACCCCTTGGGAATGGGCACCGTGACATCGGTGAAGCTCTGGGTCGTGTCCGCCTTGACCGTACAGAGAATCGGCCAGTTCTGGCTGCCGGGCACCACCTGGAGACAGCCATTTTCTTCGCCGCAGCGGTCCAGCGCCATCCACGCCGCAACACAGGTGCCAGGCTGGACGCGCAAATAGTAGTTGTCCTGGTGGAGCGCCTGGCCGCGCGCACCGGGTGGCTTGAAGTAGAACATGGTCTGCACAGCATAGGGCGATCGGCCCAACAGACTGGTCAGCCAGGCATTGATACGCGCATCGATGAGCCAGCGCATCGAGACATCGTCCCAGCGGTGCATCTGCATCAGCCGGGGAAATTGCAACAGCGGGTCGTTGGTGATGGGCGCCCGCACACGGGTGTCGCTTGTGCATTGGGGGTGGTGGCGCAGTTCCATATAGTAATCGAGATAGTGATCTACCTCTTGCCGGCTGAACAGACTTCGGGCTACCACATAGCCTTGTTCGTCAAAGGTTTGCTTCGCTTCTCCGGATAACATACCGGCATCTCCTGTTTGAAAAAGAATATCGGATTCTGCCCTCCGCTTTGCTGGGCATGGCGTGGGATACCGGTTTATAATATCTGAACCAGATCGCACCTGTACATATCGCCGTTTGCTATTTTTATGCTCGATCCTGCTAAAGGCTACATCAACACATTGCCCATCACCCCGGCCCCGCCGCCGGGTATGTTGCTGGCCGACCACTTTGGCGCCTCGTTTGGCTACCACGTGCGGCGCCCACACGGCACGCGCGACTGGCTGATCACCTATACGCTTGCCGGCGAAGGACGCTATCATCTGGATGGGCAGAGCCACCTATGCCGGGCAGGTGATATATTCATCTTAGAGCCGGGCGCCCCGCATGATTACGCCACAGGAGAAGCGGCGGCATATTGGGAATTCTACTGGGCGCATTTTACGCCACGCCCCCATTGGGTGCACTGGCTACACTTGCCGGCGTTGGCGCCCGGTCTGCTCGCCCAGCGCATCAGCGCCCCTGCGTTGCGCCAACGTATCGAGCAGACCTTTGTGCGGCTACTCCAAGACAGCCAGGGTATCGGCATCTGGCAGGATGAACTGAGCGCCAATGCGCTGGAGGAGATCCTCATTCTGGTTGCCCAACAACACGAGCGGACCAAAAGCCACCCGCTTGACCCGCGCATCGAAGCGGTGTTATCGCTGCTCAACCAGCGTTTCCGTGAGCGGCTCACCGTTGCAGAACTGGCGCAAATGGTCGCCCTCTCCCCCTCCCGGCTGGCGCATCTTTTCCGGGAGCAAGTCGGCAGCTCGCTCATGGAGGTCGCCCTCAATCTACGCCTGCGCCAGGCAGCCCGGCTGTTGGAGTTTACCTCACTCAGCGTCGGGGAGATCGCACGCGAGGTGGGGTTTCAGTCACAATTCTACTTTTCGCGCCAGTTCAAGATCTACTATGGGCGCAACCCCACCGACTACCGGCGGCAGGTACAGTCGCCCGTAGCAACATCTCCCAATGGCGGAGCGCGCTAGCGTCCGGCCAGCCCGGAGAACTGTGCCCCCTGAACAAAATAGCGTTGAGCGATAAAAAAGAGCACAACCACCGGCGCAATGGTGATCACCGAAGCGGCCATGACCAGGTGCCAGAAATTGCCAAAACGCCCCTGGAACCAGAGCAGCCCCAACGGTAGTGTAAACATCTCATTTTCGGCAATATAGATAAGCGGCCCCAGAAAGTCGTTGTAATGATGGAGAAAGGCAAAGATCGTAACGGTTGTAATGGCCGGCCCGCAAAGCGGTGCGATCACCTGCCAGAGAACGCGAAAACTCGACGCGCCGTCGATCTTGGCCGCTTCGTCTAACTCCAGGGGAAGAGTCAGCATAAACTGCCGCATCAGAAAGATGTAGAAGGCAAAGCCAAACCAGGCCGGCACCCAGAGCGGATAGAATGTGCCGATCCAGCCGATGGTCTTAAAGATGATAAAGACCGGGATCAGCGTGACCACACCCGGCAGCATGAGGGTGGCCAACAACACGGTAAAGACAAAATCACGTCCCGGCCAGCGGATGCGGGACAGCCCATACGCAACGGTCAACGCACTGACTACCGACCCGACGGTGCCCATCAAGGTGACATAGAGCGAATTGAGGATAAAACGGCCAAAGGGCAACCGGCTGAAAACTTCGGCATAGTTCGACCAGTTGAGCCGCTGCGGGATCCACTCGATGGGCACGATGAAGACTTCACCGGACGATTTGAGCGATGTGCTGAGGACCCAACCCATGGGCAGGAAAAAGGTCAGGCCCAGTAAGATCATGGCAGCATGGAGCACAAGATGGCCAAGCGCTACTCGGATTTCCTTGTTGCGGCGGTTGGCTCTATCATAGATCACAGCGCTCATCTAGACCTTCCCCTCGTAGTATACCCAGCGATTGGCAAAGAAGAACTGGATCGCCGTAAAGACCATGATGATCAAGAAGAGCAGCCAGGCCAGCGTCGCCGCATAGCCCATTCTAAAGTACTCAAAGGCGTTGCGGTAGATGTACAACACAAAAAAGAGCGTCGAATCTTGCGGGCCGCCACGCGTCATAATAAAAGCGCTGGTAAAGACCTGGAAGCTGCCGATAATACCGATGATCAGATTGAAAAAGATCACGGGCGAAATGATCGGCACCGTGACATTGCGAAAGCGATTCCAGGCGTTTGCGCCATCGATGGCCGCCGCATCGTTTAGCTCTTTGGGCACGCCTTGGAGCCCGGCCAGGAAGATCACCATCTGGAAGCCGGTCAGCCACAAACTCATCAGAATAAAGGCCGGTTTGGACCAGGCCGGGTCAAAGAGCCACTTGATCGGCCCAATGCCCAGGTACCCCAGGAGATTGTTGAGGACGCCAAACTCTGGGTTGAGGATCTGGATCCAGACCACCGCAAAGGCCACCGCTGGCGTGATCGACGGCAGATAATAGAGCGTGCGGTAGATCGACAACCCGCGCACGTTCTGGTTGAGCATCAGGGCCAGCCCAAAAGCGACGATCAGCTGAAGGGGGACGCCGATAAAGGTGTAATAGGCGGTGTTGCCCAACGACTTGGCCACCAGTGGATCTTCGGCGATCCGTGTAAAGTTGCGCAGCCCCACAAATCTTGGTTCGGTAATCAGGTTCCAATCTTGGGTCACCAGGTAGAGCGAGTAGAGCATGGGTCCTACCCACAAAAAGAGGACGCCCAAGATAAATGGGCTGGTAAAGAGCAAGCCATCTCGTAAATCGCGCCACTGTGCTGGCGACATGCGACGCTGGCGTTGGCTAGGGACTGGCCGGATAACGCTGTCTGTGGTGGTCGTAGCCACTACGCAACCTCCCGTACTAAAGAATACTCAGGAGATTGGGGGCGAGTGCGCCGCCCCTCAATCTCGCTTCTACTGTACCTAGGCGCTCTTGTCGCGATAATATTGGTCAAGCACCGTCTGGATCTCTTCGTTGGCGATCTGCAGGGCCTCGGCTGCCGGCTGCTGCAAACCCAGTAGCTTATCCCAGAGCGCGGTGATAGGGCCGCCACCGTAGGCATTGATCGGCGAGCCCTCGCCCATGATGAGCGGCGTAGCGCCTTCACGCATGCCGTTGGAGAAGGCCTCGTAATTGGTGAAATTGTAGGTTTCAGAGGCAATCGGACCCCAGATCGAGTCGATGTTCTCGGGCCGGCCACACATACGGCCACCCTGAGCAATGATCTCTTGGCCCTCGTCGCTGAGGATGAACTTGATCAACTCCCAGCCGCCGTCTTTGTTGGTTGAGGCGTCGGTCATGCAGTGGCCGTGAACGTGGCCAAAGGTGGTGTTGCGGCCGCTGGTGCCGACGGGCGGCTCGGCTACATCGAAGTTGATGCCCTGTTCGGTGGTCGCCAGTTCACCCCACAGACGCGGCATATACCATGGCCCTTCAAAGACCATCGCTACACGCCCCGTATCCACGCCCACTCCGCCGCCGGCAATGATATCCGGGCTGGGCGACCATTGGTTCTCGATGGCATCGTAGATCAAGAACTGGAGCGCCGAGGCAATATCCTCATGATCCCAGCGCGCCTCGGTCGGCTCGATCACGTTGTCCCACTCCACATGGCCGTTGCGACGCATAAAGGCACAACTGCGACCGTAGGCCCCGTTCCAACCGCCGGCCTGTGCCCACCCATAGTAGCGGGTGCCATCCTCTTCGTGCGTCAATGTTTGAATGGCGCTCTGGAATTCCTCCCAGGTCCAGCCCTTGGCCGGGTAGGGCACACCCTGCTTGTCAAAGAGATCTTTGTTGTAGTAGATCACCAGCGACCCCACGTCGGTGGGCGTCATGTAGGTGCCACCTTCCCACTTGGTCGTGTTCAGATAGTTTTCACCTTCGGGGAAAAGCGAGGAGACCCCATCGCGCTCGATATAGTCATCCAGCGCAACGATGACCCCATTCTCGGCATAGGCTTGCCAGATCCAGCCCTGATAATAGAGCACATCCGCCGGGGAGCCGGCGGCGAAATTGGCCTGGATCTTCTCGTAGTACCCACCCGGATACTGTTCGACCGTCACCTCGTAGTCACTCTGGCGTTCTTGCCAGGCGTTGACCATATTCTCGTAGACGACAGCGTCTTGTACGTCGGCCCAGGCCGACAGGCGCAACGTTGTAGCGGCGGCAGTCTGCTGGGCGCCGCTGCTGGTCTGTCCACCGGGGGCTGTTGCCGGGGCGCAGGCAGCCAACAGGGCGCCACCGGCGACGGCTGCACCGCCACGCAAAAAGGTGCGGCGGCTCAGGGTGCGCTGGTTCTCTGTTCCAATCATAGTAATTCCTCCGGTCTCCTTTGATACAGGGATGACATTCAATCTACTCCGGGTCTTCTCGCGTCGGCCAGCGGCACCCGCCTTCGCGATCGGGCCGGATATGGGGGTACATCAGGTCTTCGATCCCTTTGTAGACATAGGGATCTTCGCCCGCGATCAAAACAATGTCGCGGTGATCATGGGTTGCCATGGGCCCCGGCTTTTCGGGCGGGCGCCAGGGCAGGAGCGTCTCGGCGCTGCAATAGTGGTTGACCAGCGAGCGGCGAAAACCACGCTGGGCCACATTGGGCAACGAACGGTGTAAGAGATAGCCGTTGAAAAAGACGATGCTACCGGCCTTTACTTCGACGGGCACGGCATCGTCGTCGGTATAGGGGAACTGGAACGACTCAACCACACAGTCAAAGCGCTCGTCGTCATGTTCGCGGTGGGGCCAGATGATGCCGCGTTTGTGCGAACCGGGAATCACCCACAGACAGCCATTTTCCACCGTTGCGTCATCCAGCGCCATCCATGCCGCGCCCAGCGAACGGTCGCGAGTAGGGATAAAGCCTTCATCCTGATGCCATGCCTGCCCCGGCTTGCCCGAGGCCTTGATAAAGAGCATGGACTGCATACACTTCACGTTTGGCCCGATGACCCGCGTCAACACATCGACAATGATGCGGTGCGCCAGAAAATCATACATCACCTCGGAGATCTTGTGGGGAAAATGGACGCAGATCGTACGCCGGACAACATCCTCGTCGGTGTCACCGGGGAGAACGGGTGGCAGACCACGTACGCGGCCCAGTTCCCCGCGACAGATCCGTACGGTCTCTTGACGCAGCGCATCCACCTCCTGTGCTGTGAGTGCGTCTTCGACGACCAGATAGCCGTTCTCGCGATAGAAGTCCGCGTGCTCGTCGGTGATCTGGGTAGCATGGCTCGTTACCGTTGCGGGCGCACGCTGTCGTGTGGCTAGCATAGAGAATACTCCTCTGGCACAGATTGATAAAGTTTCAAAGCTATCTACTGGCGAATTCGTGACCAAACAAGCATAATATGTTCGCGGATCGCTGTCTCTGCCCCTTCGATGAGACCGCGGCAGAGTGCATCCAGAACGGGGACGTGCGCATCGGCGACCTCGACCAGATCGGCAAAATAGCGCGGATGCATCTGGACGACAAAGCGCTCGGTTTGCGACACGAGCGGCGTCCAGACCCGCAGCAGTGTTGGATTCTCCGACCAGATACAGAGGTTACGGTGAAACTCCATATCATAATTGACCAGGGATGCAATATCATTGCGCTGGCCGGCCCGGCGCATCCGGTCCACCAAAGACTGTAGCGCCTCATATCGGACATGCGTCATTCGTTGCGCCGTCTGGCGAATCGCACAACCCTCCACCATGCTGCGGATCGAAAAGATGTCGTGCATATCCTCCAGAGAGATCTGAGTGACATACGTTGCGCTGCGGGCATGGCGATCAACCAGCCCCTCGTGTTCGAGCCGTTGCAGCGCCTCGCGCACCGGCCCCTGGCTGGTGCCCATCTGCTGCGCGATCTCCATCTCCACGAGCCGCACGCCTGGCACCAAATGCCCATGGATGATGTCTTCTCGGATACGCTCATAGACCTGATCGGTGAGCGACGCGCCTCGTACTCGTGCAGTGCGTTTGGGACTGTGAGGATGTAAAACCAAAGCCAGACCGTCGCGCGCTTGTTCCATAGTAAAGCTGTCACTGTGGCAACAGGTAAATGAATGGCTCTTCACCAGCACAAATCAGTGATGCCGGTTGGGAACCTTGCCCGTCGGGATTGGGGGCGAAGCGGCGGCGGACAAGCATTCCGCACCCAGCGGGCGCCCGGGGCCAGTGAGGCGCCGTTTATGCAAACGGGCGCCGGCCCTTTCCCAGAATGCGGGTTCTGTGGTCGCCCCAAATTGCGGACGCACCCCAACTAAACAGACGCTATCGCCCCCTGGGTAGCTACCCTTTGATCGCGCCAACGGTCAGGTTGGTCAACAACTGCCGACGCCCGGCGATAAAGATGGTGACAATCGGCAGGGTCGCGATAAAGGCGCCGGCCAGGATCATCCCATATTCGATCCGGTAGAGCCCGTACAACGTCGCCAGGCCCAGCGGATAGGTGAATTTGTCTGTGCTGCGCAGGACGATGAGCGGCCACAGGTAGTCGTTCCACGAGCCAAGAAAAACCAGCACGGCCAGAACCGAAAGCGCGCCCTTGGCGAGCGGCAACCCGATGCGCCAGTAGATGCCCCACTCCGACGCGCCGTCAATACGGGCGGCATCGATCAGCTCGCTGGGGATCGCCAACATGTTTTGTCGCATAAAGAAGACGCCAAACGCGCTGATGGCGCCGGGGATGATGATCGCCAAATAGCTGTCCAGCCAGCCGATGCCGAGCATCACCAAAAAGAGCGGCACCAACGTGATCTGAAAGGGGATCATCAACGTCGTGAGCAAGAACAAGAAAAGCGGCTGTTTGCCCCGAAACTCATATTTGGCAAACCCCCACCCCACCATCGACGACACCAACAGGGTGAGTAGAGTCTGGCTCACGGCCACAAGGATGCTGTTGCCAAACTGCTTGGCATAGGGGATTTCAGCGCCGCTCAGCAGACGGTCGTAGTTGACCATCGTCGGGTTCTGCGGGATAAAGCTCAGCGGCAGGCTAAAGATCTCGGCGTTCTCTTTGAACGAACCAGAGATCATATAGACGAAAGGAGCGCCGGTGAGCAGAACGGCGACCAGGAGCACGGCATAGAGGAGAAGACGTTCCAGATGGCGCTGGAGCCGGACCCGCTGGGCGGGAGCAGCAACCTGCCGCGGCGCCGATGCAGTTGTAGCCACGTCAATCCTCCCGAAAGACACCCAGGACGCGCAACTGGAGCAGCGTCAACAACAGGATGATGAGCGCCAGCGCATAGCCAATGGCGGCGGCATAACCCAATTTCAAGAAACGAAAGCCAGTCACATAGAGATACATGGTCATAAAGAGGCCAGCGTTGCGCGGCCCCCCTTCGGCGCCCAGCAGCACTGCCGGCTCGCCAAAGAGGTTGTAGGAGCCGATGATGGCAAAAGTCAATACGAAGATCATCACGGGGCGCAGCAACGGCAGCGTGATATGGCGAAAGAGCTGCCAGCGGGTGGCGCCGTCGATGACCGCCGCCTCTTTGATCTCGGTAGGGATGTTTTGTAGCCCGGCCATAAAGTAGAGAGCACCGCCACAGCCCCATCAGGATGATCGCCGGCATAATGGCTGCCGGCTCGCGGAGCCAACGCACCGGCTCCAGACCCAGCGGCGCCAAAATATAGTTGTTGAGCAACCCATATTCGCTCTCAAAGACGAGCCGGAAGATGATAGCCACCACCACGCCCGCCGTGATATTGGGTGAAAAGAAAAAAAAGCGAAAGAACTCGCGCCACGGCAAGCGCGGCGCCACCAACACCAACGCCAGCCCCAGCGCTGCCGGAACAATGATAAAGATGCTGCCCGCCGCATAGTAGCTCGTGTTGGTCAGCGCCTTGATAAAAAGTTCGTCACTCAACAAGCTCAGATAATTCCGAAAACCAACAAAGGTCGGTGTGCTGGCAACGCCATCCTTCCTAAAAAAACTCAGATAGAGCGCCCACAACGTTGGGTAGACAAAAAAGATAGCATAGCCGACAAAAAAGGGGCTGATAAACAGATAGGGCGCCAGTCGTCTGCCGGTCACAGGATCCTCGTTTCTGAAAGCATGGCAGGGTGACAGGATGATAAGGTGTGACAGGATGACAAATGACAAGATGACAACGTGATGATCATCCTGTCATTTGTCACCTTGTCATCTCGTCATGCCTTATCCGCTTCCATTGCCTCGCGAATGCTGTTTGCCACCTCGGTAAAGGCGTCGGCGGGGGCGAGGTTGCCGTCATAGATGTCCTGCCACATGGGGCCGAGCGTGAGGTTGAGTTCGGCGCGATAAGGACTCTGATATTGCGCCGGGACGCTGGGACCCACTTCAGCGAAGACGGCGCCCAGATCTTGCCCGTTGAAATACTCATCAGCAGCGTGGAGGCGCTCGTTGTCCATCGCCGGGATAAAGGGTGGGAAGAGATTGGTCATTTCAAAGCGGCGGACGTTTCCTTCTACCGACAACATGCTAAACTCTTGAAATCTCCACGCCTCTTCCACGTGCGCGCTGGTCTTGACGATGCACGAGCCGGTGCCGCCGCTACAACTGGTGCGGATGCCCCCAGCCGTCCACGCGGGTAACGGCGTCGCCATCCACTTCCCGCTCATATCGGGTACGTTGTCCTTGAAGAAACCCGCATACCAGTCGGCGCCCACATGGGACAGGTATCGATCCTCCTTGAGCGCTGCCCACCACGCTTCGTTGCTGTCGGGTGTCTGTGTGGCGATCCCATGTTCGTCACGCAGCGCCAGGATCCACTCGGCGGTTTCAATGGATTCGGGTGAGTCAAGCGTGCAGTTGCCGTCGGCGTCGAAGTAGTCGCTGCCGCGCTGGCGGAGCAGCACATCGTGGCCGGGGAAAGCAATGGCCGATACACCCTCCTGCACCACCTGTTTGGCTCCGGCAATATAGTCATCCCACGTCTGGAAGGCAGCCGGGTCAACACCTGCCTCCCCCCAGATGTCGTGCCGGTAGTAGAGGACCACCGGCGTCAACGCATGTTCAATGCCATAGATTCTCCCCTGATGCGTGTAGAGCGCCTCGCGTGACGCAACCAGTTCGTCGAGATAGCCTCCTTCATTGAGCCGGTCGGACAGATCGACCAGGCCAGGGTCATCGCCACGCAAAAAGCCGCCGAAACGACCCTGCTCGATGTCGGCCAGATCTGGCGCACCGACGCCACCCGACTGGAGAGCAATCAGCAGCTTGTCGTGCATATCCCCGTAGGCGATCTCCGAGACATTGAGCTCAAAGTTGGGATTTTGTTCCTCCTGATAGCTCTCGGCCATCGAGCGGAACCAGCGAGCGTGGGTGTTGACGAAGGTCCACAGCTCCAGTGTGACCTTATCGTCGGCGGCGGGGGCGGCGCCACTGCCAGCGGGTGCCGGGGGGGCGCAGGCGGCCACCGCCACTATGCCGCTGGTCGCTGCGAGCGTCTGCAAGAACGCACGGCGCGACAGGGTATGGTGGAGGGCATTCATAGTCAGTTCTCCTTTGTTGGTTGAGCGAGAAGCGGGTGTGCAGGGGCAGCACACTTTCGTTGCACTATCCTCTGCCATTGTAAGCGGGTTGGGCGGGAACGTCAAGCCGCGTTTGCGGAGGGCCAGGGTAGAGAGCTGCGGATTGACAGAAACGCGTGAATTACATTTGTGTGAGTGAGGCACCGATCCGCAGCTCTTGACCTTTGTCGCCACTTTTGAGAAGTGCTGGCCTTCAGTCAGGGCTCCTTAATGTCCGCTCTTTTTGTTACGACAGAATGTAGGAGCCAGGCTTTTCTGAAAAGCCTGGCTCCTGCGACAATCGTCAGGCCATCAGGCCCACACTCAGCGTGCGATCCAGCTCAAATAGAGATAGTCGGTGGCGCAGAGATTGGAGATCGGCAACAGCCGCACATTGCCGGGAGGAGCGCCGGCACGCGCATCGGCCACGATGACCAACAGCGCTTCAGCGTAGCGCACTGTGTCCGAATAGAGCGACCCAGCCTCAATTGTGATCTGATCCGGAATGCTGTCGTTTGCCGAACGCGCCGTCGCCCAGGAGACCCCCGAAGGCCACTCACTGTTGACCCCGCTGGCCGCCACCAGATCGCCCAGACCGGCCATCGTTACTTCGTTGCCTTGGCTGTCGCTCAGAACGAGCTCCCCGGTTTCCGAAATATAGCCATCCTCGATTGGGCCGGCTAGCGCCGCCTGCGCAGCCGCCATGTCTGGCGAGGCAACGATCGCTGCGGTGTAGCGGATGCCTGCCGTGCCGCCCACCTGTACCCTCGCAGTCTGGATCGTTGCCGTCTCGGTGCAGGGGTGGCTAAAGGCCAGGGACGGCGGTTGTAGCGAAACCAATGCCGCAGTCACCCTGAGCGTCACCTCGATGATAAACGGCTGGTTGAGCACAGCCGTATTGCTGCTGGTGATCTGCACTTCCGTGCGATACTCACCTGCCTGCACATTGTTGGCGTTAAAGGTGAAGAAAATCTGAGCCGGTGTAACATTCGTGGGCGATGAGACCGAGAGCCACGATGGGTTGCCCACTACGGCCACAGAAAAGGGGATTGGTTCGGGTCCACTCGTGTTGATGAGGTTGATGGACTCGGTTCTCATTTCGCCACCGGCGGGCATCACGCCATCGACCTTGCTCCGGTCGGCGCCAAACTGCGGCCCGGAGATAAAGCCGTTCTTATCCAAGTCACCGATGACAATACTTCGCCGGTTGGTCGAGAGATCGTAGCTGTTGGTCCGGGCCGAAACGTTAGGCTCGTAGAACACGAGGATACGATTGTCGCGGACGAGGACGATCTCATCCATGCCATCCCCATCGATGTCACCGGCGGCGCCACCGCGATAGCCGTTGTCACTGTCGAGCCGCTGCTCCAACTCAGATGGGATAGAGCCCTGTCTGCGACCCCGTACGATCATGCGTGGTGTTGAGCCATCGCCCGGCACTGTTCGCAGGAGAACGAGCTCCTCATCCTCGTTGTTGTTGATCTGGGCAAAAAAGGCGACCCGCGGCCCAGGATCGAATGCTTCGCTGTAGACATCTTCGAACTCATCGTCGGACTCCCAACGCTCTACAAAGAGCGCGGCTAACGGGGGCGGTGCGCCACGCGTCCAGGCAAAAAAGTTACGCGTGCCGGCCTCCCACCGGCCAATTGCCACGGCCTTGGGGGCGCGGCTATTGCTGCCATAGCTGTAGATACGCTTGACGCCGCCATCCACGCGATAGACATGCATGTTGGAACCTTCATCCGAAACGAGTGCAAACTCGTCCGTCCCACGGTTATCCAGGTCACCAACGGCTACGCCCACCCAGTCTTCATCGAATTTGAGCGTAAAGTGCTCCTCCCAGCTTCGCCCTGTAGGGGTGAGGTTATCGGCCTTGAGGGCAACAAGCCTCGTGCGGTCACTGTCGTCCTCTTTGTCTTCCGGGCGCACTTCGTAGGTATAGATGATCTCCACACCAGGCACATTGTCGTCAAAATTGCCGGTAGCAACCAACTGCGGCGACCCGGGTACGTCGGTCCGGTACAACGTATCCCACGGAATGCCGTTGATCTTCTGGTCGGGGTTGATTGGCCCGGACGCCACGACCGGGTCAAAGATCGCCAGCTTGCCGTCATTCGTACCGCCGCCGACGGCGATAATCTCCATGTCTCCGTCGAGATTTACGTCACCCAGCGCAATATCGCGCCAGCCGCCATCGGGGCTAAACCATTCCACCGCAGGGTTGCCACCGGTGACGCGGGTGTCGAGCACACGGATCACGCCGTTGCCGTCAATATAGACAATCTCCTCATCGGGGTCGGCGCTGGGAGCCGCCAGCGCGGCCAGTGGTTGCGCTGGCCCGCCGGGGAAATTGAGCCACAGGAGCGCCATCACCAGTAGCCCTGCCACACGCTTGCGCCACCGAGTCGTTTTCCTCATGTATTCCATCTCCTTACTTTCTCCGAACGAAATAGATCCTTACCCGCGCCTTCTCTGTTGCACTTTCAGTTGCCCCTGCGCTGCGTAAGGATACAATGATGCCGGCGAGTGCCAGATAGTCCGCCATCTCCAAGACTCAAAAGTAGACCGCAGGTGTGGCGGGCGAGGCTATTTTTACGGATGGTGGACAAAGAGCCACACAAGCCCGCTGTATCCGCCATAGCTGCGGTCTACTTTTGCCTGGTTTAGGATTTCCGCTTGTACAAGTGGTTTACCACCCAGCGTGCTCCACTAGTTGCCGGTCGCGTTGGTTCAGATCCGTTAGAAGCTGTTTGAAAAGGGCCGGTGCATTGCACTCGAAGAGTGCGATGCACCTGAGCCGCCGGGCATTCCTGAGGTGCATCGCACCAGCGTGGCGCCCACTTCAAACAGCTTCTTATACCGAATCCCTCTGTTCACTGGACGTATATATCTGGGCTACTCGCCTGGATATTCGTCCAGTGAACAACCGGATTTCGTATTAGCAACAGCGCCACTAGCCTCTCGCGGACACGTTCTTTATCTAGCACTTTATCTAGCACTGTCTTGACGTGCATTCCCATCTGCTGGTTCCGGTCTGCCGCGATCCGTTCCAGATTATAACTCTTTACCGGCTAGCGTCAACACCTGGCGGTATTTGTCGTATCTTCTACCCTTGCTCTATGTTCTCGCAAGCGCAGTCGCCCGTTATCAGAATAGCCATCAGCCTGCGCATCGAATGGACAATACACCTACCGTTTGACGCTTCTGTTTGGCCCTCTTATAATGCCGCTATGTCAAAACAGATCCTGCACCTGTACCTGGGCAAGGACGCCGGGCCTCAACTGGCAACCCTCCAGTTTCTCGATGAAACCTTTACCATCCGCAGCGTCGGCACCGGCGGCGACGTTGACACAGTGGTGCGGCTGATTACAGAGGCCGATGCAGCAGGCAGCGCCGATGCCATTGCCCTGGACGGCATCGCCATCGAACTGCGCCTGGGGCGCGAACGGGTGCGACATCTGTGGGCTGATCGTATCGAAGGTGCGGCAAAACGCACCCCGCTGGTAGATGGCCAGGGAGTGCGCGGGGCCTTTGAGCGCTGGGCCATCCGCCTGGTGAGCGAGCAGGAGCCAGGTATCTTTTCGCGCAGGCGGGTGCTGCTGGCGCCGGGGTTGAATCACAATGGGCTGGCCGATGGGCTGGCTGTCTTTACCGACCAGCGCCGGTGGGCAGAACCGGTCTTTTACTATAACCTGCCCGGTGCAGCCACGGGTGAAATCGCCGTACGCCAGATGACCCATCGTATCCTCAACGTGGTGCAAGACAAGCCCTTCCGCCGTATTTTTCCGCAGGCGGGTACGCCCGGCCAACCACGCACCAAAAAGCCGTTTGAATGGGCGCAGATCATCGCTGGGGATCTGCCCGCCATCCGCCGTTATGCGCCGCAGGATCTGCGGGGCAAGCTGGTCATCGCTGAGTGCGCCACACCGGAGGATGAGGCGGACCTGCGCCAGCGCGGAGTAGCAACACTTGTCACGACCATGCCACCAGCGGGGGCGGATGGCTTGGACAACTGCCAGCCAGCGCGCTGGCCGGCAGCGGTGATCGAAGCCTGTATGGCGGCACAGTTGGGTGGGCGGCGACGCAGCGAGGGTGACTATCTCAACCTCATGGCCGAGCTGGTGTGGGCGCCGAGTGTTCTGGGCCTTCAGGCTGGACAAAAGGTCAACCAGTTTGCCTTTGTCATCCACCCGCTGTCGGCGCGCTATATTTTCAACCACCCGCTGCTCCGTTTTTTTCGCTGGTTGCCCCATTCATGGGTCGAGTGGCTCACAGCTTACTCTCCGCCCCTCTACCTTAGCCGGATCAAGGGCATCCAAAGCCCGGTCACCGGCCAGCGTGCCGAAGGCTTCCTCTATACGTTGGGAGCGACCCCGCGCCAGATGATGCGGCGTGACCCCAGTTTCACCTATCGCCGCTTGTTGCAGATTGCGCAGGATGCTGAAGCACGCGGGGCGCGGCTCATGGGGCTAGGCGCCTTCACCAGCATCGTGGGCGATGCCGGCATCACCGTGGCGCAGCAGGCCGAGATTGCTGTCACGAGCGGCAACAGCCTTACCGTGGCCGCCACGCTGGAGACGGCCAAACAGGCTGTGCTCAAGCTAGGGGTAAAAGATCTGACACAAGGGCAGGCAATGGTCGTCGGCGCCACCGGGTCGATTGGCTCGGTCTGTAGCCGGTTGCTGGCGCAGGCGCTGGGGGCGGTGACATTGGTGGCGCCGAGGCCCGAACGGCTGATTGCGCTCAAACGGCAGATCGAGGCCGAGACACCCGGCGCTCAGGTCACCATTGCTACGACCCCCGATGACCATGTGGGCGAGATGGATCTGATCATCACCACCACCAGTTCCTTTGACCAGCGGGTCATCGACGTCACCCAGTGCAAAGCGGGCGCCGTTATCTGCGATGTGGCGCGGCCACCCGACATCGAGGAATGGGAAGCCGCACTGCGTCCTGACATCCTGGTGATCGAGAGCGGCGAGATCCTGCTGCCGGGCGACCCCGATTTTGGCTTCGACATCGGGTTGCCCGCTGGGACGGCCTACGCCTGTCTCTCGGAAACAGCGCTGCTGGCGATGGAGGGCCATTTCGAGGACTACAGCATCGGACGCGAACTCGAACTCGAGAAGGTGAAGGAGATCTACCGGCTCTTCAAAAAGCATGGTCTGCGTCTGGCCGGAATGCGCAGCTTTGACAAATATGTAAGCGACGAGGAGTTGGAACGCAAGCGCCAACTGGCCGAAATCCTACGGGCTGATCCTGACCAGTTTCACCGCTACCGTGAGGAGGCCCATCGCAAACTGGTGGAAGGCGATCTGCGCCTGGGCCGCCACGGAAAGCGCAAAGAGGCGGTTGTGCCGTCGGGGCACACCAGAGCGATGGCGTTCGCTGGCCTCCTGGCCGCCGGTTGGATGCTGGTGCACCTGGTCCGGAGGGCTAGATATACTGGTACGTAAGGTTAGGCTGCTTATCCACAGGTGCGACGCACTTTGAGAAGCGGTCGCACCTTAAGGCAATCTATCTAACCTGATGTACCGGTACAGTTGGATCGTAGGGTGGCCGTATAGATGTTGGTAGGTTGGCTACCGGCCTGCTCTGGTGAACTTTGAGTATTCATTTCCGTAGGGTTGTGAATCATGGCAATTTTTAACTCTGCTGACCATCTCTACTCGATCTTGCACCTGGTCTTTGAAGAGGTTCGTGCGGTTCCAGAGCAGATCGAGACCTTTACCCATAGCAACCTGGTGATCCGTATCCGCACCCTGGAACCAGAGGCGGAGATCTTGCTGGATGGCCGCCAGCCACCGCTTGAAGTCTTTTACGGCGAGCGACCGGGCAAAGCTAACCTGGAGATCACGTTGCCGGCCAACCTGCTCCACGCCATCTGGCTGGGAGAGGAAAGAGCAAGTAACGCTTTCTTTAGCGGCAAGATAAAGACCAAGGGCAACTTTACCAAGGCGATGCAACTCATGGATCTTTTTCGTGAGTGCGAACGGGTCTATCCCCAAATTGCCGCTAAGCAGAACCTCGTGTAAAATTATCCAATACAGCGCGGAACCGAAGTCTTGATCCACTACGCTTTCCGCCCTCTGCGGCCTCTTGGCTACGCCCACGTCGTGTCTTGGGCAACGTTTGTCATTTGTGTGTTGTGGGGTGTTCACAAGCCAGTGGCCTACCCGAACGCTCACCGATTACCTCTTTGACTGTTCCCGTCACCGTTTGCAGGGCGTGCCTGCTTTCTGTTTTCCTTTGACACCGGGTAGCACAAACATTATAATTGATGGAATCAGGCGCTGCCCACGGCTCGCAAAAATTTGGACAGAAGATGTATGGTTCGCCCGGCTTATACCCAAGTGCGAACCACCCACCCAGCAAGTTTTGTGAAGTCTGCGGATGACAGTTGCGTCGCAGGCAGGGTTTGTACCCTCGTGCGGCCCAAGTTTACCGATCCTGATCGGAAACGGAGCACAAGATGAGCGTAACCGACGAAGTCAAGCAGCGAATTGACATCGTCGATTTGATCTCCCGCTACACGCCGCTCAAGCGCAGTGGCAACACCTACAAGGGGCTTTGCCCGTTCCACACTGAACGCACGCCAAGCTTTATTGTCTTTCCACATAGCGGCACATGGCGCTGTTTTGGGGCCTGTGGTGTGGGGGGGGATGTGTTTAGTTTTGTCATGCGCAAGGAAAATCTTGATTTCCGGGAGGCATTGCACCTGTTGGCGCGTGAGGCCGGCGTCGATCTGGCTGCGGTCGAGGGTCACGCATCGTCGCAACAGCGTACCAGTCTCTATGAAATCAATGAGGCGGCGGCAAACTATTTTCGGGAGATTTTGCACCACCATCCGGCTGCACAACCGGCGCGCGACTATCTGCGACACCGCGGCATCGACGACGCTGCCCGCGAGCGATTCCAGCTCGGTTTCGCTCTGGAAAGCTGGAGCAGCCTACGCGACTATTTGAGCGAGAAAGGCTTCGGTCTGGAGCAGCAGTTGCTGGCCGGGCTGGCTAAGCGCAACGAAGAGCGCGATAGCACCTACGATGCCTTTCGCAACCGGGTGATCTACCCCATTCGCGACCGGCAAGGACGCATCATTGGTTTTGGTGGCCGGGTGCTGGACAAGAGCGAACCCAAGTATCTCAACACGGCAGAAACACCGCTCTTTCACAAGTCACGCGTGATCTATGGTCTCGACCTGGCGCACCAGGCAATTCGCAGCGCAGACCGGGTTGTGATTGTAGAAGGGTATATGGATGTCATCGCCGCCCATCAGCATGGCTTTGCCAACGTCGTGGCCTGTATGGGCACCTCGCTCACCGCGGACCAGTTGCAGCAGTTGCAGCGGTACACGACCAATTTTGTGTTGGCGCTAGATGCGGACGCCGCCGGGCAACAGGCCACGATCCGCGGTCTCAACCAGGCCCGGCAGGCGCTGGGACATATTCACAAACCGACTGTCACCGCCAGCGGCATCCTGATGGAGGCGCGGCTTGGCGCCAACCTCTTTATCTGCGCCATGCCGCCCGGCCAGGACCCGGACGATGTGATCCGTCACGACCCGTCCCGTTGGCGCCAGTTGGTGCAGGACGCCCTGCCACTGGTCGATTTCTACTTTGACATTGTCGGTCACCAGTATGACCTGGCGAGTGTCCAGGGCAAGGGCCAGGCCGTGGCCGACCTGGCGCCGTTGATCGCCGAACTGCAGGATGAAATCGAGCAGCAGCACTATGTCGATCAACTCAGCCGCTGGGTGCGTATTGAGGAACAGACCATCTGGGATCGGGTACGCGCCGTCGCCCGCACTCGTTCGCTGGCTGCGGGGCGCACGGGCCCCAAGCGGTCTCCCTTGCAGTTGGGCAGTGGGCGCCACCGCCGGCCGCCCAGCCAGGAGCCTGCAGCCGCAGAGGCGCCGGTTGAAGCACCTCTGGGTGCAGGGATAGGCGACGGCGCAACCAGGGCTAGCCGATATGGTCGCGAAGAATATCTGTTGACCTGTCTGCTCCACGAACCAGACTTGCTGGTCTGGCTCGCTGGCGCCAGCACGACGCTCGAGATCGACCCGCTGCGTAGCGAGGATTTTCAAAATGTCGAACTGCAAGAGATTTTCCGGGCACTCAAACAGTTCATGACCAGCGACGAACAGTGGGAGATCGAGCTGTTTCAAGAAACATTGACGCCACACCTGCATGGCCGGCTTGCTGAATTGATAGTTTATGGGGCACAATTGCCGCCACGCACCGAGGTGGAACAGCGCGAAGACCTGGTGCGTACGTTGATCCGGATGCGCATCGACCGGCTCAGTGTTGAAAGCAAGAATATCAAATTCCTGGAGGATGAAGCCGTCAGCCAGGGCGATCTGGAAGGCTCCAAACAGTGGAGCGCCATCAAAAACCGTCATGTGCGGGAACTCTATCATCTCCAGCAGTCGCGCCAGCAGGCAGGTCGCCTGCTCTTCCGGCGACGCCAGCCCGAACAGGGCGTCCGCTTGGGATGATAGATGGATCATAGCAGGACATTATTATGGGTAGAAGACGACGTACAACGCTTGATGAGTCCACGCCGCGCCAGCCGTTGACCCCCCTTGTTCGTCCCAACGGCGGTTCTGAAAGCGAGCTGGACGAATATATTCATATGGGTGAAAAGCCGCCCGAAGAGGACGATCTCTTCGACGACATCCCGGAAGAAGAAAGTTCCGAGGATGAAGACGCGGCGATCCCTTCCATAGAACGCGATACCAAGCTAGAAGAAGAGATCGAGCAAGAGAAGTATATCCCGCTCGAAAAGCTGATCGCCGATGTGGCGGAGACAGGTACAAGCCTGGACCCCGTGCGGATGTATCTGCGCGATATTGGCCGCGACCCGCTCCTCACCGCCGACGAGGAGCTAGAGCTGGCGCAGCGCATCGAGGCGGGCAGCCGGGCGTTGGCCGAATTCGAGAAGCGCACCGGTATTCACTTTGCGCCCGGCGAAAACACGGTTGCGCGTTTCAAACATGCGCTCAACGAGATCGACCGTCTGGGCGACCCGGAGTTGATCAGCGAGATGGAGGAGAAGCTGCTCGACGGCAAGATCGCCCACCAACGTCTGGCCCAGAGCAATCTGCGTCTGGTGGTGAGCGTTGCCAAACGCTATATTGGCCGCGGCCTCAACTTTCTCGACCTGATCCAGGAAGGCAATCTTGGCCTGCTGCGAGCGGTAGATAAGTTTGACCACAAGCTAGGCTTTAAGTTCAGCACCTATGCCACCTGGTGGATCCGCCAGGCCATCAGCCGGGCCATTGCCGACCAGGCGCGCACGATCCGCATCCCGGTCCATATGGTCGAGACCATCAACCGGCAGACGCGCGTCCAACGCAATCTGCAACAGGAGTTGGGCCGCGAGCCGAGCTTCGAGGAGATCGCGCTGGAAATGGATTTTCTGGAGCCGGACGACGCCAACCGGGTGCGGCGCGCCATGCGCACTGGGACTGAACTAGAACCCGACGTGCGCCGCCGCATGGAGCGCGCCGCGGCCAAGGTCCAAAAGATCCAGCGGCTCAGCCAGGACCCGCTCAGCCTCAACACACCCGTCGGCACCGAAGAGAACAGCTCGTTGGGCGATTTTATCGAGGATGACAGTATCCCTGCCCCCGAAAACTCGGCCACGATTCGCCTCTTGCAGGAGCAGATGGGTGAGATACTGGACCAACTGGGCGACCGCGAGCGCGAAGTGCTGGTGATGCGGTTTGGACTCAAAGATGGCATCACCCGGACGCTCGAAGATGTGGGCAAGCAGTTCAATGTGACCCGCGAGCGGGTGCGCCAGATCGAGGCCAAGGCGCTGCGCAAGTTGCGTCACCCGCTGCGCAGTCGCAAACTGCGCGACTATCTGGGGTGAACCGCACACACCATTTTGGTTATCGCCAGGCATGGGCACGGATAAGAGCGGCAGACGTTTTACTTTGAGAGGTAAAGCCGGTTGCCGTCTTTGTCCGTGCCTGACATAGACGAAGGGCTGTGCCGGGTCTTTCTCCTGGGTGGCACTGGCTGAGGAGCAGCCTTGGGGACCAGTGCGACCTAGAGCCAAGTGAGTGGGTGCCAAGGGGTCAACTCGCGTGAAATTTTGAACAACCCGCGCCTAAATTTGACTTTCGGCGACGCCTGTTGTATAGTTGGGGCTGTCGCCACCACTATTCCTCGGTAGCTCAACAGGCAGAGCGTCCGGCTGTTAACCGGATGGTTGTTGGTTCGAGTCCAGCCCGGGGAGCCTA
>QEUW01000672.1 GCA_003577005.1 Chloroflexota bacterium | reverse complement strand
TCGCGCACGCGCTGGAAACAGGCGGGGCCTTCCCCGGCGGGCAGCGCGTACTCCATCTCGTTGAACTTGCGCGTGCGCACGCTGGGGATGATCCCCGCGCTCCAGCCCACCCGCTCGCCGGGCAGGTCGCCCAGGTTCTCGGCCAGCGCCGCCATGCCGGTGGTGCGGCTGGCGAGCACCGTCACCGGCTCCAGCTTCCCGATATCTTCCGGCCCGCCTACTGCCGTGTTCAGCGTCTTGCACTCGGCGGCATCGAGTGAGGGGTACCAGAAGAACTCAAAGTGCTCGTTCATGTCGATGTGCTGATCGAGCTTGTCCATCGTCTCGTCAATCGGCGCGCGCCACACCCGCTCGTGCAGGCGGAAGGCGGGCAGGAGGCGCAGGGTGATGGCGCTGATCATCCCGAGCATCCCCAGCGAAACCCGCGCCGCCAGGTACGTCTCCTCGTCCTGTTCTGCCGAGCACTCCAGCAGCGCGCCGTCTGCGGTCACCAGGCGCAGGGCCGTTACCTGGCTGGAGATATTGCCGAAGGTCGGGCCGGTGCCGTGCGTGCCCGTGCTCACCGCGCCGGCGAGCGTCTGCACGTCCACGTCACCCAGGTTCTCCATCGCCAGCCCGTGCCCGAGCAATAGTGCGCCAAGCTCGTGCAGCGTCGTCCCGGCGCGGACGGTCGCCCGGCCCCGTTCCCGGTCCACGGTTTCAAGCCCGGTCCATTGTTCGAGCGAGACGAGCACATCATCGCCGACGGCAATCGGCGTGAAGGAGTGGCCGGTACCGTGTGCCCGCACGCGCAGCCCCGCCTGCCCTGCCTCGCGCACCAGGGCTTGCAGCTCCCCCTCACTCGACGGTGAGAGATAGCGCACCGGTGCGCCCGTCACACTGCCGGACCAGTTCGACCACTCAGGCATCCCTTCGCCTCCCGCGCTCCGCACGTTGGAGGCCATCATAGCATCGGAGGCCTCTCGCTCGGCCGCTATGTGACGCTGACCGGCACGGTGGTCACGGGTCGATCACCGCGGTATTGCGAACAGCGTATTGGCTGACTCCCGCCCGCCGGCGACACGCTCGCTGCACCTGCGCAGGCGCTCAACCTGCCGGCGGGGCCATTGCCCGCGTGTACGTGGCCAGGTCGAAGTAGTCGCGCCAGGCGCGGATGCGCTCCCCGTCCAGTTCAAACACGCCGGCCACGGGCAGATCGACGTGGCGGCCAACAGCGTCGATGCGGTCTACGCGCTCGGTGAACACGACATTGCCGGCGGCAGCGATGTTCAACACGTCCCAATTGGTCCGCTCCCAGCCGCAGCTTTTCCTGTTTCAAGCCTGGGCCTTAACTTTAACCGGGCAGTTGGATGCAGTGGAGGCATACTTACAGGAAGGCGAGCGCCAGCCCGGAGAGGTGGCCGCTATTCGAGCCAGCGTAGCCTATCTGCGGCGGGATATGCCCCAGGCCATTGCGCTGTTTCAGCAGGCGCTTGACACCTTGCCGGAGGAAAATTCATTTCTACGCGGCGCTGTTGCCTTGAGTTTGGGCATTGCTTATAGCTGGATGGGTCAAGTGACCCAGGCCGGTCAAGCGCTGAGCCAGGCCAGCGCCATCAGCCAGGCGAGCAGCAACTGGCACGTCGCCTTGACCGCTTTGTGGAACCTGGCCCAGTTGCAGATTGAACAGGGGCGCCTCCGCCAGGCCGCCGAACTCTGCTGCCAAGCTCTGGAAGTGGCCCAGCAAAGCCAGCAAGACAATCAGTCCCTCCCCCCGGCTGCAGGAGGAGCTTGCGTCAGCCTGGGTGCGCTTCTGTATGAACAAAATGATCTGGAAGGTGCGGCTACTCACTTAGAAGCGGGCATCAAGCTGGGCGAGCAGGGCGCCGACCTGGCGATTCTGGCGCTGGGCTACCTCGGCCAGGCCCGGCTCAGGCGGGCGCGGGCCGATCTAAAGGGTGCGCTTGAGCTGGCTAACCAGGCGGAGCAGCTTGCCCGGCGCTACAACAGTCCTTATTGGGCCGCCCAGGCGGCGGCCTATCAAGCCCGGCTGTGGCTGGCCGCAGGGCAGTTGGAGAGGATGGAGCAGTGGGCGCAGGAGTATCATTTGAGCGCTCACAACGAAGTAAGTTACCTTTATGAGGTTGAGTACCTGACCCTGGCCCGGCTTCTCGTCGCTCAAAGTAAATGGACTGAAGCAGCAGCTTTGTTGGAACGACTGCGCCAGGCCGCCAGTACCAGCGAGCGCCTGGGGCGAGTCCTGGAGGTGCTGGTTTTGGAGGCGCTGGCCTATCAGGCCCAAAGCGAAACCACCCAGGCCCTGGCCTGTTTAGAGCAAGCTCTAACCCTGGCCGAACCTGAAGGCTACATGCGTCTCTTTCTGGATGAGGGCCAGCCTATGATCACACTGCTTACAGCGGCCACGGGCTGGCTGCCAGCCCCTCATCAAGCTTATGTAGACAGTCTCTTGGCGGCCAATCGCCGCAAGCAGGAGAATCTTCATCCTTCATCCTTCATCCCTCAGCCTTTAATTGAGCCTCTGAGCGAGCGCGAACTGGAGATTCTCCGCCTCATCGCCGCCGGCCTGTCGAACGGCGAGATTGCCGAAAAGTTAGTGGTCACGGTGGGGACAGTGAAGTGGCATCTCAACAACATATACGGTAAGCTCGATGCACGCAGCCGGACTCAGGCCGTGGCCAGGGCCAGAGAGGTGGGGGTGTTGTAGGTTTTTCTGGTAAACAGTCTGTTATTAAAGGGGGCTTTCCACTTAACTAAACGACATTGACTGTTCACT
>QEUW01000099.1 GCA_003577005.1 Chloroflexota bacterium | reverse complement strand
CTGGGCGAGTACAATCTCGTTCTCATCGACCAGATCATGGCCCTCGTCACCACCAGCACCTTGATCACCTATACCCTCTACAGTTTTGATTCGCAGACGGCTCTGGTGACCGACGGCCGGATGTTGATCACTGTCCCCTTTGTCTTCTATTTTATCGTCCGGTACCTCTACCTGATTCACGTCCGTCACCTTGGCGGTGCTCCTGACGAGTTGCTCTTCAAAGACCGGCCGCTGCTCATCAACAGCCTCCTGTGGATGGTGTCAGTTGTAGTGCTGCTCTACGTCCGTATATAGCGCGCGCCGCGGATTGGCCGGCAACCAGGAAACAACCCCTACTTTCGTTGGCAAATTGTACCACCGGCGTAGTTCTTTTGTCGCAACGCACAAGCCAGATGTCTTACCTTCTGTGCGAAGGAAATCGAGCAAAATAACGATAATATATTCGGCAAAAGTAATGCTTTACGCATCTTGGAAGATTGGTGCAGGGTCAGCGGATACCCCAACCAGTTTCGCAATCTATCGGTAGGTCCACTTGTGTAGGGTAAGACGGTGTACAGCACGTCGGTAACCGCTTTCAGCTAATTGGTACAACGCTCTGATCCCACGCCATATCCAGCCCAGGTGCTCTTTAGCTCCTGATGTAGGATGGCTGCATCATTGTCTGGTTGCTCCCACTGCTGAATCAATCTCCCCGTGCCTGAGCACCGTACCTGTAAATGCCAGCGTCGTTCTGTAACGGTTGAGTTGCTGTGCAACTTTTCCTGCCGGTCACGCGGGTTGCAACCGCCAGCATTGCCCGTAGATAAACTATACGAGCGGTGGAGGTCTTATGGATAGAGGACGGATCACAGTCGTTCTATTGGTTGCCCTGGTCCTGGGATCAGCCTACTTGCTGTGGACGCCACAGGCGGTCAGCGCAGGAATCTATAACGCAGACACCGATGTTGCCTACAAAGAGTACTGGATCCCCCACAGCCAGTTCACCGGCGGGCATACCAATCCCGGCTGTATCGATACCAATCCCCCCGGCACATTCTATCTGGAGCCAACCGGCAACTGCACTAAGACTTTGAGCTTCACAATTCATGAAGATCTGGCGCGCGCCACGAAGGCGGAGATCTACATCGATCTATGGCGTAATCATGCGCCGCGCTATGCCAGCGATGGCACACTAACCAGAAAAGCATCTGCTATCTTTCGCATCAACGATCACAATACCTGGTTTGAGACTCACCCCACCGGTGCCGACTGGAGTCGCACCCCACTGATCGCCGATACCCTACGAACGACAGATGACAGTGGCAATGTGAACCCTTCCTCCATCCGCTCGCTGCTAAGTCTGTTGCAGACGGGACAAAACACCATCTTGTTGAGGCGTTCTACTGGGCTTTATCATATTCACGACATTGCCATCCGCATCTATTTTGATCCAGATTCTCCCTTGCTAGATGGCAGTGGTCAACCCATTGCTGTGCCAAATGGTGAATTGCTTACCATCGAGGCCGACAACGGTGTCTTCAACGCCAACGCGGTCGGTAACCTGACTGTCAACACGGATAGGCTCAAGCTCAAAGCCAACGTAACGACCGCGGCCCAGTTTGTCGAATTTCATGGCTATTACCGCGGCTACGACCTGGATAACGATGATATAGACGGCGATCTCGGCGCCTTCGACCCTGAGTGGCACAACCGTGGGCGCAACGACTGGCACCCCGGCGGCCGGTTTGCCCAGGCGGAGGGTGGCACCATCGATCATATTGGCACGCAACTCACCCCCAGCCCCGGCGAATACGAAATCGAATGGGATCTGGCGCACGTTGTGAGTCAGTCTGGCGTCAAGTTCAAGCTTCGCATCGTAAATGCTGAGGGTGTAGTGCGCGAGGCGGCCGGCGGCATTTCGGCTCCCTTTGCCTTGCAGCGCCCAAACACAGTTGTGATGGCCGTTGCACAGACTGATTGGCAAGACCTTGTCCTCCACCACGGCGGTAGCGAGCCAATAACTGTCACCCGAACCGTCTTCCTGCCGTGTGACCTGGTAACGACGAACTGGAACAGCGCCTATGTCCTCGGTTCGTACTGGTTAAACCCTTTCCTCTCTATCAATGGGAATACCAGCAGTCGCGTCTTTACCGGCGGCCAGGACCTCTGGACGCTTTCAAGGCGGGTATTTTCTACGTCTCATTTTGTTGCAGGGGAGAACAACTTCACCTATAGCCTGGCGGGCAATCCTGAGACTACGTTTGGCCAATTTGTCGAAAAGCCCGGCCCGATGGTCGTCTTCAAACGCAACACGGCTCTCCCGGCGGACAACACCGCGCCGCAGATCAGCGAACGGACGCCTGCACCGGGGGCAACCAATGTGGTCCTCAATACCAAGGTAATGATCACGCTGGCTGATAACAGCGGAGGGCAAGGTATCGATCTCAACCGGTTGAAGCTCTTTGTCAACGGGAAGGAAGTAGCGCCGCAGTTGAGTTGTTCCGGTAGCGACCATATCCTTACCTACACCCCGCCGGGCAACTGGCCCAACAACGTCACCGTGGATGTGCGGGTCGAGGCATGTGACTTGGCTGGCAACTGCATCAGCCAGATCGACGGTTCGCATAGCTTCAACACCCGGCTGAGCCAACATGCCGTAACGACGGGTAACGTCGGCCAGGGCAGCGTCCAGGTGACGCCGAGCAAGACGAATTATAGCTATGGCGAGACGATCACAGTGGCAGCCACACCGGCCAACGGTTGGTCGTTTACGACGTGGACACTTGTCTTTAACGGGTGGGAAGACGCGCAGCGCGACTATCGGGTTCCGCTCCAGGTAGGCGCCAACGGCGTCCCGCGCGTTGACCGGCCGCTGGAGACCGTGCTCAACTTTACCTCACTGTTTGCCGCCGTGGGTCAGCCGAATACGTTTGATCCTCATTCGTTGCGTGTACTCCAGGTTGACAGTACGGGTCAGGTGCTCGATAGCAATGTGCCCTTTGTCTTTTATCCGGCCAGCGATTATCACGCTACTACGAATGCCGCCGGCACATTGGTTTTTCATCTCAAGAACAGTATGGCGGCCACCGGTGTACGCTACTATCATATCTACTTTGACGTTGCTGGGAAGGGATTCAGCCCGCCATCCGCTTACAATCCGCCCTCCCAGGCTCAAGCGACCGGCAAAGATGCCCTGCTCTGGCTGGGTGGCCCCCAGTCACGGAGTGTGGGCGTCGATTCCACCAATCCGAACCTCAGTCTAAAGGTGACCGGCCCGGTCGCCCTTACTGCCAACTTTGCGCCGGCGACCAACTATACCCTCAGCACTACGGTGGCAGGGAATGGCACGGTAACCAAGAATCCTGATCTGCCTAGCTATTTGCCAAATGACGAGGTTATGGTCAGCGCCATTGCGGCGGATGGGTGGCGCTTTGTTGGGTGGAGCGGTTCCGCAACTGGTAGTGAACCGGTGTTGAACCTCATCATGGACGGCCACAAGTCGCTGACCGCCACTTTCCAACAAATCTTTAATCTGACTGTCAACCAAATTGGCCAGGGTCAGATTACCCTCTCCCCCCAACAGGCAGAGTATCTAGATGGCGAGCAGGTGACACTCACAGCTACAGCCGCCGATGGTTGGTACTTTGCCGGCTGGACCGGTGATGTCGTCTCCACCGCCACACCTTTGCTTGTAACAATCGACAGCAACAAGACAGTCACAGCCACGTTTCTGCCGCTCAACACACTCACGGTCAATGTGGTCGGTGCCGGTGGCGAGGTGCAGATAACCCCCCAGAAGCCAGCCTATATGGCGGGCGAGGTAGTTACGCTGACCGCCATCACCGAACCCGGCTGGACCTTCATGGGTTGGAGCGGCGCCAGCAGTGCGACAACTCCAACAATGGCTGTTACGATGGACAGCTCGAAAGCGATCACGGCCACTTTCGTGCGCGACGAGTACACGTTGGCGATTACGGTGCCGACCGGCGGCGGCAGCGTAAAACGAGAACCTGCCAAAGAAAAATATTTCTACGATGACGAAGTGACCGTCACGGCCGAACCCGATGCTGGCTGGGTCTTCACGGGCTGGAGCGGTGCGCTTGACGGGGATGCGAATCCGCAGTCGCTGCTGATAACCGGCGATACGACGCTCCAGGCTACCTTTGCCCAGACCCCTTACACGATCATCAGCAACGTCATCGGTAGCGGTTCGATCACACTGGCGCCCAATCAGGAGTTTTATCACTTGGGTGCAGAGGTCACGGTAACGGCGCTACCCAATCCAGGTTGGACCTTTGCAGGGTGGAGCGGCGATCTGGACGGAGCCAACGGCCAGACCACCTTGACGGTCAACGGCAACAAGAACGTGACGGCTACCTTTGTACCGCTCGCCCCGACCCTTTCCATCAACAGCAATGGCAACGGCACCGTGACGGTTAGCCCACTCAAAGAGACGTATCAGTACAAAGAACAGGTGACGCTTACGGCCACGGCAGGAGAGGGATGGCTCTTCACTGGCTGGAGCGGCGATCTCAGCGGCGACGCCACCCCCGTTACCATTGAGTTGGACAGCAACAAGAGCATCGTCGCCAACTTTGCCCAGACTACGGGAATATTGGCGACTCAGGTAGTCGGTCAGGGTCAGGTGCAGATCAAACCAGTCAAAACAGTGTATGCTACCGGCGAAGAGGTCGAGCTTTTGGCCGTGCCCGATCTCGACTGGCTCTTTACGGGCTGGAGCGGCGATCTGAGCGGCGATGCCAACCCGGCCATCCTCGAAATAAACGGTAACAAGTCGGTCACGGCAACCTTTACCGAACAGACACTCTTTGGTGGCGAGTTGCAGTCCGATGATTTCAACCACTGTGCCTACAGCACCAATGTTTGGACATGGATCGACCCGTTGGGTGATGCTCCGCCGCCGCAGATGACGGGTGAAGAGATCCGGCTCTCGGTGCCCGGCGGGGTGCCACATGACCTCTGGCGAAATGGCATCGAGGCGCCGCACCTGGTACAGCAGGTTGATGACCAGGATTTTGAGGTGATGGCACAGTTCAACACAGGTGTGAGCGAGCGCATCCAACTGCAAGGGCTGTTGTTCAAGGAGGATGAGAGCCGGGCGCTGCGCGTTAACTTCCAGCGTGAAGGGTCTACCACCTATTTCTTCGTGGGTGTGTTACGAGGTACGCAAACACCGCAAGCACGGGCAAAGGTAGCGGTGGCAGGTGAAGCGCCGCTGGGGCTACGTGTGCAGCGGGTAGGGGACAACTGGACCTTCTGGTATCGCACAGGGGATGGTGAATGGGAGACGGAAGATGCCCTGACTTTCACCCACCGGCTGGTAGTCAATCAGGTGGGGCCCTTTGTGGGCAATGCCAGTGTCTCGGGCAAACCGGCCCCAGCTCACACGGCCGTGGTAGATTACTTCGTCAACCTGGCAAAACCCCTGCCGGCTGATGACCCGCGGGCCAATATCCTGCCTACCGAGGTGGTGGGCCAGGGTGAGGTGACCA
Source organism: Chloroflexota bacterium (assembly GCA_003577005.1). The sequence goes on along the minus strand of QEUW01000099.1, from coordinate 14,494 downwards.
GAAACGTGGACTGTGGGAACCCGGTCGAATTGACGGCGGCGCCCGCAGCGGGTTGGCGCTTCATTCGTTGGGACGAACATACTCCGCAGGGTGTGCGCAGCCTTGGGGACGCCAATCCGCTGACGATCCTGTTCCGCAAAGGGGTGACGGTGACTGCGGTCTTCGCCGAGGTGCTCTATGAGGTGAAAGTCACGGTGGCCGGTCAAGGAACGGTGAGCAAGCAGCCCGACAAGGAACGATACAGCCCTGGCGAGGTGGTGACCCTGACAGCCCAAGCGCAACCGGGTTGGGTCTTCAGCGGCTGGAGTGGTGATGTAACCGGCGCACAACCTCAGGTACAGGTGACGGCGGAACAGGACCTGAGCGTCCAGGCCACCTTTGTGCCCGAGTCGCAGAGTCTCTTTACGCTGACGGCCGCAGTGGTAGGCAACGGCAGCGTGACGCTCACGCCGCAACAGGATCACTATCAACCCGGCGAGGTCGTGACCGTCACGGCGACAGCAGGGCCGGGCTGGCTCTTCCTGGAATGGAGCGGTGACCTTAGCAGCGCCGAGAATCCCCAATCGTTGGCCGTTGATGCCAACAAGAACATCACTGCCCACTTCGGCGCCAGCACGGCTGGCTTTATCGTCGCCAGCCCCAATGGTCAGGTGACGGTCACCCCGGTCAAAGAGATCTATCAGGTGGGTGATGAGGTGGCACTGACTGCGGCGCCCAACGAGGGTTGGGAGTTTGTGGAATGGCAGGTCCATGGCGCTGTGACCGCTGCCGCGCCGGGCACTACCGACAACCCGTTGGCTATCATCATCGACGGCCACAAGACCTACGAACCTAGGTTCCGTGAGCAAGCGTCGGCCGGCAGCAATATCGTCTACCTGCCCGTCGTCTCCCAGCCATAAGGTTGGGCCTTTCAACCATCGCCTATTGACGATTGCGCAACGGGAAACAACAAGCAAAATCAATCCGGTCACAGAGTTCGCACGCCCTTGTACAAATGGAGGTTGCCCAAGGGCGTGCGAACTCTTTTTCACGAGATAAACAAAACAAGTTAGAAGTTACGCAGTTGCTCCGGTGCGATGCACTTGCAAAGTGCGTTGCACCTCTGGGGAACGCATCCAACTGCGTAACTCCTATAAGTATCAGGTATGAAGAGACAACGACATTTCTGGCTTCACCTGACGCTGTTGACGATATTTTGCCTCGTGCTGTTTGGCGTTGGGCACACGCTGGTCGCCGCCCCGCTACCGGTTGGGTTATACAGTAGTGGCGCCGAGACTGAGCCATCCGCTCTGGTAACCGAGCCGGTAACCAGGCCGGTGGATGAACAACTCTCCCCGGCAGCCGCCGCCGAGCTGGCCGAGGGCGAACCCGACAAGCCCATGCTCCCGGCAGGCGTCCCGGTGGCTGATCCGGTCTTTGCCCGCCCACCACAAGCCGCCCCACAAGCCGCCGTCGAAGCGCTTGCACCTGCTTCGACACCGGTGATCGACATCTGGTATGGGCAGAATCAAAGTTTTGGTCAACTGGGCAACCCGCAACGCTGGATCAATATTCTGGGCAATGTTCAGGATTCAGCAGGCATTGCGTCGCTCGTCTATTCGCTCAATGGCGGCCCCCCTCAATCTCTCTCGCTCGGCCCAGATACCCGGCGGCTGGCCGAACCAGGTGATTTTGCAGTTGAACTAGATACACAGTCGTTGCCTGGTGGCGTCCATCAGGTAGTCCTGACTGCAACCAACGTGCTTGGCAACCATTCAGTACAGGTTGTCCAACTCAACTATCAGCCCGGCAACACCTGGGCGCTGCCCTACACCGCCGACTGGGGTACGGCAACCAACATCCAGCAGATCGCACAAGTGGTGGATGGCCAGTGGGCTATTCAGGACAATATGCTACGTCCGCTGGTCTTTGCCTACGACCGCCTGGTTGCGATCGGTGACAACACGTGGACCGATTATGAAGTCACGGTGCCGGTGATCATCCACAGCATCGACGCAAACGGCTTTCGCAGCCCTAGCAACGGGCCGGGGGTCGGCATTCTGGCGCGGTGGACCGGTCATTATCAGGAGACAAACGAACAGCCGCGCATGGGCTGGCGCAATTTGGGCGCACTCGCCTGGTTTCGTTGGTCGCGGAGCAATAACGAAATTTCAGTAGGACAACAGATGGTCGGTTTTGCCAACAGCGCCCTGGCTACCCGCACCGATCTTGCTCCCCAGTTTGGCGTCCTCTACACCTTTAAGCTGCGTGTCGAGTCAAACCCCGGCGCCGGCGCCACCTATCGCTTCAAACACTGGCCGGCCAACGGGGATGAGCCGGCTGAGTGGGATATGACGGCCCAGGGCCGCGCCAACGAGCCACCTACGGGCTCTGTCATGCTGGTGGCCCACCATGTCGATGCCAGCTTTGGCGCAGTGACGGTCACGCCGCTGGAGCCGGCCAGACATACCCTGACCGTCAACACGGTTGGCAACGGCACAGTAGCTCGCATCCCCGATCTGCCCGACTATCCGCACGGCCAGTATGTGCGTCTTCCGGCTACTGGCGCCCCTGGTCATATGCTCGGCAGTTGGAGCGGCGGTCTGACGGGCAATGCCAACCCTGCGGCACTCACACTCACCGCCGCCAGAGATGTGACGGCCACCTTTATCCCAGCGGTGGAACTGGCGTCAGACAGTTTCAACCGTTGCCAGCAGGGGGATGGACCGTGGGATTTTGTCGATCCACTCGGTGACAGTTCGTTGGCCTTCGACGGAACTCGTGCGCTTATCACCACACCTGGTGGCATTGACCACGATGCGGGGGCCGGTATCTACACAGCGCCCCGGCTGTTGCAAGTAGCGCCTAGCGGTGATTTTGAACTGGAGGTGAAGTTCGACTCCATCGTCAACACGAGCGGCCAGGCGCAGGGTGTTCTGATCGAACAAGATGTCAACAATCTGTTGCGTTTTGACTTCCGCCGCGATACTGCCACGAGGGTGTACATTGGCCGGATCATCGACGGGAGCGCCAGTGACGTGCGGAGGACCATTGTCCCGGTGGATCACCCGCGCTACATGCGTGTCAGCCGGGTCGGCAACCAGTGGACGCAAATGTATTCGCTCGATGGGATCAACTGGAGCCTTCACCATAGCTTTGCTCAGGCGCTGACGGTCAACAAAGTAGGGCTTTTTGCTGCAAACACAGGCGGTGCCGCAGCGCCGGCCCACTCGGTGGCAATCGACTATTTCGTTACCAGCACCGCGCCCATCCATCCTGAAGACCCAGGGCTACGACCGGTGCTCAACGTCGTGGGCAATGGCGCAATCTTGTTGCATCCAGACCAGCAGCACTACACTTGTGGTCAAGTGATCACAGTAACGGCTGCACCCGCCCCGGGTTGGAACTTTGCCAACTGGTCAGGCAGTCTAAGCGGTACAACCAATCCTGCCCCGCTTGTGATCAGTGGCGAGCAAATTGCGACCGCGATCTTTTCATTGACAACTCATACGCTGACCACAAGCGTCAACGGCAGTGGAACCATCACGGTCGATCCGCTCAAAGTATCGTACACGCATGGCGAAAGCGTAACAGTGGCTGCAAACGCCGCCGATGGTTGGCTCTTTACCGGCTGGGGTGGAACGCTGAGCGGAAGTGTCAGCCCGGTCACGCTGGTAATGAATAGCAGCCACAACATTGTTGCCAACTTTGTCGCTGCAACGCCCACACCCACCTTTACCCCAACAAACACCAGCGAGCCGGATATTACCGCCACTTTGCCACCGACACCGCCCCCTACCGCTACGGTCGAAGCCGAGCCAGATGCCACGGCAACAGATACGGCCACGTTAACCCTCACCCCCAGCAGTACAGCTACCCCAAATGCTACAAACACCGTTTCACTTGGGACGACCCCCGCCGCCACGGATGATCCTGACCCTGGCACTACACCCAGTCCCACGGGCGAACCTGACCCAGACGAAACACCGGCAGCTACCGCACCATCGACACCGCCGAACACGGGAGCGCCAACACCGACCGGCGCCGCCACACCCGACCCAGGCTCTACGGTAACCCCCACCGCACCGCCCACGGCCACACAAACCGCCGGGGCGTCTGCGCCATCGATTGTCACAACGGTAGGGGGGCGGGTCATCCAAGAACCACCTGGGCCAACCTATGCTACCGGCCAGATTGTGACCCTGACGGCCGTGCCCGATACCGGGTGGATCTTTGTCCGCTGGGAGGTTCGCGAGAGCACAGTTGGCAGCATCGACCAGCTTGATACACCGACGATCCAGGTGGTGATCCCAGACATCAGGGTCTACCAGGCCATCTTTGCGCTGGCAGATGCTGGCTATCTGTTCTACCTGCCGGTCATCAGTACCCGGTAAGGTGGTGATCAGCGGACGTTCTTCTGCTTTTACCGAATGAGGTGCGCCAGTGGACAGCGCCAGTAGACTCTGGTATTATCGAAGCGAGCGCACGGAGCGCGCATTAGATACGAGAGCGGGGAAGCAGAATCCGTATGGCATGTATCAGCGAGTCGGATCAGATCGCGGGATTGAAATTTGTCCAACTCCAGGTTTTTGAGGATGAACGAGGACGTTTTATGGAAACCTTCCGCAAGGAGTGGTTTCCCGAACGTACGTGGGCGGCGCTTCAGAGCAACCGCAGCGACAGCCGGGCTGGCGTGCTGCGGGGCTTACACTATCATTTTCGCCAGGTGGATTACTGGTATGTGCCAGTGGGCCGGGTGCGAGTCGGGTTGGCCGATCTGCGCCGAACATCCCCCACCTCTGGCGCCAGCCAGGTTTTTGAGATCGGCGAGCAGAATCCACTGGGCGTTTTTATCCCCCCTGGTGTTGCGCATGGCTTTGTCGCCTTGACCGACGCCACCTTGATCTATGTGGTGGACCAGTACTATAACCGTGAGGATGAACTGGGTGTCGTCTGGAATGATCCGACCCTGGCCTTGCCCTGGGGTATCAGTAACCCGCTTCTCTCTGAACGGGACCAGCTGTTGCCCGCGCTTGACCAGATCGATCCAGCCCGGCTGCCATAAGAGTAGCCAAATGCGCGACACAGGACAACGTGCATGATGAATCAGCAACCCGGCGTCTGTACGGTCTGCCACACGCCCGGCGCAACCGTTTTTGTCGAAGTGCCCCACGTCCCCGTGATCTGCAACGTGCTCTGGCCGACGCGTGAACGCGCCCTCGCTGCACCGCGCGTGGATATCCGGTTGGCCTTCTGCCCGCGCTGTGGGCACATCTTCAACCCCGATTTTGACCCGACTCTCATGGAGTATAGCGAGGAGTACGAGAACTCGCTGCATTTTTCGCCCCACTTCCAACAGTATATCACTGGGCTGGCGGCGGATCTTGTGGAGCGGCATGGGCTACGCCACAAACAACTGATCGACATTGGCGGCGGCAAGGGTGATTTCCTCAAGCTGCTCTGCGAACTGGGTGACAACCGCGGGGTCAGTATCGACCCTAGTTACGCACCCGCCCCCGGCACAGAGGAGGCCGACGGGCGCGTTACCTTTATCCAGGATTACTATTCAGAGCAGTATGCGCACCTGCCCGCCGACTTTATCAGCAGCCGCCACACGCTGGAGCACATCGCTGCCCCGCATGATTTTGTAAGCATGCTACGCCGCACCATCGGCGACCGGTCGCGGTGTGCCGTCTTCTGCGAAGTGCCCAACGCCCTCTTTACCCTGCAAGACCTGGCGATTTGGGACATTATTTACGAGCACTGTTCATATTTTACCGCTCATTCGTTGGCATATCTCTTCACGGTATGCGACTTTCAAGTTCACAACGTCCGAACAACGTTTGCTGGGCAATTTCTATGCATTGAGGCTACGCCAGCCGCCACGACTCAGATGTATCACAAGGATGAGGAAGTTGCCGCGCTGGCGCAGGATGTGGCCCATTTTGCCAGACGATACGAGGAAAAGATAGCCCAGGAGCGAGAAAAGCTGGCCGGTTGGCGTCAGGCTGGTCAAAAAGTGGTGGTCTGGGGCGCTGGCTCCAAAGGGATCACCTTCTTGAATACCCTGGGCTCAGCCGGGCAGATCGAGTACGCCGTGGATATCAACCCTCGCAAACAGGGCATGTACATCACCGGCGCCGGCCAGTCTATCAAGTCCCCGTCCTTTCTGCAAACGTACGCCCCGGATGTTGTTTTGGTGATGAACCCTGTCTATCTGGCCGAAGTCGAGCAAACGCTGGGAGCAATGGGAGTGAAAGCCAAAGTAGTGCCGGCTCTTTAGAAGCTGTAAAAACGAAAGAAAAAGAGGTGGGATTTCGGACTTCTGGTCCGCAAACCCCACCTCTTTGCTGTTTATTGCCCAATCACTCCTTGATCATTCGGGCGGCGGCAGAATCACGGCGTCAATCGCATGGACAACGCCATTGCTGGTGTCGATATCAGAGGTGACAACGTTCGCCCCGTTGATTTTGACTGCGTTGCCTTGCACCTCAAAACGAACCATTTTGCCCTGTACAGTCGCCGCCTGCATACCATTCGAGAGATCCTCGGCGAGCGTCTCGCCAGGGACGACGTGATAGCGCAGAATATCGGTCAACTGGCCGCCGGGGTCATTGAGCAACTGCTCGAACGCGCCTGCCGGCAGCGAGGCCGCAAAGGCAGCGTCGGTCGGTGCAAAGACGGTAAACGGCCCGCGCCCATCGAGCACACTATCCAGCCCGGTGGCTTCGAGGGCTTGCACCAACAAGGTGAAGCGTCCGTCGGCCTCAAGTGCATCTAGGATCGTGTCCCCACTGGCGGCCGTGCTTGCGGCGCCTGTGCCCACGGTTGTCGTTGTGGTTGTGGTGGTAGCGGTTGTCGTTGGCGTCGTGGTCCTCGTGGGTGACACAGTGCCGGTGGGCGTCACTGTCGTTGTGGGAGTGACCGCTGGAGTCGTCGTCACTGTGGTGGTGGGTGTTACCGCCGTGGTCGCAGCTGGCTGCGTGGTTGTGGTGGCCGGTGCGGCTGCGGCTGGTGCGGCCGCAGCTGGCGCAGCCGCCGTTACACCCGACTGGACCTGTTCAAGAGTGGGGAGGCGCAGCACATCGCCCACTTCGATAACGTTGCAATTGGCAATACCGTTGAGCGTGCAGATCTGCTGGTAGACGTTCACACTACCGTAGATATCGCGGGCGATCAGCGACAGGGTATCACCCGGCTGCACAGTGTAGGTGCCACCCGGTTCACCGCTGCGGGTCGGCGTAGTGGTGGTTGCTGTCGTGGCAGTGGCTGTCGTGGTGGTAGCAGTTGTCGTCGTGGCGGCGGGCGCACTGGCAACCGTACCCGTTGTCGTGCCTGTGACTGTAACAGCACCGGTCGTGCCCAAGGCGCCAGCAGTTTGAGCAGTGCGGGTCTGGCCAGAGTCATCAATAAGGGTACCACCTTCGACCGTGAGCGAATAGCTGCCGGGGACCAGCGAGTTGTTGTACACGATCACCGTATACGGCCCCAACCCCGTAGCGTTAAAGCTAGCCACCCGCACGTTGGCCTCGTCGCGGAAAGTGCGGTTACCGGCGGCAATCGCTACCTCGCCTGGATTGGTGCCACGCAAATACTGGGTAAAACCAACTTCGTCGAGCACCCAGAAGTTGAGACGCCGGGCTAACTCGCTGTTGTCTTGTGGGTCGAAGGTCAGGCTGAGCGTGATATTGCCATCGCGCTGGGTGGGTACAAGACCCAAGAAGTGTTGGTCGTCCTGTTCCGGTAGATCGCCTACCATTGTCGTTGCCCGCACTTCGCGGGTGCCGGTGACTGTGGCCACCGGTGCGGTTGTGGCGGGCGCGGCAGTTGCGGGCGCCGCAGTTGTCGTGGTAGTCGTCGCCGTGGCAGTCGTCTCAGTCGTGGGTGTGATAGTGGTAGTCGTCGGGGTGATTTCAGTTGTTGCGGCGGGTGCTTCCGGTGCGGGAGTGGTTTCCTCGCCGGTAACGGCTTCCTCGCCCGTGGGAGCGGTTGCTGGGGTGGCGGACGCGCCAGTCACCTGATTGGATTCATCGGTGATAAAGGCATTGGTGGCCGTCAATGTAAAGTTGGCATCCGCGGCCGAATCATTGTAGACCACCAGTGTATAGGGCGCCAGACCAATGGCATTGAAGGAAGCGCCCAATACATTGTCAGGGCTGTTGAGCACAAAATTGGGGTCGCCAGCGGCGAGCGCGATGGCGCTCAATGCCTCTTCCCCAACCTGGCGCAAGCCATTTTCATCCAAGATAAAAAAGCCAACCCCGTTATCGCGCGGATTCGGTCGATCCCACTCGGCAACAACCGACACGGTGGCGCCAGATTGCTCCGGCTCAAGGCCCAACCAAAACTTAGCGAACTGGCCGCCGGGAATCGTGCCCCGCACCTGTCGATCACGCAACTGCTGGGCGAGCGGCGCCGCCAACAGGGGCGCCTGCGTCAGCACCGGCAGTGAGGTCGTCAGGAGCAAAGCCACAAGCAGGCCAGCCAGCACTTTTTCCAGTCTGCGTTTTGCCATTCTTTTTCCTCCGTTATGTTTGTAATGCAATTGTACTATTTTACACCTTAGTGTAAGGATTCCAAAATAGTACGATCCAATGACGAAAAGATCTTTTCTCTGGTCCTACGGACAAAAACGGCGGCGGCCAGCCGCGCGCCAATGAGCACCTGCCAGGAGTAGCTACGGGAAGGGCGTGAAGGTGGGCGTCGGTGTGGGCGCAACGATCTGCAACCTTCGTACAACGTATTCTTCAAATTGAAGGTTCCAATTGTAGATCCGCAATCGCAGGTCATACGAACCAGGTGGTAGCAGACTCAGGTCAAGCCGGGCAATCAGGTCGTTGGTCACCGGCGTTTCAGAGATGACCAGCGGCGCCCATTCCTCTTCACCGCTTACCGCCCAGGCGAGTTCCCAGCGCAGAAAGTTGAGGATGCTGGCAGTGCCCGTTACCGGCAGCGTCCCGCTGATGATCTCGCCGCTGCGCGGACTAAAGATCCCCCGCACCGGCGGTGTGGGTGTGGCGGTGGGAATATTGACCCGGGTGTAGTTGGCAATATAGACATCACGCACTTGATATTCATCATAATTGCTGTCGGCGTAGACGATCCGTAGCCGCAGGTCGTATAGACCGTCGGGAAAACGTTGGGTGTCGAGCTTATAGATAGTCTCCTGCCAGATCTGGTCGCTGCTGCTGACAAGCAAAGTCCATTGACCAAACCCTGCCGGCGAAATTGCCAGTTCGTACCGGTCATAGATCATTCCCGGTTTGGCATTGACCGTGCCGATCACCTTGGCTGTGCCTTGTATCACACCATTGTTGTACGGGTAGAAGATCCCCTGGCCGTCGGGGACATTGCTGACAAACTCGGGCGTTACTGTCGCAGTTGGCGTCGTAGCCGTGGGCGTCGGCGTGGGGAAGGGGGTTCCCAACTCGTTGCGCGCCAGGGTGGCGGTGGGTGGATTGGCGTTGCGGATCTCGATCCGGCGCAGGTAGGATTCGGTATAATTGCCGTCGTCGCGGAGCACCCGCACCCGCAGGTCGTACTTGCCGTCGCGAAACTGGGTGGTGTCGAGCCGATAGAGCACATCGCCGTAGACTGGCTCCATCGAGGTTGCCAGCCACTGCCAGCTTTCACTGCTCGCCACCGCAATATGGACATCATAGCGGCGAAAGCTGGACGCCGAGGCATAGCCGCGGATGGCAGCAAAACCAGAGACCGCATCGCCGCTGCGCGGGTGCATGATCTCGTTGGCCATGCGGATTACCTTAGTGGGTGTCGGCGGCTCCAGCGGGCTAAAGTCCACTGGCGTAAAGGTAGGTGTGATAGTGAAGATTGGCGGGGGGGTCAATTCAACCTGCGCCACGGCCAGACCCCACAGACCAGCTCCTGGGGGCGTCAAGGCGAGGGCGCAGAGGAGAGCGGCTACAGCGATGAGCAGCAGACGCTTGGTGTTCATCTCTTATGGCCTACCCACCCTGGAGCACAACGTGATGGCAGGGCACATCGGGTGCGTCCCCCTGGCGATGTTGAATGGTGATCGCGGGGCTGATCGGGTTGCCGGCGCTATCCACCACCCACACGTACATTTCGTGGGGCGAACTGGACGGGATAGGAAAGTCAAACATACCAAAGTCATGTACTCCACTCTTGCTGACGGTGCGGGCCTGGTTGCCCCACTGGTCTTGAAATTGAATTGTAACCCCTGGCACGGGGTCACCAGCCAGGTTCAATACTTGACCCATCAGATAGGCGCCGGGGCAGTTTGTGTCATGGATGATAGGCGCAGCTAAAGTATAAAAACCGCTGCCGACCGGCACACCGTCTCCGGCCACTATCCCGCTGATCGCGGCAATCTCGCCGGCGCCGGCGCCGGCGCTTTCACTCCACTCCGGGTTGCCTGCCGCCGCCAGGTCAACCAGGATACGCATCCCCGTACCGGTTTCGGGCGCAACCAGGGCAAGCGCCTGCGGCGCCAGGTCGTTGAGTTGGTCACACCGTCCCAGGTTGACCGGTGTTCCGTATTGCAGACTCCACGCCATTACCTGGAGTCGTTCCTGAGCCAATGGGTCAGAATCGAACCCACTGGCTGTTGGCTCAGCTTCAACGTTGCCAGACGCTGGTTCGTTCCCCGGCGTGGCAAACTCACCGCTTTCTTCGTCAAAGAAGTTGGCCGAATGTTCGCTGAGTTCCCCTCCGGCATCTCCCCCTTCAGCAGGTGTGTGAGGTGCAGGCAGGCCAAATTCACCCGGCAACCGAAGTACGGTGCGTTCTGCCGCCCCCCCGACAACGCAGAAGCCGGCGCGACGGGTACCGGCGGGCGTCTCGACATAGACAGGCGCCGTGGCCGTACGCTCCACTGTATCAGCCAGCGGGCCGTGCTCGCCGGCCAGCGCCAGCCAATCCTGGGCAAAAAATTCGCCACCGGTGCGGCAGATCACACCGGGCGGGCACTCCGGTCGCTGTTCAACGCCACGGGGTGGCGTAAATTCCCACAACACTGGGTCAGCGGGCGCTCCGAGCATAGCCAGCAGCGCCGGGTCATCGAGCACCGCCTGCATAAAGTCGTGCCAGATCGGCGCAGCGCCCGTGAGACCGCTCGTATTGCGCATGGGGCGCCCATCGCTATTGCCGGCCCAGACACCGGCCACCAGATAGCGAGTATACCCGATGGTCCAGTTATCGCGGAAATCGGTCGTCGTGCCGGTCTTGACTGCGGCTGGGCGGCTGAGGCGAAGCAGACTGTTGGCGCCAAACATAGAGGCGCGAGCTTCATCGTCACTCAAAATGTCGGTGACGAGAAAGGCCGCTTCGGTGGTCAGCACGGGTAGCTTCCCCGGCTGAGTGTTGAGATTGCTGGTGTTGCCGCGCACATCGGTCAGCGCAAGCACAGCGCGCGGGGGCAGATAGCTCCCCTCGCTGGCAAGCGTGTGATAGGCCGTGGTCAGGTCAAGCAGCGTCACATCGCCGCCGCCCAGGGTCAGGCTCAATCCATACCACTCGACGGGCTGGTCTAGGCTGTGGATGCCCAGCGCACGGGCGCTTTGCAACATGCGCTCCACCCCCAACCCGGCCAGCAATTTGACAGAAGCGACGTTGTAGCTGTTGGCCAGCGCCCCCCGCACGGTCACCGGGCCGTGAAACTTGTTGTCATAATTGCGCGGCTGGTAGCGCTGCCCATCGCTTATCTGGTAAGTCACCGGCACATCCCACAGCACAGTCGCCGGACTGACCAGGTTGTCGTTGAGCGCAGTAGCGTAGAGCACCGGCTTGATCGCGCTGCCGGGCTGGCGCAGACGAGTCGCAACATTTACCTGGCCGGCAATGGCCGGATTATCGAAATCGGCGCTGCCCACCATTGCCAAAATTTCGCCCGTGTGTGGTTTCATGGCGACCAGCGCCGCATTGCTGAGATCGAACTGGCCGCGCAACTCGTCCACCTTGCGGCGTACGAGCGTCTGAGCTAACTGTTGCATGGGCAGGTCGAGCGCGGTGGTGATCGCAAACCCCGCCCGGCGCACATAGCCCTGACCAAGTTGCCGGTCAAGGGTATCTATCACATACTGGACAAAGTGGGGTGCCAGATTTGGCCCTGCCAGCCTTCTTTCTTGCAGGATCAACGGTTGGTCGTAGATAAAGTCTGCTATACGCTGGCTCAGTGCGCTGTGCCGCACCATAAGGTCGAGCACAATCCGCTGGCGCTCTCTGGCGCCTTCAAAGTTAATATAGGGGTTGAGGAGCGCTGGCGCCTGCGGGATGCCGGCCAGAAAGGTTGCCTCCGCCGGTGTGAGGTCAGCGGCAGCCTTGCCAAAGTACAGTTGCGCGGCAGCCTCCGGCCCATAGGCGAGATTGCCGTAGTTGAGGAGATTGAGATACATCTCCAAGATCTCGTCTTTTGTGTAGAGTTTGGTTAGTTCCTGAGCGAGCCCGGCTTCTAGCAGCTTGCGGTCGAGCGACTGGTCGTACCGCTGGTCGGGGCCAAGAAAGAGATTGCGCGCCAGTTGCATAGTGATGGTGCTGGCGCCGGAAACGATCTCGCCCTCGCGCAAGTTGCGCATCAACGCAGTTGCAACACGCAGCGGGTCGACACCACGGTTCTGGTAGAACGTGGCATCCTCGGTAGAGATAGTGGCGAGCACCAGGTGGGGAGAGACGCGGCTTAAGGGTACCCATGTGCGTCGCCCCTCGTCATAGAGTTCGGCAAGGAGTGTGCCGTGGCGGTCGTAGATGCGTGTCGTCTGAAAGACACGCGGTAGCGGGCCAGGCTGATACTGTTGGAGATAGCCTTCCACCGCCGCCAGCGGATCGCTTGCCGCCCGCGCACCCAACACCGAGGTAGCAGGCACCATCGATGTATCCGAATTGCAGCTGGTCATCAAGACCACCAGGCCGCTGATTACCACCCAGAACCACCGGCTGGCGGGCCACCGCTCACCCGATGACCATCCTCTTCTCATCATGAGGCGCCTCTGCCAATCTGAGCCCTTCCACACGCCAAATTCTACGCAACCCCTACGGGATCTCTACGGATAAAGGGTTTGCGCCAATGTAACGTAGCAGGAACAGCAATTGTTTCGCCAAACAGATCGATTTTCAGAAACACTCCAGGCCCATTGTGCGCCTTGCGTACAACGCACCGGCGCAATTGCTGTGAAAATCGGGCAACAGCGGGAACATAGAGAGCACAGAGACTGCACAGAGGAACACAGAGAAAAAGCTCTGTGCGCTCCGTGGCTGCTCGGCGTTCCCTGTGTTCCTGCTGTTGCTGGTCTGAGAATCCGTATACCATTTTCATTGTTCGGCGACCCAGGTGCATCGCACTCTTCGAGTGCGATGCACCGATCCTTTTCAAATCGCTTCGACACCGCCGGGCTGCTAGCGATCCTCGTACATTTGTGCTATCATACGCCGCAACATTCTTGAAGATCTTGCAATGATGAGTGGACAAGGCATGGCGATCATGATCTCGCAAAATGGACGGCACACCTACCATACAAATGGAAAACCGGCTGGCGCTGCAGCCGTGCGCGCAGCGCGTAATGTGCTCGGCGGTACGTTGCGCGAGTGCAGCCGGGCACCACTTACTGGCTTCTACCGCAACGGCTGCTGCGATACGGGGCCGGAAGACCAAGGTCTTCACGTCGTTTGTGCAGAAATGACAGCGGAGTTTCTGGCTTTTAGCCAGCGTCGCGGCAATGACTTGACTACGCCCATGCCCGAATACGGTTTTCCCGGTCTACAGCCAGGAGATCGCTGGTGCCTCTGCGCCGCTCGTTGGCAAGAAGCGCTGGAGGCCGGTGTGGCCCCGCCGGTGTATCTGCAAGCGACCCATGAGGCTGCGTTGGCCGTGGTCCGCCTGGATGATTTGGAACGCCACGCGCTCGACAAATCTGGCTAGGAACCGACGGGCAACTGCCAGAGGTAACAGGGTTGGTAGTGTAACGAGCGGGAAAAGGGGTGGAGAGGCGACGGCCGGATTCGAACCGGCGATCGGGGTTTTGCAGACCCCTGCCTTGCCACTTGGCCACGTCGCCACGGGCAGCTAAACCTGCCATCAAGCAGACAAATCTAGCTTATTACATAGTAACAGTGGATGCCGTCCTTGTCAAACTGGGCCCTCCATGAGGGCGCATCCAGAGGATAATGTTGCTCTCTCTGTTGTGAAATGTTACGAAACCTAGGAGAACACGACCATGAGTGGTCGCAAACAACAAGATGAGACGCTCTTTTGCGAACGGTGCGGTATTTCTTTCCTCTGGCCCGTGGAAGAACAGAAACGGGCCAGCGCTGAGAGCCAGCCTCAACCCACCCCTACACTCTGCCCCGGCTGTCGCCACTTATTGCCACAGCCGGGCCGTGAGCGTGGGCTGGTCAAATTCTTCAATGGCCGCAAGCAATTCGGTTTCCTCATCCGCCGCAATGACGCCGAAATCTTTGTTCACGGTTCAGCCGTCGCTGCTAACCAGCGCCTCTCTCAGGGCGATCTCGTTGAGTTCACCGTCATCCAGACGGATCGTGG
>QEUW01000098.1 GCA_003577005.1 Chloroflexota bacterium | reverse complement strand
CCCTGGGCGAAGTTGGGCGTCTCTTCGCCGATGATCTTGATCGAGTTTTTGTTGGCGCCCACTGTGCCATCCGAACCGAGACCCCAGAAGACAGCGCGCACGGTCTCCGGGCGCTCGATGTTGAAGCGGGGATCGAAGTCCAGGCTGGTGTGGGTCACATCATCGACAATACCGATGGTGAAGTGATTCTTGGGCGCAGGTTTGGCGAGTTCATCGAAAATCGCCTTGACCATAGCCGGTGTAAACTCTTTGGACGAGAGACCATAGCGCCCGCCGATGATGCGCGGGGCGTGGCCGCCGTTCTGGGCCAGGCCCTCAAAGACCGCGGTCACCACATCGAGATAGAGCGGTTCGCCGGCGCTGCCCGGCTCTTTGGTGCGGTCGAGCACGGCGATAGCTTTGGTCGTGGGCGGCAGCGCGGCCAGAAAACGGTCACTGGCAAAGGGCCGGTAGAGGCGCACCTTGACCAGGCCCACCTTTTCACCGTGCGCCACCAGATAGTTGACCGTCTCCTCTACCGTCTCGCAGCCCGAACCCATGAGCACGACCACGTGCTCGGCATCGGGTGCGCCCACGTAGTCAAAGAGGTGATACTGGCGACCGGTGCGAGCAGCAAATTGATCCATGACATTCTGCACGATGTCGGGTGCGGCCAGATAGAAGGGATTAACCGTCTCGCGCGCCTGGAAGTAGACATCCGGGTTCTGCGCCGTGCCGCGAATAAAGGGCGCATCCGGCGTGAGCGCACGCGCCCGGTGTTCATGTATGCGTGCTGGATCGATCAGGCTGCGGATGTCGTCCTCGCTCAGTTTTTCGACCTTGTTGATCTCGTGCGAGGTGCGGAAGCCGTCAAAGATGTGCAGAAACGGCACGCGCGACTCTAGCGTGGCGGCCTGGCTGATGAGCGCAAAGTCCATCACCTCCTGCACCGAGTTAGAGAAGAGCATCCCCCACCCGGTGGCGCGGACTGCCATGACATCGCTGTGGTCGCCAAAGATGGAAAGTCCCTGCGCCGCCAGCGAACGGGCGGCAATGTGAAAGACCGTGCTGGTCAACTCACCTGCGATCTTATACATATTGGGGATCATGAGCAGCAGACCCTGGCTGGCCGTAAAGGTCGTGGCCAGCGAACCGGTCTGCAAGGCGCCATGCACCGCGCCGGCCGCACCTGCCTCGGATTGCATCTCCACCACGAGCGGCACCGTGCCCCACAGATTCTTCTCGCCCTGTGCGCTCCAGAGATCGGCTAGCTCCCCCATCCCCGATGCCGGGGTAATGGGATAGATGGCGATAATTTCATTCGTTTTGTAGGCGACGTACGCGGCAGCCTCTGTGCCGTCAATCGTTACCTGTTCCCGCAGCATGATTGTTACTCCGCTATCGAAAGTAATGCGTAATGCGTAATACGTAATGCGTAATACATAATTCGTAACTCGTAGACAGCCGGCCACGCATTACGCATTACGTATTACATATCCTCTGTCTCCACAACGAACCGGAAAATATCCGATTCTGTAATGATCCCAGCAATGCGTTTGCCCTCCACCACGGGAAGGCCACCCACCTTGTGTTCCAGCATGAGCTGGGCGGCTTCGCCGATGGAGGTCTCCGGCGTGACGGTGATGGGGTTGGGCGTCATGATCTCGGTAACCTCCATCGTCGCTACCAGGAAATGGCTCTCCCACGCATCGATCCGTTGTGAGGGCGGTCGCGACTTTGGCCTGGACTCGCGGATGTCGCCCCAGGTGACGATACCCACCAGTTCGTCGCTGTCGTTGACCACCAGCAGCCTGCGCACCTCGTTGAGCCGCATCAGGTGATAGGCCACCGAGACGCCCACTTTGCTGTCCACTTTGATAGGGTCGGGGGACATCCATTCTTTTACCAGGTGTTTTGTCATAGGGTCTCCTGTAGAGTAGACAGGTAGACAGGTTGGCCTTGCCAATGCCCGTCTACCTGTTTACCCTCCTACCGCGCACTGCTCATCATCTCCACAAAGGCCTTAAAAATGTCTGTCTCGGTGATAACACCGACCACGTGGCCGGCCTCGTCCACCACCGGCAGCCCGCCGATCTTTTTCTCAACCATCAACTGGGCAGCCTCGACAATCGGGGTCAGCGGGTTGACGGTTACCACCTTCTCGGTCATGATGTCACCGACCGTCAGCCGCCAGAGCAGATAGTTGAGTTCCCAAACGCTCAACGACGTAGCTGGCGAGGGCGACGCATGGAGCAGGTCGCGCTCCGAGACGATGCCAACCAGATGGCCGGCCATGTCCACCACCGGCAGCCGGCGGATCGTTCTTGTCTGCATCAACTTGAGCGCCTCCTGAAACGGCGTCTCTGGCGTCACGGTTATCGCTGGTTTACTCATCCGATCCTGAACAAGCATTGCTTTCTCCTGGTGAACAGCCTCTCTTACGTGCGACCTATCTCACTATAGCCTATGCGCATACCAGCTGACCATACGCACGCGGATGGATTCCAGGCTAGTCGTGCGCGTAGATATAACCCTGGTCAAGTGACCAGGGTAGCGTAGCCCTGTTGGTTGTTCATTTTTTAGAAGAATGGCTCTGCGATCACCACGAGCCGGCGACAGCTTCATAGCCGGCGACGATGTCGAGTAGTTCCGCGGTGATCGATTGCTGGCGCTGATGGTGAAAGCGAGTGTTCAGCTCGACCAACCGCTCTTCGATATTCTTCTCGGCATTTTGCATGGCGGCCAGCCGGCTGGCATTTTCGGCGGCGAGTGACTCGGCGCAGGCGCGGTACAAGGTAACAAAGAGGTGCTGGCGGATGAGGGCTGAAAAGAGCAGGTCGGGTTGCATAGTAAAGGTAGGGAGCACGCGCGACGGCCACGCCGTCCGTTGCAGACGTTGTAGCCAGGCCAGGTCGAGCGGCAACAGCAGCGTCATCTGCTCTTTATAGGTTGCGCTCGATAGCGGCCGGTTGTGGAACAGCAGAATTCGGTCGACGGCGCGTTCACGGCGCCACTCGTCGATAGCCAACAGCAGCTCATGCACCAGCGGGGTGATGCCGGCGATAGATCCCGGCACATGAAAACGGGTTGCGACCGGTTGCCCGGCTTCCTCGATGAACCCGGCGCCCCGCTCCCCGACAGCGATGAGTGCGCGCGCTTCCTGCCCGATGCGCATCCCGTTAAGCTGATCCATGGTGTACGCAGCGATCCGTTCGTTGAACTGGCCGCACAAGCCCTGGTCCGTGGCAAAGAGGATCGCGCCCACCTGCTCCTGTGGGGCGGCCATAGGGTTCACCGTGATCGTCTCTTCGGCGTGCAGCACGATATGCAGACCCATTTCGATCGTACGATTGTATTCGGCCAGTGCTTCCACCGCCCGCTCATACTGGCGGATGCTCACCATAGCCAGCGCTTTCATCGTCTGCACGACCGAGAGCAGATCTTCGGAGTTTTTGATCTTCCGTTTCAACGCCTCAATCGTCACCATCGTTCACACGTCCTGTCGTATTCTCCGTTCCGCGCTCTCCGCTCTCCGTTCCACGTTCCACGTTCAACGCCTGCCGGGCGGTCTGTAAGATCCGGGTGCGCTCCTCCTCGCTCAACGTTTCGCCCGCATCGACCCGCCGGCCAAGGTCGGCAAGTTGCGCCGAGACCGCGGTGCGGATGTCCTGCTCGGCTTCGGCGATCCGCTCCAGGGGGAGCGGGTCGAAGAGACCGTGCGTTACGGCGAAAAGCACGGCGAGTTGCTCGAGTACGGGCATAGGTCTATATTGGGGTTGCTTGAGCGCCTCGCGCACACGCCGGCCCCGCGCCAGGGTGCGCCGTGTCTTTTCGTCGAGCCGGGTGCTAAAACGCGAAAAGACCTCCAACTCTTCGAACTGGGCGTAGGCCAAGCGCAAATCGCCAGCGACCGCGCGATAGGCGGGCAACTGCGCCTTGCCCCCCACACGCGAGACGGACTTTCCCACATCGACAGCAGGCAGCAACGCCCGTTGCAAAAGCGTCGGCGAGAGATAGATCTGGCCGTCGGTGATGGAAATGAGGTTGGTGGGGATATAGGCCGAGATGTCCTGCTCCTCGGTTTCGACAATGGGCAGAGCGGTCAGCGAACCACCGCCGTGCTCGGGCCGCAGATGGGTGGCTCGTTCGAGTAACCGCGAGTGGATATAAAAGATGTCACCCGGAAAGGCCTCGCGACCGGGCGGGCGGCGCAGTAGCAGCGACAGCTCGCGATAGGCGCGGGCGTGGTGGGTGAGATCATCGTAGATGATCAACACATCGCGACCCTGGTGCATAAAATACTCGGCCATCGTCGTGGCCGCATAGGGCGCAACAAACTGGAGGCCAGGCGGATCATCACCGGACGCGGCGACGAGCGTGGTATATTCCAGGGCATTGTGGGTGCGCAGATCGTCGATGAGCTTGGCGAGGGCGGCGCCGCGCTGGCCTACGGTACAGTAGATGCAGAGGACATCTTTGCCGCGCTGGTTGATCACCGTATCCAGCGCAATGGCCGATTTGCCAGTCTGGCGGTCGCCCATGATCAGCTCGCGCTGGCCGCGACCGATGGGAAGCAGGGCGTCGATGACTTTGATGCCCGTCTGCAACGGTACGGTAACAGGTGCCCGCTGCATGATGGGTGGCACTGGCTGTTCGATGGGTTGGCGCTGTGTGGTACGCACCGGCCCGCGGTCGTCGAGGGGGCGGCCGGTCGCATCGACGACCCGGCCTAACAGCACGTCGCCCACAGGCGTATCCATCACGCGACCGGTGCGGTAGACTTCGTCACCCGCGCGCAGCGACTCGCTCTCATCTAATAGGATCACGCCAACCTCGTCGGCATCCAGATTGAAAACCATGCCCGGACGGCCGTTGGCAAAGGTAACAACCTCCTCAACTTGCACGCCCGCCAGCCCGCTGACTCGCGCAATGCCATGCCCCACAAAGGTGACGACGCCAAACTCTTGCCGGGTCAAGGAGGGGTGATGGGTAGCCACTGCCTGCTCGACGGTGTCAAAGGTTTCGTCGAGAAAGGTGGTCAATTGTCGCTGTACTTGCGTCATGGCTGTCGTTCTGGCTCCATTGTGTGCGCTGTTTGCGCTGGCAAACTGGATGACAGGGCTTCGGTCGCACCGTCGGACTCGAAGAGATCGGCCAGGTGATCATCCAGCGTCTCCAGATAATTGCGCAAGCTCCAGCCAATGCGATGGCCATGCACCTGGAGTTCGATTCCACAGAGCAATTCTGATGCTGCCACAAAATGCATATCGGTAGAGGCATCTAGGAGCCTGTTGAGCGTCTTGGTTAGTTGCTGGCGTTGTGGGGGCGGCAGGGTAAAAGTGCTGCGGATGACAAGCGGCTGGCGCGCTTGCTGGACCGCGGCAAGCAGCCCGTGACGCTCGCCCTCCTCCAATTGCTGCAAACGCTGGATAAAGACGGCAACCACCTGCTGCTCCAGATCGGCATCGGCCAGCTCGGCCAGCGCCCGTTGTGCAATGGCGAGCACCTGGTCGCCGACGCGCTGGCGCAAGAGGCGCAGAAATTCGGCCTGTTCGTGTTCGAGCGCACGCTGCCAGCGCTCTTGCATGGCCGCCACCTCAGCGCGCGCCTCGGCGATCATCTCTCGGCGCGCTTCCGCCGCCTGCGCTTCGGCGTCGGCCAGCAACTCGGCTCGTTTTGCCTCCAATTCCTGGCGCCGCGCCCGCCACTCTCGGGCCTCCTGCTCTGCCGCGTGCTGCTGCGCCGTCGCCTCTTCGAGCCGGGCAGTGATCGCCGCTTCCCGCGCCGACATGGCCTGCGTAATCGGCTTGAAGAGGAAGCGCCGTAACAGAAACAGCAGGATCAAAAAGTTGACCACCTGGGCAGCAAAGGTGAACCAATCAAACTGCACGGCTTATCCTCCCGCAGCGGCGATCACCTGGTTCCAGAAGGGATTGGCAAAGATGAGGATCAAGGTGACGACAAAACAGTAGATCGCCGTCGATTCCACCATGGCTAGGCCAACAAACAAGGTGCGCGTGATCGTCCCGGCCTCATCTGGCTGCTGGGCGATGGCGGTCAACGCCTGGGCCAGCGCACGGCCTTCGCCAATAGCCGGTGCAATCGAACCCACCGCAATCGTCAACCCGGCGATGATAATCGAAGTCATGCCAATCAAACCAACATTGTCCATCGTCGTCTCTCCACTCTGTTGTCTGCCGTAGGTGCCCATTCACGAACGGCCCCTACGGCAGACGATAGGACATCGTTCGCTCCGAAAAAAAGCCGACAGGATCTAGCCCTCCACCGCCCCCAGTTCGTTTGCGTCCTCAGTCTGTCTCTCTGTGCGCGTCGTCCGCAGGGCCGACGCAATGTAGACCGTAGCCAACACGGCAAAGATATAGGCCTGGATCTGGCCGATCAACAGACCGAGCAACTGCATGATCACCGGAAAGACGAGCGGCGTAATCGAGAGCAAAATGGCGACGATCAACTCGCCACTCATCACATTGCCAAAGAGACGGATAGCCAGCGCCAACGTGCGCGAGAGTTCACCCAGAATGTTGAAGGGCAGCATGAAGACCGAGGGTTGGATGTAGAGCCGGAGGTAGCGCCCCAACCCCTGTTGCGCAATGCCAAAGACCGGGATCGCCACAAATACGCAGGCCGCCAGCGCCGCCGTCGTCGCCAGCGAACCGGTTGGCGCCCGATAGACCGGTACGATACTGAGCAGGTTGGCCACCGAAATAAAGAGAAAGAGCGCCCCGATAAAGGGCAGAAACGGGTCGGGCTTGCGCCCCATGATCTGCTCGATCTGTTCGCTGATCAGCGTCACTAGGCTTTCGAGCAGGTTCTGCCAGCGATTTGGTGTGGGGGTCGGAGAGAGATTGCGCGTGGCAAGATAGGCGCCGCCGGACAGGATCGCCATCACCAGCCATGTATAGACAATCGTTGCGTTGAGCACGATCGGCCCCCAGCGCCAGAAGACTAGCTCATCAGGACTGAGTTGCATTTGCTGTCACTCTCCTCTGTGATCCCTTTTTGAACATCCGAAGCTGAGTTCGTCGAGTGAGGAGTGAGGAGTGACAAGTGAATCCCCCCTTACGCCTCACCTGTCACCGCCTTACTTCGCCTGATCAACCGGTCTCAGCCCCCAATAGCGCACGGTGAGCAGCCGCGCCAGGAGAAAGCCCACCACCGCGGCAGCCGCGCGTTCCCACCGGTCGCCCATAACCAGATAAAAACCAAGCACGCTCAGCCCGGTCCGCCCGACAAAGCTGGCCATAAAAAGCAAGCCAGGGCGATTCGTTCTGGTCAACTGGTTGGCTGTCCACCAGAGCCCGCCAAAATAGAAGAGACCGATGCCGGCGCCGGCCAAGAGCGCCCATGCCAACACCAACCAGTCAATCATAGGGTTGCTCCTCTCCCTGTTGTTGTGCTTCGCGGGCTGGAGCGGTACGCCGCCCCTGGCGCGGTTGGGCAAGCCCGCCTTCACGGCTCACCCAGTACCAGGCGTTGAGACAGCCCAGGAAGATGCCCACAAAGAGCAGCGTCAGGGTCCACGAGATAGGGCCGGGCCAGCGGCGATCCAGCCAGAGCCCCAGTGCGACGCAGACCAGCGTGGGTACCGCCACCGACCAGCCGATCATGCCAAACATGCCCAGCCCGAACCAGATCCCCTTGTTTCGTTCGCGCCGCGCCTGGAGCTTGCGGGCTTCCTTGTCGGCCACGATGGCGATCAGCTCAGTTTGCGTCCTGGGGCGCGCCTCATCCCCTGGCTGCTCGGCCTGTATATCGGTCGGTTCTTCGCCTGGTGATTCGGCCATCGGTCTATTCTCTCAACTCAATGAAACGGCGTACAAACTCCGATTCGAGCCGGGCCAGCGCCGAACGTGCATGTCGTTCGCGCTCGTCGAGGGTGGCGTATTGCTCGGTGATGGTCTGGCGCAGCTTGCCCAGATCGGGCCCCAGGACCGCATCGGTGGTCGAAACAATGACTTCTGGCCCCTTTTTGACTAGAACACCGTGATTGACGGCCAGAAATTCTTCGTTACCCTCCATGTCCTCAAAGGCAAGAAGACCGGGCACCAACGCGGCGACAAAGTCGATGTGGCGTGGCAAAAGGCAAAAGGAGCCGTTTTCAGCCTCGGCCACCACTTTGGTCACCTCACGATCCAGAAAAATCCCCTGCGGGAGCATGACTTTGAGTTGCACGGCGCTCATTCCCCGGCATGCACCTCGTCGATCGCACCGACCATATAAAAGGCCTGCTCCGGAAACTCTGCAAACTCGTCATCGAGAATCCGCTCGCAACCGGTCAGGGCCTCTTCCAGCGCAACCAGCCGGCCTTCCTGACCGGTAAATTGCTCGGTGGTAAAAAAGGGCTGTGTCAAGAAGCGCTCCAACTGGCGGGCCCGATTGACCACGCGACGGTCTTCACGCGAGAGTTCTTCCAGGCCCAACATAGCGATCACATCTTTCAACTCGCTGTAATGCGCCAGCGTCTCGCGCACCGAGCGCGCCACCTGGTAATGCCTGGCGCCGACGATGTGCGGTATCAACATTTTCGAGCCGGACTGCAAGGGGTCAATGGCCGGATAGAGACCCAAACTTGCCCGTTCGCGCGACAGCACAATCGAGGCCGACAGGTGTGTAAAGGTGTGGACGACCGCCGGATCGGTAAAATCGTCCGCTGGTACATAGACGGCCTGCACCGCCGTGATCGAACCGTTGGCGGCGCTGCAGATGCGGTTCTGGAACGCCGCCATCTCGGTGCCCAACGTGGGCTGATAGCCCAGTTGCGAGGGCAACTGCCCCATGAGCGCCGACACCTCGGCGCCGGCCTGGACAAAGCGAAAAATGTTATCGACAAGCAGCAGCACATCCTGCCGGGCATCATCGCGAAAATATTCGGCCATGGTCAGCGCGGCGTGGCCGACACGAAAGCGGGCGCCCGGCGGCTCGTTCATCTGGCCGAATACGAGCACTGCCTGGTCGAGCACGCCGGCCTCCTGCATGGCGGTGTAGAGTTCCTCGGCCTCGCGGCAGCGCTCGCCAATGCCACAGAAGAGGCTCACGCCTTCGTGCTGTCTCACCATGTTGTGGATCATTTCGGTGATCAGCACAGTCTTCCCCACACCGGCGCCACCGAAGAGACCGGCCTTGCCGCCACGCTCCAATGGCGCCAGGAGGTCGATGGCTTTGATGCCGGTGGCGAGGATTTCGAGCGATACGCCTTGTTCGGTGACAGGTGGCGGCCGCTGGTGAATGGCGCGCCATTCGGCGGCCGGCTCACCGGCGGCGTGCAGGTCGCCCAAGAGGTCGATCGGCTCGCCAAAGACGTTGAAGATGCGCCCCAGCAGCTGCGTGCCCACCGGGACCTGTAACGGGTGGCCGGTGTCCACGACCCGATCCCCGCGCGCCAGTCCCTGCGTCGGCGTAAGCGCAATCCCCCGCACCGTCCCGCCGCCGAGATGCACGGCGACTTCGATGACGACGCCAACATCGTCACCGGCGCGCAACTCGGTGCGCAATTCAGGCGCCCGGCCCGGGAAATGGGCATCCACCACACTGCCGCGCACGGCCACAATGGTCCCCTGACGCTCATTCATAATCGGTTTCCAGTATACGGTATGTTCATTGGTTTGCCAACTATTTGGTAATTTACAGGGCTAGTCACTTGTCGTGTGTCTATCACCTCAGAGTCCATTTGAATATTCGCCGCCTACACCGGGTGTGTTGCACGTGAAACGTGCGATGCACCTTTGGGTCAACCGTAATTTTCAAATGAACTCTCAGGGTGTCCGCTCTTCCACCGGACTCAACACATAGATTGCCCAGCCCAGATGTTCGCGGCCATACCGCAGATATTCATCCTGGCTGCTGTGCAGATGCTCGATCACCTCAGCGCGCGCTGGGTGATTGGGATTCTCTTCCAGCCACCGCACCAGGCCGTACCAGTTGTCAGATTCGTAGCGATCCCAGTCGCTGTGGCTGGCGCGCACCACATACTGGAGGTTAAATCC
Source organism: Chloroflexota bacterium (assembly GCA_003577005.1). The sequence continues at coordinate 11,720 of QEUW01000098.1, read as the reverse complement.
CTCAGCGCGCGCCAGTTGGACCAGCTCGTATTCGTGATGAAAGATGGGCTGCGCCTGCGCATATTCGGGCGGGATGTGGGTCGAACGCCAGTGCGCTTCGCCAACCGCAACTTTGCCGTTAGGGCGAAGCGCCTCTTTCATGTGGCGGATAGCGGATTGGAAGCTGTCCCAGATAAAGGTAGCGCCGATGCAGGCCGCCACATCGTAGGTATGGGGTTCAAACGCATACTCCGCCGCGTTGGCGCAGACGATATTGATACGGTTGGCCAGCCCGTGGCTGCGCATCTTCTGCTGAGCGCGCTCGCAGGCGTAGCGCCGGATGTCGATCCCGACACCGCTGATCCCAAAATTTTGCGCCCAAAGCGCCAACACCTCGCCATAGCCACAGCCAAAGTCGATGACGCGGCTGCCCTGATGCAATCCCAAAACGGTGCCGATCGTCAAGACCTTCTCCGGCGTGGTTGGGTTGACCAGTTCCATATAGTGCTCGGAGATATTCTTTAGCTCAAGAAAATCCATGATAATCTCCTTTGTAACATCCATCCCTCTCACGGTACAACAAACAGCCGGTAGGGACATCCACCATCCGGCGAGTTTGCTCCCTGGTCATCTGGCGAGATAAGGCTATGGGGTCAGAAACGCACCATGCCCAACCACTGCCAGATCCAGACGACGACAAAGCTCAACACCAGCAGCCCAATCAGGTCGAGCGCTACACCGCGCCGGACGATGTCGCGCACGCGGAAGAGGCCGGTGGAATAGGCCAGCATCGTCGGCGGCGTGCCAACCACCAGGGCGAAGTCCACCGATGAGGCAATGGCCACCACCGCCACCAGCAAAGTGGGGTCGATCTGCAGCACTTGCGCCAACGGCAGCGCAATGGGGATAAGCATGGCGGCGCACGCCGTATTGGAGATAAACGCGCCGGTGAGGAGGGTCAACGCGGCGATGAGGACGATCACCACGGTGGGTGGTAGTTCCGCCAGACCCGTCAACCGCAGCGCAATCCAATCCGAGACGCCAGTCTGGAGCAACAGGGCGCCAATTGCCAGCCCGCCGCCAAAGGTCAGCAAGGCATTCCAGTTGACACGCTGGAGGTCCTCGCGGTCGATAAGACCGGTGACAAAAAGCGCCAGCGCCCCACCCAGCGCCACGATAGCCGTCGGCAGGGCGTGCCACTGCTCGGTCAGCCAGAGGGTCATCACCGTGACAAAAGTGGCCAGGATGATCCGCTCGCCGGCCTTGAGCGGGCCCAGCGCAGCCAGGTCGCGCAGGTAGACCGCCCGGTCGACCGCACCCAGCGCGCCCGACCGGACGCGGAAGCTGAGCAACAGGTAGAGCCAGATCACAGGCACCATGATCAGCGTCATCGGCAGCCCAATGCGAAACCAATCCACAAAGGTGAAGTGTGCGCCGGCAAATTCGTTGAGATAGGTGATCGCCAGCATGTTGGCGGGTGTCCCAATCGCCGAGCCTACGCCGCCGATGGTCGCGGCGTAGGCGATGCCCAGAATGAGCGCCCGGCGAAAGTCCGTGCGGCCATCTTCAGCCGGGATCTTCTCCAGCACGGCCAGCGCAATGGGGATGATGAGCGCCACAGCCGCCGTGTTGGACATCCACATGGAGAGAAAGGCAGTGAGCGCCATCATGGTCAACATCAGGAGGGTAGGGCGCAGACTCGACCGGCTGAGGATGGTGAGCGCCACACGGCGGTCGATACCCGTGCGGTGCATGCCTTCGGCCATGAGAAAGCCAGCCAGAAAGAGCACAATGATGGGATGGGCAAAAGGCTCCAACACGGATTGTGCATCCGTAACGCCGGCAACCACCGCAACCACCGGGATGAACATGGCCGCCGCGGCCAGCGGGATCAGCTCGCTCAACCAGAGGGCGGCCACGGCAAAGAGCAACCCCAAGGCGATCTTCGCCTTATAAGGGATGGTCATGCGGAAGAGATACCAGCCGTCGCGATACTCGATGGCGGGCAGCCGCTGCGAGAAATCAGGTCCCTGCGCGACCGACGAGAGTTGCTCCATAGGGATTCGCAGCGGTTGACCGCTGCTATCTTGAACCTGAGCGCGATAAGCAATCTGTTGATTCAGGCCGGCTAGAAAGGCAGCGGGCCCCTCGACAACCAGCCTCGATGCGCCCGGCTCGCCCAGTTGCACAGCGCGCTCCGCCGCCCCATTGCCCACGGTGAAGCGATATTCCACGCGCAGCGTCTCCGTGGGCAGGGTCGCCTCGATCTGGGCCACATAGTCGCCCGGCGCCAGGTCGGGCGGCGCCAGGCTGTAGCCGATCAAACCCATCAACAATGCAACGATAAACCCGCCAATCCGGGTGTTGGAAAAAACAGCCACAATTGCTTCCCCAAGGCATGTTGTTTAAGAGGTGAGTGGAGATCCCCTCATTAACAATTGACAATTGTTAATTGTTAACTGGTCAGACCGTAGGACTATTTCATGTTGTAAACACGCACGACCATGCAATGAATTATGCATGAGGACAACCGGATTTGATCTTGCATCGCTTCTGCAACAAAATTGGCTGGCAATGTCGTTGTCTGCAACATGAAATAGCCCTGGGTCAGACCGGCACGGCTTTCTCTGCAATTACCGTCTTGTACCAGAGGGCGCTCTGTTTGGGGATGCGCTGTTGGGTGGCATAGTCCACCCAGACGATGCCAAAGCGTTGGGTATAGCCCTTGGCCCATTCGAAGTTATCCATCAACGACCAGACAAAATAGCCGGCCAGCGGCACCCCGTTTTGGATGGCCCGGTGCGTCGCTGCAAAGTGGTCGCGCAGATAACGCACTCGCCGCTCATCGGGGATCTCGCCTTCGGCATTGGGGCCATCGCTGTAACTACAGCCATTTTCCGTGACATAGAGCTTGGGCACCTCGTACTCAAAGTGCAGACGGTTGAGCAGCTTGTACAGCCCGTAGGGATAAATCTCCCAACCCATCTCGGTCTGTTCTGCCTTGGGCGCAGGATCGTTTACCTCCAACCGATTCTCGCTCACTTGTTCGTCGCGCAGGATCGCTCGCGTGTAATAGTTGACGCCGAGGAAGTCGGTCTGGACAGCAATAGTGGCCAGGTCGCCTTCCTCGACAAAGTCCAGCCCATTGGGCAGATGGCCGGCGGCGATATAATCGGCCACCATATCAGCCGGGTAGTGGCGGCCGTAGACCGGGTCGAGGAACCAGCGGTTGAAATAGCCGTCAAAACGGCGAGTCGCGTGAAAATCGGCGGCGCTGGGTGAGGCCGGCTCGGCAACCGTAAAGTTGAGCGTGATGCCAACCTCGGCGTCGGGGCTATTGCGGCGGATCACCGGTACAGCCCAGCCGTGCGACAGCAGCACGTGGTGTGAGGCCCGTAGCGCGGCGGGCCAATCCTGCCAGCCAGGTGCGTGCTCGCCGATCTGGTGGCTGAGGAAGCCGATGCACCACGGTTCGTTGTGCGTGATCCAGTGTTTGACCCGGTCGCCAAGATGGGCAGTCACCACATCGGCGTATTCCACAAAGGCCGCTGCCGTGGGCCGGTGGGGCCAACCGCCTTCGTCCTGCAGCGCCTGGGGCAGGTCCCAGTGATAAAGCGTCACAAAGGGAACGATGCCCGCAGCCAGCAGTCCATCCACCAGACGGCTGTAGTAATCGAGGCCGGCTTGGTTCACCTGGCCCCGGCCTTCGGGCAGGATGCGCGGCCAGGCAATGGAGAAACGATACGACTGGATGTTGAGCGACTTCATCAGCGCAATGTCATCGGCCCAGCGGTGGTAGTGGTCGCAGGCGACATCGCCATTGCTGCCGTCCAGGATCTTGCCCGGCGTGTGGGCAAAGCGATCCCAGATCGACTCACCCTTGCCATCCGCCTGCCAGGCGCCCTCGATCTGGTACGATGCGGTAGCTACGCCCCACAGAAAGTCTTTGGGGAATGTGATTTTTCCCATGTACCCTCTCCTTTTCTGCAACGTTGATGCCCTTCGGCCAGAGTTCCACTCGAAATCCGCAGCTTCTGTCCCACAAGCATTGGGGGTTCAAACGCCCATATGTAAAATGGCATCGAGCTAAGTCGTCTCCCTTTTCTACCCCTTCAGAGCTATCTTCGCAGTAGCCTTCCCCACCGAATGTGGCTGCCAGCGTGGCGATCTATGCCTGTTTCTTTCCCAAAGTGTTGCCGATTACACAATGCACCGGCTCCTGAACCAGTAGACGCCTACCCAGAGTGACACAAAGACAACGATCTCGATCAGGATCGCATAGTACATGGTTGGATTTGTCAACGAGATCACGCCCAGCCGTGGCAAGATACTGATCGGGAGGGCGATGGCGGTATTGCTCAACGGCCAAAAAAAGGCAGTCGGGGTGGCGCTCACCAGGAAATCAAGCAGAAGATGCGAAAGACCGACTGCAACGGCCTGAAGGGTGTAAACTCGCCACAGGGGACGCGGAACATACGCCAGGAGCAAGGGAGTAATTATGATCCCGACCAGAACAAATACACCGACAAAGGAGTGGGTCACGCGGATCGTATGGGGGGCCATGGTCGCCGTGCAGCCCATCCAACTGCAAATCCACCACGAGAGCCAGTCGGGCGGCGCCGCTGGCGCTACCGGGCGCAGGACGGGCAGCAGATAATCGATATCCGGTGCGGATGCGATCACGACCAGTACGGCTGCCCACCACCGGCTTGCTTTGGCTGGGGACACAGGCTTGCTGCCTTCGTGGATGATCAGGGCCGCCAATGAGTGGCCGACAAATGAAGACATAGTGTCCTTCGCAGGATTTTGCGGTAACAATATCAGAACAAATCTCTATCATCGCATCATACCGCAAACGGACACTTTGCGCACTTGTCTCCTAAACCTGTAGGCCGGTTGACGGGCGGACAGATGTCCCCGGTAGCATCACCAAATACCCGGCAACAGGCGATAACGGGTCTGCCGGGCATAGGCCGGATAGCCCGGTAGCTCCCCATGCAACGCCCGATCTTCGAACGCCGTGCGCACAAGCATGAGCACAGCCGAGACAGCACCGGGAATCAGCGCCCAGAGCGAGCCCAGGGCGACCGGTGTGGCCAGTTCAAACCCAATCGACCCGAGGTAACCGGGATGGCGGATGAAGCGATAAGGGCCGCCGCTGGCGACGGTATGACCTCGCTCGCGCTGGATCCGGTTGGCCAGGGCGAAAAAGGCATTGGCGGCCATCGCCCAGGTTACCAACGCATAGGCCAGCACGGCCACGATCAGCGCGCCAATTTGCAGCGCCAGCGGCAGCGGTGCGCTCCAGCCGAAGCGGAAGTCCAGCCCGGCTGTGACATACTTGACAATGGTCATCAACCCGTAGAGGATGAGAATGAGATTGTCCCAGCGCTTATCGCCCAGCCGGTGTGTGACACGTTCGACCAGGAGTTCGGGGCTGCGCGGGATCAGCAGGAGCGCAGTGGCGGCCACCCAGACGGCGTAGAGGCCAACTAGGGCCCAGCCCATCGTCCAGTCCAGGCGGCCAGCGGGAATGAAGAGCATAGCGGCGACCATGAAAATGCCGGTGATCTCGCGGATCAGCCACCTTTGTACGCCGCGAGATAGGGTGGCCTTGCGGTTTCTCGTCGAAGGTTCAGTGGGCATCATTCTCGTTCTGCAGATGTCATGAATCTTGCTGCAACTGGCGTGTCACCGTCAGCACTACCTCTTCACCGCTTGTTTCGATAGGCTTATCGGTGACATCGATGATGGTGAAACCGTGTGTGGCGAAGAGATGGTTGGCTGCCCGCAGCTCTTCGCGTACGGCCTCGGATTCGGTATATGAGCCGCTCGCCATGCCCAGCTGTGGCAGGCGCGAGCGGCGGTAGGTCAGTAGTTGCACCGGCGCGATCGTCAAGCCGATCACCCGGCGGCGGTCAACCTGGAATAGCTCTGCCGGTGGCTCGACGGCCGGCGCCAGCGGCACATTTGCCACTTTCCACCCCAACATCGAGAGATAGATGCTGAGCGGTGTCTTGCCGACTCGGGAGACGCCGAGCAAGACGATGTCGGCCTGAGGTAATTCGTAGGCGCGCTTGCCGTCATCATGGGCGACTGAAAATTCAATGGCTTCGATGAGCTTGAAGTAGGCCTGATTCAACTGGCGGTAGAGGCCGGGTCGCTCCGCCGGCTTCTGGCCGAGCATCTGGCTGAGTTGGGTGATCAGCGGGCCAAACAGGTCAAAGGCGGCAACGTTCCTGGCTGCCGCCAGGGCGATCAACTGTTGGCGCAACTCGGCTTCAACCATCGTGTGGACCAGAATGCCGCCCCTGGTGGCCGCACGATCCACAATGGCGTGTAGCTGCTCCAGACGATGGACATAGGGCTCAATCACAAGCGGGACATTGGCATCGCCAAACTGCGCCAGCACGGTACGCACCACCTGTTCGGCGCTGGCGCCAGCCCCGCCAGAGACAATGAAGATCGGCGCAGATGCGTGTGATTGCCGGGTAACCTGGCCAATGCGCTTTTCCATCTTTTGCCTCGACTTTCTTCTTTATCTCCTGTGAAGCTTACAAGTCGCCATCGCTACCGCACCGCAACGATGCGATAGTGCAGCAGACCGGCGGGGACCTTGACTTCCACCTCGTCACCCACCTTGTGCTTGAGTAATGTGTGACCCACCGGGCTCTCATAGGAGATGCGCCCGGCGTCCGGGTCAGACTCGGCCGGGCTTACGATCGTATAGGTCTCGATCTCACCGTCCGTTTGCAGGACCACGGTCTCGCCGATATCGACGACGATGTTGCTGGTCTGCGGCTCGACCACTTCGCTTTGGGCGAGTAGCTCCTGCAGCCGGCGAATCTCGGCGTCGATCAACGCCAATTCATCCTGCACATGGATCAGTTGGCTGTTTTCGCGCCAGTCGGCGCTGCCGCTTACCTCCTGCAAATTCTGGAGCACGGCCGGCCGTTTTACGGTGCAAAGTTCCTCAAGCTGCGCCTGGAGCTTCTGATAACCTTCAGGCGTCATCCATACTTTCTTGTCCATCTTGTTCCTACCTCCAGGTGATGATCACAGCAGCTATCCGACCCCAAAGGTCTGCCGCAACCATGCACCCACTACGTAGGCCAACAGCGCCGCCATTCCGCCAATAAACAGGGTCTCGGCACCACTATGGAGCGGTGACCGGCCGAGCACCCACCCCTTCACCGTGCCGATGCCAAAAAAGGCAAAGGCAGTCAACCCTGCGCTGACAATAAAAGTCTGAGATGATGTCAGGTTGGGGAGCAAGAAGGGAATCAGCGGGATCAGTCCAACGGCACAGAATGCAACAAAGGTGGACAGCGCCGCCCGCAGGGGGCTGGGGCCATCGATCTGCAGCCCCAGCTCTTCGGTCAACATCGTATCTACCCAAAGTTGGCGATCCTGGGTGATGCCGTCTACGATCGCTTCCAGTATCTCGCCCTCGAACCCTTTGCGGGCGAAAATCTGCCGGATCTCTTCCCGCTCGCCAGCGGGAATTTGTTCGATGTGGCGCTCTTCTGTCCGGCGCGCCTCTTCGACAAACTCGCGCTGGCTTTTGGTGCTCTGGTAGTTGCTCACCGCCATGCTAAAGCCATCGGCCAGTAGATTGGCGAAGCCGAGCACAATCGCAACCACAGCAGAGAAGCCACCACCGACCACGCCCGCCACCACAGCAAAGGTGGTGACACAGCCGTCGATCCCACCGAGCACGGCATCACCCAGATAACTGTGACTGCGCACGCCGGCCAGTCGCGCCCGGATGACTGCTGGCCGGTGCTCGGCTTGCAGTTGGGTCAGCCGTTGATTCTCGTGTGTGGATTTTGTGGCTCTCATGGTACGGACCTACATCCTGAACAGACAAATTGTCTCCATAATCCGCTCATCGCTCACGGAAGCGACTTGTGAAGTCATGATGGTCCACTGTGAGCGGTTCATGCTCCAAGTGACGGCTGCGGCTCAGAAAGGAACCGTAGGCTGCTTCGTCCCGCTGATGAACTTTGTCATGACGGGTTTCGTGCGGTTGGGGCGCCCCCAGCCGCACTTCTCCGGGCTGCTCACGCTCAACCATTGGCCGCAGTGGCCGGATCAACCCGGCTTGCATATGCTGGGCACGCGTCCAACGCACAAGGACAGCACGCCGCAAGGCTACAGGATCGTGTAATGTACGCCAAATCGAGGTGGCGGGCGACAGAAGCGGATTACGCGCTTGCCGCGCCTGGTTGTCTGTCGCTGATTTTTGATTTGAACTGTGTGGTTGTTGTGATTGCATAGGTACCTTCCTATCTTTGTATAGGTCGCATCCACAAGTGAATCTAGGGCGAGCCATTGGATGGCGCCTGTACATCAACTGCCCCGGCCGGGGCATCTTGCTGTTCGGCAGTCGCGTGTTCGGCGAGACGCTCATCGGCCACCCGGCGGATTTCCTCTTGAGCGGGCAGCGAGGCCGCGATCAGTTCGGCGAAGGTCTCTCGGTCGAGCGCAGCCACGGCAACGCCCGTTGCGAGCGATGCGCGCGCCGTGGCGATGTTTTCGCCGCCGTGGAGCAGTTCGATCTCGCCAAAATATTGGCCCTTACCCATGCTCGCTACGACCAGTTGAACGCCCGTGCGCTGCGGGATGAGAATATCGACGCTACCTTCGATGACGATATAGAACTTATCGGCTGCTTCGCCCTGGCGCACGATGATTTCGCCGGGTGCGTAACGAGCCGGCTGCAGTTTGCGCATGGCTGCCAGCAGTTGTGCCTCACCGACCGCCGGAAAGAGATGCGCCAGATATTCGTCGATGATTTCGCCATCCGAAAGCACGAGCGTGCGCCTGACTCGTCTGGCCAGGTCGTTGTCATGCGTTACCATCAGGATCGTTTTGCCCTGCTGCGCCAGGGTCACAAAGAGCTGAAAGACCGACTCGGCGCTTTTGGAATCCAGGTTGCCGGTCGGCTCATCAGCCAGGAGGATGGGCGGGTCGTTGGCCAGGGCGCGGGCGATCGCTGCCCGCTGTTGTTGGCCGCCGGAGAGTTCCAGCGGCAGCTTGTCGGCCTGGTCGGCCAGTTCCACCTGTTCCAACAGGTGCATGGCCCGCTGGCGCCGTTCCCGTTCGGTCCACAGGTGGCAGAAATCCATAGGCAACATGACGTTTTCGACCACGGTGAGCATGGGCAGGAGTTGGAAGAACTGAAAGACGAGCCCAATATTGCGCCCGCGCCAGGTTGCCAGTTCACCTTCGGAGAGTTTGTGGATCGCCGTGCCACTCATCCAGATCTCGCCCGTGGTCGGGCGGTCGATGCCGGCGAGCATGTTGAGCAGGGTAGACTTGCCGCTGCCCGATTTGCCGATCACGGCAATGAATTCTCCCCGCTCGATGCGCAAGTTGATATTTTTGAGAGCGGTGAAGGTCCCGGCCGCGGTCTCAAAGCTCTTGAAGACCTGCCGCAGTTCGATGAGGGGGATAGGCCCGGTGGCATGCACCGGTGCGCGCAGCAACGGTAGCGTATGCATCCGCGCGGCGCTGCTGTGATCAGAACCATGCTTCGTGGCCGGTATCATGAACAGCGTATTCATGCAAACGACCTCTTTCCTATCCTCGTGTACCGTCTAAACAGATCAGTCCCAGGGATCTGCTCTGGCGGCAACCCTTGCTGCCCGGCAAAATCTTGAGCCAGATAGGCGCGCCAACAGGCGGTAGCTTTCCCTCCTTACGGTATCATAAAATGATTCCGGTTACGCCGGATACACGGGGAGTTCTTGCCCTGGTCAAGGGGACGGGTTATCTTTACGAGCATCCAGCAGTCTGGCTAGCTCCTGGGGGGCGGCAGATGAGCCGCATCTGGATCTCTATGTTTGCAGCGCAGACAGCTGCTTTGAACAGTGGGGGGCTACCGGCGCGTTGCACCTTTCTACGAAGCCAGCCCCCAGGTGCATCGCACGCGTTGCGTGCAACGCACCTGGGCGCGTTGCGTGCAACGCACCTGGGCGGCAATTCTCCTATTCAAACAGCTTCTCAGGCGCGTTGCATCTCTGGTCTCAGCCGAAATGTCAACAGAACCTAGTACTCCGCCAAAAAAGATTTGACACCCGCGGAGTTCGCACGTGGGCGTGCGAACTCCGCACCCGTCATAATTTCTTTGGTCAGGTACTAGGTTCTGTTGACATTTGTCTAGCAGTGCATGACCCGGCCGGGGTGCGCACGTGCGTTGCACCTGCAAGGTGCAACGCATGTGCAAGGTGCAACGCACTTTTCAAGTGCATCGCGAACCTAGTCGAACTCTACTTCCGGGCTAGCAAAAGCTTCGTGACCGGCGTACGCCTTGTCGACCTGCTCCCGGCGGGCAGACATCATGCGCGCAAGCGCAAGCCCGCCGGCGGTGAGAAGTGTAAAGCCCCCCACAACCGCAATCACGGGGCGCCAGTTCCGAGCCGGGCCGGCGGCGTGACCTCGCCTTCTTTTGCCGTAGCCGCCCAGATAATGCTTCAGGGCGTGGGCAGCCCGTTCCTGGGTATAACCATAGCGCTCCTGGAACAGGCCGACCATCTGGTCGATCCTGCCGTCGAGCAGGCGCCGGTCATCGTCGGTGAGCCGGGCCCACCTCGTTTTCAGACCGCCACGAACCTGTCGCCATTTGCCTTGCATGATTGTCTTGTTCATTGTACTTGCTCCTTCTGAACACCAGCAACGTACGATTCCAGTTACGGGTGTTGATATCTTCAGCTGCATAAAGCGGGCAATAGCCGGTGACCCCGCGGTACAACAGAAAGCCGCCGGCCACCGCCAGACCCAGGTATAGGATAAGACGCCGTGCAATCATCAGGATGAGCGTTGCACCCACCGCTAAGGAAGCCAACCGCTCCAGTAGACCAACATTGACATCCGGCAGAGTTATCATGGCGTCAGGCATTTTGCCCAGCCAGGTTCCTTCCTGGAGATCGGCAGCAACGTCTGCTTGATAGTGCATGTTCACCTCCTGCTGTTATCCTCTGGGCCGGTTCCATCCATTGCTCCACGAATTCTCTACCTTTTTATCGTACAAGAGAATCGAGACCCTATCACCGGCCAGAGGAACAGATTTTTCGCTGGACAAACAGCCAGTTTATTCTCGTTCGATGCTTGTCTATCCAACCTAGGATGTGGCGGTCGTCGTGTCGTCAAGGTGGAGTTTATCGACAAGGGCCGCCCCTGTTTCCAACTCGGCAAGCCGCAATGAAGCGTACAGGGATGCCGCTTCCAGCAACGCTTTCGCTCTTTCTGCAGGCAGATTTGCAATTTCTGCCAGAGAGTAGCCTTTTGCTTTCAGATACTCAGCAATGTACATCTTTTCCACTTCGGCGTGGGGGTCCAGCGCAACAGGCGCTCGTTCATCTCTGTGTTTCGTACGCATCATTTACCTCCCACGGCTAGGGCAAGTGGAGTGATTCGGTGATTCTTTCGCCCCAGGGGAAGAGCAACAGGGCAATGATCACCAGGTCGAACAACACACCGCCAAAGCGGGCCCCCGCCGGCACAGTATTCCACCAGGGCACAATGGCGGCGAGCGAAATGAGTGCCGATGCAACAGCCAGCACCCGCCACCATTCATGGCCGAAGAGCAGACCGAGGCCAGCCCCTACCGAGCCTACCAAGGCGACCAGCCAGAGTAGACCAAAGGCTTTTCCCGCCGCGCTTGCAACCGTTGCACCGCTCCAAAGGATGGACGGCGCATCCGAAAATCCAACTTCGATGGTGGGCGTCCAGGCTGC
>QEUW01000671.1 GCA_003577005.1 Chloroflexota bacterium | reverse complement strand
GCTGGGCCGAATACGAGGAATGGAAGAAGCAGAATTCCTAACCGCAAAGGACGCAAAGGCCAGAGGGAGAAAACAAAGACCAGCACGTGAGTCATCCCGTGAGATGTGTGTTGCGCCGCCGGGGGATCAATCCCCCGGCTACCGCACAACGTCCGGTGAACCGGGCTTCAGAGGTCAACCTGCCGAGAGCGGCTACGCTCCGAAGCCCCCTGTATGCGGGACCGATCGCATCGCGGGTGCGCAGCACCATCCGCATCGCCCAGGCCCTTGCCGCCGACTACCCGCAGGCGCATCGGGGGACGGTGCTGCGCACCCTGCAGGCGGCAGGGCTGACACGCCCCCAGCGAAAAAAAGACGCCTAAGTCAGTCTTTACCCGTTGGACGCCATCGTGTGCAGATGGCTGTGCAGCAGTTGCCGGCGGTCACGGGTATGAATACCAGATCTCGCTGATTCACCTGCGCACCCGGCTGAAGTACTCAGAGATCCATTCGCACTGCACCTCGCACATCGTTGCCGATATCTTTGAACGAGCCATCCCGCGTTTGCCTCTGTTCTTTTGTTCTTTCAGATCTGGACGGACAACGCTTTGTGGCGGATTACCCCTTTCACGCCGCTTGCCGCTATCTATCTTGATCTGTCATTACACTCAGTTAAGCTGAGATGTTGAGAAAGATGCCGGCGCGTCACGCATCCACAACATGCACCCCATCCGCAACCCGGATAAGCTGGCACGGCTGGCGCGTAATCTGCAAGACGAAGCACAGGGAGAAAAATTCGAGGAACTTGGACGAACTGCTCTTCCTAATCTCAGTCTATCACAGTTGTCAAGCCAATAAACCGGCCATCTGGCGGTTTTTTTTTACCCAAAAACCGCTACCCCCATAGGCCTGAGCAACAACGTTTGGGTTGCCCCACTGATTTCAGGGAGGGAAGGTTTACACCATGTGGCTTGGGATTGATTTTGGCACGACGAACACCTCGGCGGCGGTTTATGATGGCAATGCGCTGGACTACATTCCGCTCGATCCACAGAACAGCAGCGAGTACAATTTACGGTCTATGATCTATGTGGACAATCACCACCGTGTGCGCTTGGGGGTAGACGCAGTCCAAACGTTTCTGCGTGAAGACACAGGACGCCCCGTTGTCCTCGAAGAAAAGGTGGTGGGTACGATCGAGAATACCGTGGCCAGTCAAGGATTTGAGCCGGGGGAACAAGGCGGCCCCATCACGATTATCTATGATGTGCTGATTGATGAGGATGTGGCCATTCGAGGCAGGTTGCTGCAATCCATCAAGACCGGCTTGCGATCAGCGGCCTATCAAGGGACAACCATCTTCGGGAGGTATTACACCGTTGAAGAGTTAATCGCTTTTATCCTGCGCCATGTGCGGCAGCGGTCAGAGCAATATTTAGGCCAACCGGTGCAACAAGCACTGATTGGCCGACCGGTGACCTTCTCGCATGATCCGGCGGTGGATCAGCGGGCCGAGGAGAAGATACGCCGCGCCGCGCACCTGGCCGGCTTTGCCCAAGTCGACTTTATGCCGGAGCCGGTCGCGGCCGCCGCCTTCCACGTCAATCGCACACCCCACGAACAGACCCTCCTGGTCTTTGACTTTGGGGGAGGCACCCTGGATCTAACCGTCCTCAAGGTAAGCGCCACCGGGCAACAACAGGTGCTGGCCTCGCTGGGCATCCTGGTGGGGGGCGACGATCTCGACAGCGCCATCATGCGCGGCAAAGTAGCCCCCCATTTCGGGACACAATCGGCCATTGACGTGAACTTTGATGGGCGACTCATCCCTTTCCCTGAGCATTTGGCGGAATTGCTCGAGCAGTGGCAGACCATTCCGACACTCACCCGCCCGGAAAACCTTCAGATCATCCAGCGTGGGATCCAGTATGGCAATAACCGCGCGGCTTTTCAAGCTCTAGAAACGCTGGCGACCCAGAACTATGGGTTTGCGCTTTTTCAAGCCATCGAACAGGCAAAACATGAACTCTCACAGCAGCTAGCGTCTACGATCAAACTGCAACTGGCGGACATTCACCTGGCGGTTGAGCTAGGGCGCGAGCAATTTAACGGTTTGATCGGAACTGAACGCGCCGAGGTTCGGCGGGGCATTCGTGAAGCAATGGCCGCGGCGGGGCTAAAACCTGAACAGGTTGAGGTGGTGGTCGCGACGGGTGGCTCTTCTTCCATCCCCGCATTCCAGGCACTCTTGCGGCACGAAATCCCAGGCGCACAGATCGTGGTCTCCGATCTGTTTGGCTCGGTGACGGGTGGGTTGGCGATTCATGCGTATCAACACCAACTGGCATCTGCCTAATTGCAAGGATGCTCTATCTTTGGGTTTTGCGCCGGGATGCGGTTTGCCGTAGAACGCCGCCGAATGTCGCCGGCTCTGGCCTTTACGTGCTTTGCGCTCTCTGCGGTAAATCTCGCTGCTTCTTCATGCGCAATTCTCCAAGCCGAAAGCCGGCGCAAAGCCATGCAGATTTCGACCGTTTTCCAGGGAGGGCTACCATCCGAGGCGTTTCGTGGCAGGGCCGGACTGTGGTAACATCGGGGGGATCGCGACCTCCGCTATCCATTTGTGATCGATTGAGAATAGGCCCGCTTGCCCTGCATGATGCACCCTGCACCGGCCGGTCATCGGGCCATATCGAGTTGGATGGCGCAGCGTCAAGATAGATACACAGCGCGACCGTCAACCCCATCTTCTCTACAGGCGCAAGGCTCATGTCCGGCAACTTTGTCCACCTGCACACCCACTCCGAATATTCGCT
>QEUW01000670.1 GCA_003577005.1 Chloroflexota bacterium | reverse complement strand
CTGCCCAGCGCGGCGCAGAGCCGGCGCACGGGCAGGCGACAAAAAGGGACGCGCCGGTATGTGTGTGGCATCGATCACGGCGCGCCGCTGCGAAAACTGTCCATTAGAATACACCGCGGGCGCACAATGCCCAAACCGAGCATGCGAACCTAATACAGAGTGAGATATAGAATAGCTCAGCCATCTCGAAGTTTGGTTCCAGTCACCACAGCCGCCAGGGGAGCTATCAAGTGAGCAGGATAGCCGAACACATAGCCCCTAGCCCCGACTATCATTCGGATACGACAAATGACGTAGCCGAGGTATGGACATCTGTCTCTTGACCTTGCCCTAAAGACCCGCTTATGCTGAAGGCGATAGGTATAGCCAACAGTGGCCTTTCCACTTGACTCTCCGCACCCTGTGTCGTGCGTTCCCCTTTCTCTGCGTTCCCCTTTCTCTGCGTTGCCATTGGCAGTTCCTGTTCCTTGACCCCGGAGGTATCTATGGGCTGCATCCTCGCTCTGCGCGCCGGACCTTGATGGTCCAGTGGCGCGCTTGTGTTTTCATCCCCATCCCCTCGACCACACCCTGGCGCACACTGCGCCTCCGTGTCGATGTGATGTGGGCCTGACCATTCCCCATCATCCCACATTCGGCACAGAAGATGTATCATGTTTATCAAAAGGCGCGCCTGGAATCGGCTGGCGACGCTCTGTTTGCTTGCCGCCGTCGTGTTTTTTGTACTCCAGTCTAGTACGCTGATTGCCCAGACGGTCCCACAGGCTGTACCGGAGAGTACAGCGGATACCACCCCAGTTGAAGAACCCAACCCGACGTTTGCAGCCTATGCCGAAGCCATGAAAATACCCTATGAGGAGGCAGAGAGACGGCTAGTACTGCAATACAAAATGAACGAAGTAGAGATCAAGATCGCCGAAGCCGAACCGACCTATGCTGGCTCGTGGACGCAACATGAGCCGACGTTTGGTCTTGTCGTAGCGTTGACCGATCCAGATGGCAAGGCCATCGTCGAGAAGTATCTGCAAGGCATAGAATGGGCAGATTTGGTTGAGGTCGTGCAACGCCCGCGTACGCTGGTCGAACTAGAGAGTATGCTTGACCAAACCCAAGCGATCCTCAAAGGCGTGGAAGGTCTCTCTGACTTGATCTATGCGACCGGTCTCAACATCCAAGTGAGTAAGGTCAAACTCTATTCGCCTGCGCCGGAAGCCCTACAAGCCAAACTCGTTCAGGAGCGGGTGCTGCAAGGCTCGCCTGTCAAGCTCGAGGATATTGAGTTTCTGTTGCAGGAGCAACCGGTAGCATTTGCACAATGGAAGTATCCCTATTTGCTTGGCGGAACGCCGACTAGTACTACAGTTGTAATTGAGTCGTGAGGTTCAGTCGGCGCTGATAGTGATGATGTTGGGCCACGGCTTGGTGGTGACGCCGCCAGTACGACCACGCGAGCACAAAGGGGTGCGGCGGCAGGCACATCCAGAGCAGCCGCCAGAACAGACGGCGCACTTCAGCCACGCTCAGGCGGACAAGAGACCGCGGCGGGCCTTGAAGGCCGCCAGACTGCCTGGCGCAGGACCCCCTTTTTCCGGTTCTGCCAAGAGCGGCGCCAACTCCGGCTCACCGCTCATGGCGCGCACCACCGCCAGCAAGGCATGGGCGAGACAGGCAAGGGTGATATGGCGATGCCAACCATCCCAGGAACGCACTTCATAGTGGTCCAACCCGACCTCGCCCTTGGCTTCTTCAAAGGCGGTCTCGATACGCCAACGGCTGCCGGCAATCCGCACCAGTTGCTCAAGCGAGGTCTCCGCCGGTGCACAGCAGGCAAAGGCGGCCAGGTCAGCCGGATCTTCAAGACTGCGCCGTACCAACAGCCAGCGTCGCCAGCCCTCGACCGGCGGCGCATTCACCGCAACGAGTTGCCAGTCGTACAGCCGCGGTCCCTTGGCGCCCGCGCCGGCATTCAGTTGCACCCAGCCGTCTTCCGGCAGTTGCTCAAGCACCTCGCCCACGCGCACCTGCTGCCAGCCGATCCAGACGGATTCTTTGGCCGTGACGGCCAGCACGTAGGGCTTGGGCAGGCTCTCCAGCCACAGCCGAATCCTGCGGTAGTCGCCATAGATGCTATCGGCCGTCACCCAGCCAAAGGGCACATCACTCGCCACCGCCCGCTGAAGCAGGGTCAGCGCCATCTGCGGCTTGGTGGCAAAAGTGACGCTGTCCGGAATGCCTGCCCGTCGGCAGCGTTCGCGGTCCTCGCTCCAGCTTTCGGGCAAGTACAACGCCCGGTCGATGAAGGCGGTGCCTTGCGGTGCGGCGTAGACCAAAAAGACACCGATCTGACAGTTCTCGATGCGGCCTGCCGTCCCGCTATACTGGCGCTGCACCCCGGCCGACTGGCTGCCCTTCTTGATGAATCCCGTCTCGTCGACGATGAGAATGGCGGCTTCATCCCCGATCTGCGCGACCACATACTGGCGCAGGTCGTCGCGCAACGCATCAGCGTCCCAGGCCCCGCGATAGAGAAACTGCTGGAGACCATAGGGCGTCGGCTCGCCCAGCATCTCGGCCAGTTGCCAGCTGTTCTTGCGTTCCGCTGGACTCAGCAAGCCTTGCAGATAGGCTCTAGCACGCTGCCGAGCCTCCGACCGAACGAAGCGCGAGCTAATCCGCGCCATCAGGTGATCCAGTTTCTCTGCCCACGTGTTGACATCCATGCCGTTGACCCTCCTTGGCATCCGTTTCCGTGCCAGATGAGGGCCATTGTAATATATCTACAACTGTAGTACTAG
>QEUW01000097.1 GCA_003577005.1 Chloroflexota bacterium | reverse complement strand
CCTCTTCATGTCGCTTCTTATAGCCAACACCCCAGGGAAGGATTGTCCCACTATGGCTCAACACATCCTCGCCATCTGTTTTGACTGTGGCGATACGATCGTAGATGAAGGCACCGAAGTCAAGGATGAACACGAAGTAACCCAACGCGCCGATCTGATCCCCGGCGCCAGCGATGTCGTGCGCGAACTCAAACGCCGCGGCTACCCGCTGGCCCTGGTCGCCGACGGCCCGACCGGCACCTTTCGCAATGTGCTCCCGGCTCATGGACTATGGGATCTCTTTGACGCCTTTGCCATCTCGGCGGAGGTGGGGGTGGAAAAACCGGCCGCTCAGATTTTCCACCATGCACTCGCACAGTTGCAGATCAAACCAGCCGATTACAGCCGTGTCCTCATGGTAGGCAACAATTTGGAACGGGACATCAAAGGAGCCAACGCATTGGGCATCGTCAGCGTGTGGCTCGACTGGGCGCCCCGCCGCCCCAAGGTTCCGGCCGATGCGTCGGAGGTTCCGCATTATACGATCCGCGAGCCGGGCCAACTACTAGCGCTGGTCGATGAACTGGAGAACCGCCATGCGTCCAAATGACCGCCCTATCGAGATCGTCTGCCACCGCGGGGCCAACGAGTACGCCCCAGAGAACACCTACGCCAGCGCCCAACGCTGTATCGACTGGGGCGTCGATTGTGTGGAGATCGATGTCAACCGCAGTAGCGACGGCGTTTTCTATCTCTTTCACGGCCCTGAACTGGAGCGCACCACCAACGAGCGCGGCTTTTTTTTCGAATTGACCTCAACCCTCATCGACCAGCTTGACGCCGGCAGTTGGTTTTCTCCGGCGTACGCGGGTGAACGCATCCCGCGTCTGGAGCCGTTTCTTGATTGGATCAAGGGCAAAGCTAAGCTCTTTCTTGATATCAAGGCCGGTTCACCCGCCGAGATCATCCGGCTGATCCGTCACTATGGACTGGAAGAGGATTGTTTTGTCTGGAGTGGCAGCCAGCCCTGGGCGCTCGAATTTCGCACCCTCGCTCCCGACCTCCAGTTGAAGATCAACGTCCGCGATGCAGCGGGCATCATCGCTGCTCACGAACGCTTTCGCGCCAACATCGTCGAGGTTGAATGGGAAAATATGAGCCAGGCGATTCTCGAAACCGCGCGGCAGCGTCGCATCAAGACCATGCTCTATATCAAGACCAAAGATGCCCAGGCCTACCGCCAGGCGCTTGAATGGGGCGTCGAGATGATCAACCTCAACCACGCCGACCTCTTCTTGCAGGTGATGAGGGAGTGGGGGGTGGGGAATGGGAAGCCCCTACTTCCTACTCCCCACCCCCCACTCCCCATTCCCTACTCCCCCCTCTGATACCGCCGCACATTTTCCAGATGCTCGGCAAAGGTCATGGCGAAAACATGGCCGCCGCTGCCGTCGGGCAGAGCGACAAAGTAGAGAAAGTCGTGCTCTTCCGGTTCGAGCACGGCTTCAATGCTGCTGAGGCCCGGGTTGGCGATGGGGCCGGGTGGCATCCCGTCGTAGAGGTAGGTGTTGTAGGGGCTATCGACGCCGCTATACTCTTCCAAAAAGACAGGTGTCTTCCACCACTGGCGGCTCTCGGGCTGATAACCCATAGCGTATTGCACGGTGGGGTCGGCCTCGAGCTTCATGCCGTTGGCAAGCCGGTTGAGATAGACGCGGGCAATAGCCGGTCGTTCCGCCGCTACCACTGCCTCGCGCTCGACGATGCTGGCGAGTGTCAACACCTCGTACAGACTCAAGGTAGTCTTGCCGGCTGCGACCGCAGCCTCGTAACGCGGGAGCACACGCGCGGCAAAGTTGGCAAGCTGGCGTTGCAACACATCGGCAGCGGTGGTCTGCTCGGCCGGGATTTCATAGGTGTCGGGGAAGAGATAGCCTTCGAGGCTGGCGCCCGCTGGGCGCTCTTGTAAAAACGGATAGGCCGCAGGGTCAAGCCCGGTAAGATCGCCAGTGACAACCTGGCGCCGGTAAGCCTCGCCCGCAACTGGGTCGTCTTGAAAAATACCCGCAGCGATCAGATAATCGGCGGTCTGTTCGGCACGCCACCCTTCGGGGATGGTAACCGTGACGGCGGCGGCTTGGGCGTGCTGCAAAGTCTCGACGATTTCGACCATCGTCATCGAGGGCGACAGAACAAAGGTGCCGGCGTTGAGGCGCGCATCTAACCCGTTCACCCGCACATAGGCCTCGAAGAGCAGGTCGTCACCGATCAAACCTGCCTCTTGTAGTTGTTGGGCAACCATGCGCGCCGGTGTACCTGGCTCAATGACAAAGCGCACCGGTCGATCATCGACGCTATAGGGCCGGGTGAGTTGGCGCTCGTTCGCCCGTAGATATGCGCCCAACGCGGGTTGTCCACCCAGCCGGCAAGCGGCCAGCACCAACGCCACACTGGCTACCGCCGCAATAAATACGATCCTGGTCAATGACAAACGCATGGGAATCCTTACATCAATTCTACGATATGCTACCAGTAGAAATTACGACAACTGTTGTTATCTGGCACGGGCAGGGGCCGTGGTTGCTTCGGTGAACACGGGGGTCTTCTGGCCGGGCCGTTGGAAGCGGCTGTCTGCTTCGATCAATTTGCGCAGGCCGTCAGCCAAGCGAACCGAGGGTCGATAGTTGAGCAACTGTTGCGACAACGCCAGGTCCGCCACGAGCCGGCGAATCCCGCCGGACACTTCGCGGTTGTAGAGCACATTGGCTTTCTGGCCTACGACGGCGGCGATCTGCTTCACCAGCTCATCCAACGAAACCTCTTCGCCGCTGCCGACATTGATAATCTGCCGGTCGATATTTGGCGCCTGCGCCGCGGCGATCAGCGCAGCCACGACATCGTCAACATAGACAAAATCTCGCGTCTGGGTGGCGTCACCAAAGACAACAACCGAACCGCGCCCCAAAATCTGCTGGACAAACTGCGGGATCACGGGCGCGTGAACCGGTGGCAAGGGTTGGCCTGGCCCGTAGGCGTTAAAGATGCGCAACGCTACCGTCTCAAAGCCGCTCAACTGGCCTAGATTGAAGAGATACTGTTCAGCAGCAACCTTGCTGACGGCGTAAGGCACCGCCGGCCGGGGCAACATGGTCTCGTTCACTGGTTGTTCGGTCTGGTCGCCATAGACAGTGGCGCTGCTGGCGAGGATCACGCGGCGTACACCTACGTCGCGACAGGCTTCGAGCAGCGCCACGGTTCCACCGACGTTGACATCATTGTATTCGTGAGGATAAAGCACCGAGGCAGGTACACTGACACGCGCCGCCAGATGATAGACGACCTCTACACCCTGGAGCAGTGTCCAAAGCTTTGGAATGTCGCGCACATCGCCGCGCGTAAAGTTGATACCTGGCTCCAGGCTGGTCGGGTCGCCCCCGCTGAGGTCGTCCAATACCCGTACATAGTGGCCTTGGCGGTGTAAGGTGTTCGCAAGATGGCTGCCGATAAAGCCGGCGCCGCCGGTAATTAGTGTTTTCATGGTTGTTACGGGATCCACACTTTGTTTGGCGTGTTGTATTTCTTGCTGCAAAGGGGACACTGGTCGCTTGTGTCGCTGGCAGTCTCGCACAGGCACGCTAGCGGATCCAGTCGCCCCAGTCGGCTGAGAGGTTGGGGGAAGAGTCGGAGGTGTCGATCTCCTCGCCAGCATCGTTTGCTGAGGGAAGCAGGACGCTGGGACTATCGACAGTGGCAAAGATTGTATTGTAACTGCGGCACGCCTCGACCAGGTTGAGAGCTGAAAGGTGGCCAAAGCTCCAAATGTTGGCACTCGGTTCCTGACCGAAGAGCCGGGTCACGATCGTAGCGGCGCTGAGACCCTCGGCATCTAGCCTGGCAACTTCGCGCGCCAGGCGAACGAGGTTGCCGATCTTTTCATGCAGTTCGGGTCTCGGCGTGCGGCTGACGCGACCGGTGGCAGCAAAGAGTCGCTCCGGGTGTAGGCTGTCCAGAGTGCGCAAACTGCTCAGTACGCCAAAAAGGTCAGCCTCAGGTGTCCACGTTTCGTCACGACCGTAAATAAAGGCATCGCCGCTAAATACCCAACGCTGCACTGGCTCAAAGAGTGTGATATGGTCGGGCGAATGGCCGGGGGTTTCGACCACGCGGAACAGATAGTTGCGGGTCTTGATGACATTGTCCGCCGCATCCAGGGTCAGCACATCGCTGAACCCGTTTGGCGTTCCCCAAAGAAGCCGGCGGTAGAATTGCATCTTGATGCGCGCTGGCTCTTCGATGTAGGGCAGTGTGCGCATCGAAGCATAGATACGCGCCTCGGGAAAATGGCGGCGCAGTTCGGCCAACCCGCCGATCTGCTCTTCATGCCCATGCGTGATGACCACCTGTTCCACTTCCAGCGACCGTAGCACCTGCACCAACTCGCGTGCAGTGTAGCGTGGTCCCGTATCCACGAGCAGGCCATCGACCCAATAGGCCGCCGTCCACCAAAGCGGGCGCCCTAAAAACGAGCGCGCCATACGGATTGCGAGCACGGGGCCAAATTGTTCGACGTGGATCATGGTTGCCACCTTGGAACCAGGTTCCTTTTCCATTCACCTCTGCCGTTCATGACGACGTTGGGGCGCCTGACGGGACTGGAGAGACCTGCTCACGCGCTAATGCCGCAGCCCCAGACCAAAGCCGTGCGGCAATTGCTGGGGGAATTTTCCCCGTGCGGCCCTCTAAGTCTACACAAATATGGTCACTTACGCCAGTTGCGATTACGGCATTATCGGCGACCCGCCGCAATTCATAGCTGAACTTTACCTGACGGCTGCGCAACTCCGCCAGCCGGGTAAGGATACGCACCGTGTCGCCAAAGCGGGAGGATGCCCGATAAGCGACCTGGATACCGGTGACGGCAAAATGGTGGCCGCCGGCAGCGATCTCGGTATAGGGCATACCGGCAGCGCTCATCCAGGCCACGCGGCCCACTTCAAACCAGACAACGTAGGCGGCATGATGCACCACGCCCATGAGATCAGTTTCGGCAAAACGAACGGCGACGTCAACCGCGGCCACTGCGTTCGCCAGATCGACCCTGGCTGGAGCGGTTGAGACATTCATAAATCGTAGCTCATCATATTGCTGTTTGACTCCAGTCACCGCTGCAAAGGATTGCGGATTTGCCGGCTGCACGCTTATAAACGCACCAACGCGCCGAATAGTTGCCTTTATATCCACAGATTACACAGACGATCAAAAGTACAATCTCTACGCAATTTGTGTAATCAGTGGATCAACTCAGATGTGGATCGCATGTCCTTCGACCACATGCGCCGCCTCCATGATCACCTCGCTCAGGGTGGGGTGGGCGTGGACGGTGCGGGCGATCTCGGCGGGGGTGATCTCCATAAATTGGGCCAGGCTCAACTCGGGCAACAGTTCGGTTACCTCGGGCCCCACCAGGTGTGCACCGAGGATCTCGCCGTAGCGGGCATCGACCACCAGCTTGACAAAGCCATCCTTCTCGTTGATGGCCTGCGCCTTGCCGTTGGGCATGATGGGAAACTTGCCCACCTTCACCTCGTGGCCCGCGGCTTTGGCCTGCTCTTCGGTCATGCCAAAACTGGCAACTTCTGGTTTGGTGTAGGTGCAGCGGGGCATGAACTGGTAGCGTTCGGCGGGAATGGGAAGGGTCGGCGCCCCAGCGATGCTCTCCGCGGCGACGAGAGCCTGGGCGCTGGCTACATGGGCCAAAGCCAGCTTGCCGGTGCAGTCGCCAATCGAATAAATGTGGGGGACATTGGTGCGCATGTTGGCGTCGATCTCGACAAACCCTCCCTTGCCCAGGGCAACACCCACCTTTTCCAATCCGATATTTTCGGTGTTAGGAACGATTCCAATGGCAATCAACACGCGCTCGACCTCGATGGTTTCGGTCTTGTCGTCCTTCAGGTTGCGGAGCGTCACCTTGACGCTCGACTTGCCGACATCGAATCCTTCGGTGCGAATGCCGGTGAAGAACTTGATGCCTTTGCGCCGGAAGACTTTGGCAACCTCAGCGGAGCTTTCGGGGTCTTCCAGCGGCAGCAATTGGTCGAGCATCTCCACGATGGTGACTTCGGTGCCATAGGCGTGATAGAAATAGCCTAGTTCCATCCCAATGGGACCGGCGCCCACCACCAGCATCGATTTGGGCTGCTCTTCCGGGCGCATGGCGTGGCGATAGGTCATGATGCGCGTGCCATCCACCTCGACATCGGGCAGATTGCGCGCCCGGGCGCCGGTGGCCACGATAAAATTCGCCGCCGTCACCGTGCGCTCCTGCGCCTTGGGGTTGATTTCGTCCGGGGTGATCTTGAGCGTGTGGGCATCGGTAAAGACACCCAGCCCCTCGATCACATCGATCTTGTTCTTGCGCATGAGAAATGCCACGCCTTTGGTCTGCCGGGCTGCTACATCGAGGCTTCGTTTGACGGCGCTGCTAAAGTCCACCCGCAAATTGTCAAAGGTGAATCCATAGTCAGCCGCGCTGTGGAGCGTCTCCAACACATCGGCATTTTTGAGCAGCGCCTTTTTCGGTATACAACCCCAGTTCAAACAGATGCCGCCCAGGTTCTCGCGCTCCACAATTCCCGTCCTCAACCCCAACTGAGCTGCACGAATGGCCGCCACATACCCCCCCGGCCCGCTGCCCAGGACAATCAGATCATAGTCATAGTTTGCCATGATTTCTCCTCAGGTGCATTCGGTGGTAGATTGAGAGATTTGCGGGGATTTGCGGGGATTGTGGAGATTTGATAACTCACAATCTCCGCATATCTCTTCAAATCTCCTCAACACTCTGCTATCTCCCAATTTTCCAGCGTCTCGCGCACGACTGTCAAAAATGCATCGGCTTGGGCGCCGTCCAGTACCCGGTGGTCAAAGCTGAAACTCAGGTAACACATCGGTCGAATCACGATCGCATCGTCGGCGCTGGGCAAGAGAGAGCTACTGCTGCTGCGCATACTTTCCCGTTGCGTGCTGCGCACAACGGGTCGCTTGACAACAGCGCCAATCCCCAGGATGCCGGTCTGCGGTTGGTTGATGATGGGTGTGCCGACAAGGCTGCCACTCACGCCGTGATTGGTGATGGTGAAGGTGCCACCCTTGATTTCGTCGGGGCCAAGCCGGCCGTTGCGGGCACGCTCGGCCAGTTCGTTGACGGCCCGCGCCAGCCCTTGCAGGTTTTTCTCGTCAGCATCGCGGATCACCGGGACGATCAGCCCTTCGTTCAGCGCCACAGCGACACCAATGTGGATGCGCCGGTTGAGTACAAGCCCTCCATCGACAAACCGGCTATTTACCTGAGGCACCTGCCGCAGCGCCGCCGCCGTCGCCGCCACAAAATAAGGCGTAAAGGTCAGCTTGATCCCTTTGTTGGCGAAGGCTGCCTTTTGCGCTTCACGGTGGCGAACCACCGCTGTCATCTCCACCTCAAAGACGGTGGTGACGTGCGGGCTGGTCTGCTTGCTCTGCACCATGTGCTGCGCAATCGCGCGCCGCATAGCCGACAGCGGCTGGAGCACCTCGTCGGAGGAGAGCTTGTCGGGCGCCCCCGACACAGCTTCGGTTTTGGCTGGAGATTGAGAGATTGAGGAGATTGGTGCGATTGGCTCCAGTCGTTCAATCTCTCTTGTCTCCTCAATCGCTGAGTCGCCCACCTGCGACCGTCGTTCCACAAAAGCTAACACATCCTTCTTCGTGATGCGACCGTGCAGACCGGTTCCCTCCACCTGGTCAAGGTCGATACCCTGTTCTGCGGCGATCCGCCCGACGACGGGGCTGACAAAGCTGCGCCCAACAGGACGTTCGGAATCCGGAGTTTGGGGCCCAGAGGGCGCCCCAGAGTGCGGAATCGGAGATGGCTGCCGGCTTTCCCCGTCACCATCGGCCACTGATTCTGCGTTCCGGGGTGCCCTTTGGACCCCGGATTCCACATTTCGCATTCCGGATTCCGCATTCGCTTCCCCGATGTAGGCCAGCGGTGTACCGGCGCGCACAGTCTCCCCTTCGGGCACAAGGATTTCGAGCAGCGCGCCGTCGGCGGGTGCGGGGATTTCCGTATCGATCTTGTCGGTGGTGATCTCCAGCAGCGGTTCGAGTTTGGTCACAAGGTCACCTGGCGCCTTGAGCCAGCGCGCCACCGTACCTTCGACCACGCTTTCACCTAATTGGGGCATTTTGACGACGGTTGGCATGTTCCTGTTTCGCTCGTAGTAAATCACTCAGGCTGTACCGTTGGCGTCGGGATCAACCCCTAGTTCGCGCAAACGGGCAGCCAGGCGGGCGGCGCGAGATTCTGCCTGTTCGGCGCGAGATTCTGCCTGTTCGGCTCGGGCGCGGGCTCGTTCGGCCAGCTCTTCTGCCTGTTCGGCGAGTTCGGCAAGTTCGACAAAGCCGAGAAAAGGCGCGCCATCCGGCTGATAAAGCACCAGGCCATCAGCAGACAACACAAAACGAACCCCAAGCCGTGGACTCACCCAGCCATCCATTTCGGCGATGGAAATCAGGTGGTTGACGAGCCGCCGCCAACCTTGTAGATCGCCGGTATCGGGGTCGTACAGATAGTATTCCTCTACCCCATATTGTTCATAAAAGCGGAATTTGCGGTTCATCTCAACGACGGTGTTGCCCGGTGAGAGAATCTCGAAGACCACCTGCGGTGCAACGTTGTCCTCGCGCCACTGGAGATAGGAGCCCCGGTGTCCTTTGGGCCGTCCGAAGACGACCATCACGTCGGGCGCCTGGCGAATCTCCGGGTGACCTTCGACAGGATACCAAAACAGGTCGCCAGCCACAAAGACGTTTGGGTCAGCCGCAAAGATAATATCTATATTCCCCTTGATGAGCGTGATCCAATCGTACTGTTTGGTATTTTCGGCCATTGGCAGACCATCGCTTTCGGGATAGATGATCTCGGTTGAAGGGGTTTGCGACGGATAAGAACGTTCAAGGACCATAGGCTTGCTCCAGTTCAATCGAGTGGCGCCCGCTCGGCGAACGCCGGTTCAACCATAGCCGCCGTCATAAAAAGATATTGTCCACTTGTGCGAGTCGTAAAGCCAGCATGTTCACCCGTAGGGGTGAGGGCGATAAAGTTCATGCGATAGTCGTATTCGTGGTCGAGCGCCTGCAGATCGCGCAGCGCCTCGAAGCCGGCAGCTCGCAGGCTCATTCCCTGCTTGAGATAGAGGATCACGCTGCGCGCCGTGCTGGCGCGGATCGCCAGCTCACCCATGCCGGTGCAGGCAACGGCGCCATAGCGGTTGTCGCAGTAGTTCCCGGCGCCGATGATGGGGCTGTCCCCTACCCGGCCGGGATATTTCCAGGCGATGCCGCTGGTGCTCACCGCCGAAGCCAGGTCGCCATATTGGTCGAGCGCCAGGAAGTTGACCGTCCCCAGGCGCTCCTCTTCTTTCGTCGGGGCGGTCTGGCGATCGGTGAGGCGTACGGGCTCGCAAAACTCGCGCGCCCGCCGACGTAGATCATCGGTGTCGCCGGGGGTGACATTGCGTTCGATAAAGCGTTGGCGCCAGATGGCCAACGCTTCTTCCGTCACCTGGTTGGCCGGTTGTCGGCTCACTTCGGCGGCAAAGCGTTCGGCGCCCCGGCCCACGAGCAGCACGTGGGGCAATTCCTCCATCACCCGACGGGCCAGGGAAATGGGGTTGGCATAGCCAGAGAGCGCAGCCACCGCACCTGACCGTAGCGTGTGGCCATCCATGATGCTGGCGTCCAGTTCCACCTCGCCCAGCAGATTGGGGATACCGCCGTAGCCGACGCTGTGGTCGGCCGGGTCATCTTCGACGATACGACAGGCCAGTTCCACCGCATCCAGGGCGCGGCCGCCGTCCCACAACAGTTGCATAGCAGCTAGCAGGCCGTGGCGTCCATTCTCGCTGGCGACCATGATGGGGGTTGGGGAGAGAACAGGGTGGCTGTTGGATGGCAGTCCAGGCATAAGGTGCGTGATCCCAAAGCGGTGATGATGGCTAAAGTCTATCGTCCATAGTATATCAGTGCGTGGATTGGCGACCAAATCGCCGGCAAATGATCGGGACGAAAGATTGCACCGGCCTGGCCTACCCTGGCCTGAAGGCGCGGGGCTAACAACAAAGAAAAAGCCGGTTATGAAGATGTAGAACAGCCCTGTGGCTTATGAAGATTCACAATTTGGCTCGGCAATCCCTACCGTTGCCGCAACAATTTCTTAATCTTCATTAGTACTACGACCGCACTTAGCCGGAACCCGTGGCTGAGTCCTCCCGGAGGATGGCGTAGAAGTGCGGTCGTAGTATTAGCCCAGGGGGGAGCTAATAGCTCGGCGCATTCACCTAATCTTCGCCGATGGACAGGGCTAATAATCGCAAAAATCGGCGTATCTGCTGCGGTCGCATTCAACTTGTGATTTCGCAGGCGATTTCCTCTTGACAAAGAAAATCTTTTACCATATACTAACTATGGTTAGTATAAATATTGGTTAGTACCTATGAGCATCAAACACGTCCTCCTGGCGCTGTTGGCCGAGGAACCGGGCCACGGCTACGAATTGAAACGGCAGTTCGACGAAACAGTCGGCAAACTGTGGCCGGTCCAACAGGCGCAGATCTACAACAATCTGCGCCTGTTGGAAAAGGATGGCTTGATCGAACTCGATACCCATATCGAGCAGGAGAATCTGCCCGACCGCAAAAACTTCCGGCTGACGCCCGCCGGTCGCCAGGAGCTCGAAAATTGGGTGCAGGCGCCGGTGCGTACCAGCCGCCAGTTGAAGGATGACTTCTATCTAAAACTGGCAACCCTGGCGACGGTGCTGGACCAGCCGGAGTCGCTGGCCGAGCTGATCTGGCGCCAGCGTGAGGTCTATCTCATTCACTTGCGAGAGTTGGAGCGGGCGCTCGACGAGGCCGAAGCCACCCAGGATGCCGTCACCGCCAGCCTGCTGGATGGCGCCATCCTCCATGCCGAGGCCGACCTGACCTGGCTCGACCGCTGCGAAAACCGTCTGTTGGCCGGAGGCGCTCCATGAAGCGCTGGCGACGTTTTTGGCGGATTGCACCACCTTATCTGAGGTCGGCGGCGCGGCGGGAATGGCAACTGGCTGTGCTTGCCTTTGTGGGTCTGGCCCCCGGTGTCGCCACGGTGATGGCCTGGTCAAACCTGGCTTGGTCTATCGGCGCCCAACCACACGACGACGCTCTCCGCACCTGGCTGCTGCCCCCGCTGTTGTTGGACCTGCTCGGCCCACCGGGCGTACTAGTGGGCGCCGGAGTAGTGACCTTGCTCATCGGCTGCCTGGGGCTGGCGAATGTCTACCTGGCAAGTGTGGAGCGGCGGATGGGTGAACTGGGGCTCTTGATGGGGTTGGGTCTCAACCGGCGTGAGACCGCGGGTCTGCTGCTGTTGGAGGTGATCACGATTGGCTTGATGGGAAGCGGGGTTGGACTTGTAGCTGGGCTGTTGTTGATCTGGCTAACTGGCCCTTCGGCCCAAGCCTTTTTTCAATTGGCAGCGCCGCCTGCCGTGCATCCGTTGGTCCTTGTCAATGGTGTGGCGGTGGGGATGCTGGCTGCACTCCTCTTTATGGGGCTGTCGGCGTTGGTGGTGGCCTTTGAACTGCCCAGCCTGGCCTTGCGTGGTCGCCAACATTCCGAATTGCTCGACGCTTGGCAAGAGTGGCGCACGACGCTTACGGGCACGCTCTTTGCCGGTCTGCTAGCCCTGGTCGCAGGGCTGCCAATTTTGGAGGTGCGGGCGGCGCTTGTATTGACCGCTTTGGCGCTGGCATTGTCGGCCATGTTGAGTCTGGGGGGCTGGCTGCTGACCCGACTCTACTGGCGGCTGCCCAAACCGGCCGGGACGCCACTCTGGGCATTGGCCGTACAAGGGCTGGCGCGCCACCCGCGCCACACCGCCGGCATGACCCTGGCCCTGACGACCGGCTCCTACAGCGTGGGACTGGCTGCTCTCACCTGGCTCGATGGTCTGGCTGATTCGGCCTTTCCCTTTTGGGTGGCAGCGATGGTGCTGGTGGCGGGCGCCAGCCTGGTCCTGACCGCTGCTTCGCTGGCTGCACTCGAACGCCGGCGGGAGTATGGCCTTTTGATAGCGTTAGGCGCACGACGCAGCCGCTTGTGGCGTCTGATTTTGTTAGAGTATGCCATTGTCGCGGCCGGCGGCGGCACGCTGGGAGCCATCATGGCGCTGGGAAACTGGGCCCTTTCCCACGGGCGCGGGGCCTGGTGGCTAGCTATCGGCATTGCGGTCGCCGACCTTTTGGGCGCTCTTCTGTCGGCCTGGGCCGGCGCGGCGCCCGTGCTCTGGCTGGTGACGCGCCGCTCGCCTGCAGTAGCCCTGCGGGATCGTTGAGGATGGACAAGTACCGGCTCAAAGTAGGAGTAGCAACAATGGTGCAGATGTTCAAGCAGCATACGGCCTGGCTGACCGGCGTGCCCTTTGCGCTGCTCTACGGCGCCGTTGCGCGCATCATTTTTGGGCAAAACCTCCCCACTGACGCCTTTGTGGTCATGTCGTGGGCTTTTCTCTTTCTTGTTCCCGTTGCCATTGGCGCGCTGACCGTCTGGTTTACGCCAAGCCAACGGCGGACTTCGTGGACCAACGCCTTCTTCTTGCCGTGGCTCTCATGCGGGATCGGCGCCGCTATCGCCGGTCTCTTTTTTATCGAAGCATTTATTTGTGTCGTGATGGCGCTGCCCATCCTCTTTGTCATGAGCAGCATTGGTGGTTTGTTGATGTGTTTGGTCTTGCGCCGTCGTGGCAGCCAAAACCAGATGATGTTGTTGGGCGTCCTGCTCCTGACGCCCTATGTAGCGGCGCCGATTGAAAGCCATTTTGCTACGCGAGAAGCTACGGCCACGGTGGAGACGCAAGTCTTTATTACGGCTGACTCCGCAACGGTGTGGGCAAATATCATCCGTGTACCCATGATTCATGACGAGGAGCGCTCTTATAGCCCGGTCTTCGACCTCTTTGGCGCACCCAAACCGCTGGCCGCCACACTCGACCATGCCGGCATCGGCGGGGTGCGCCGGGGGCTGTTCGAGAAGAACCTTGCCTTTATTGAGACGATCACTGTGTGGGAACCCGAACGGCGCATCGCCTGGTCGATCCACGCCGACACCAGCCAGGTGACCGAGGCGCCCTGGCCGGAAATCGGCGGGCGCTATTTTGAGGTGGCGGCGGCCAGCTACCGGATCGAACCGGTGGACGGCGGCGTGGTTTTGCACTTGAGCAGCACCCACCGGTTGACGACCCGTTTCAACGGTTACGGCTTGCTCTGGACCCGCTGGGGGCTGGGCGAGTTTCAGCGCCAGATCCTCCAGGTCATCAAAGGGCGAGCCGAGAAAGGAGGCAGCATATGAATCCGGTTGCGCGCGGCTGGCAGTTGGGTGGGCAGGTCGGCCTGCGTCTGGCGACGGTCTACGCATTGTTGGCTGCACTCTGTTTTTACTTACAGGTCAGTGCAGGTGGCCACCTGGCGACGCTCTGGCGGCCAGAGCGGCTGGTCGTCGCAGCCTGGCTGGGTCAGGGGGTTGGTGCGGTGCTGCTAGCGCCGTTACTGATCATCGTGCCGCTGGGTCTGGCGTGGCTGGCCGGCAGCATTGCCGGCGCCCTCACCGGGTTGCTGGCCTGGCTCTTTAGTAGCCGCACACCCGCCCGACTGTGGGGGATGTTCTGTTTTGCCATCCCGCCGTTGGTTTTTCACACCGCGGCCGAGCTGCGGCCATCTATCATCATGGGTGAGCATTGGCTCAATTCATACTGGTTCTGGGTCGGCCTGCCCTCGCTCATCGCCGTCTTGATCGGCGGCTGGGTGGGGGAGCATTTGGCCGGCCAAAGGAGAGACGAAAGCTATGTCTGACAAGATGATCCTGGTGCAGGCGCAAGAGCTGGCGAAGCGCTACGCCTCGTCCGCCGGCCCGGTGCCGGCGCTGGCCGGTATCGATCTGGCTGTGCGCGCCGGCGAGATGGTGGCGTTGGTGGGCCCCACCGGCAGCGGCAAGACCACCCTGTTGGCCCTGCTCGCCGGCCTCGAACAGCCCGACGCCGGCACGGTGACACTTTTGAACCAACCGCTACACGAACTCAACAGCGACCAGGTAATCGATCTGCGCAGCCAGGCGGTAGGCTTTATCTACCAGAACTACAATCTCTTCCCCGGCTTTACCGTGCGCGAAAACGTCGGTCTCCCGCTGCGGCTGATGTTGCGGCCACCGTTCGACGCCCAACAGCGGTCGGGCCAGTTGCTCGCCGAACTCAACATGATCGAACTGGCCGCCCGCTACCCGACCGAACTCTCCGGCGGCCAGCAGCAGATGGTGGCCGTGGCGCGCGCCCTGGCCGCCAACCCGCCGCTCATCCTCGCCGATGAGCCGACCGCCAATCTGGACACCACGGCGGCGCGCCAGATCGTGGCGCGCCTGCGCAGTCTGGCCGACAGCGGCGAACATGGGGTCCTGCTCGCCACCCATGACCTGCGCACCGCCAGCCAGGCCGACCGTGTGCTGACGCTGCGTGATGGCCGCATTGTCAAAGAGACTGTGCTCCAGCCCGGACGGACGACGCGCGATGTGCTGGCGGAGCTGGCGTAATTCCAGGTGCGATGCACTTCTAAAGTGCGTCGCACCTAAATGACAATGGGGCTTTCTTGACGAATCCCAACCGACCGACTGGCATGTTTGACTTTCGCATCTATGTGGGGTATGCTATGGTTCAACGTTTAGAACTCACTTGCCAACAAATTCTAGTCGGGCCAAATGATGCTGCGCTTGAGGTTGCCGTCCGCCGGGAGCGGGCTGAGAATTCGATAGTCCTCATCAGAGCGCATTTCTGCTGGGGTCCGCATTGGTGCCGCCGCTTCCACACGCCACACCGGTTGTCCGGGTGGCGTTTTTTGTTGCGAAAGAAGGAATTAAGGATGAAGGAATAAGGATTAGGGATTAGGCGGTCGCTGGCGAAACCTTGCCTAATTCCTAATCCTTTAGAAGGTACGTAGTTGCTCCGGTGCGATGCACTTGCAAAGTGCGTTGCACCTCTGGCCGGCAGATCCAAAAAAGAGAGGAAAACACATGACCACACGCCCCGCCGTAAAAAAAGCCGTGCTCGCCTATTCGGGCGGGTTGGACACGAGCGTTATCGTGCCGTGGTTGAAAAACGAGTACAAGTGTGAAGTCGTCTGTTTCTGCGCCAATCTGGGACAGGAGGATGAACTGGTCGGCCTGGAGGAAAAGGCGTTGGCGTCGGGGGCCAGCAAGTGCTATGTCGAAGACTTGCGTCACGAATTTCTGACCGAGTATGTCTTCCCCACCATGCAGGCCGGCGCTATCTATGAGCGCGAATACCTGCTTGGCACTTCGTTTGCCCGGCCCATCATCGCCAAACACATGGTGCGCATCGCCGAACTCGAAGGGGCCGACGCTGTCGCTCACGGCGCCACCGGCAAGGGCAATGACCAGGTGCGTTTCGAGTTGACTGTGATGGCGCTCAACCCGCGGCTACACATTATTGCGCCCTGGCGCGAGTGGAACATCAAAGGTCGCGTGGATGCGCTCGATTACGCCGCCGAACATAACGTGCCGGTCAAGGCGACCATGGAACGCATCTACAGCCAGGACAAGAACCTCTGGCACTTGAGCAACGAGGGCGGCCCGCTCGAAGACCCGTGGAACGAGCCCCCCGCTGACATGTTCGAATGGACGACCAACCCCGAAGCCGCGCCCGACCAACCCGAATATGTCGAACTGGAATTTACCCAGGGGCTACCCACCCACGTCAACGGCGAACCACTCGACCCGGTACCCCTGGTCAAGAGACTCAACGAACTGGGCGCCAGACACGGCGTCGGCCGGGTGGACATTGTCGAGAACCGGCTGGTGGGCATGAAGAGCCGCGGCGTCTACGAAACCCCGGGCGGCACGATCCTCTACCGGGCCCATGCCGCGCTCGAACAACTCTGCCTCGACCGCAACACCCTCCAATACAAACAGCAGGTGGCGCTCAAGTTTGCCGAACTGGTCTACAACGGCCAGTGGTTTACGCCGCTGCGCGAGGCGCTCACCGCCTTTGTCAACAGCACCGAGCAGACCCTCACCGGCACCGTGCGGCTCAAACTCTACAAGGGCAACGTCATGCTGGTCGGTCGCAAAAGCCCCCATAGCCTCTACCGCGCCGACATCGTCACCTTTGAAGAAGGCGACTACAACCATGCCGACGCCAACGGCTTTATCCGTCTCTTTGGCCTGCCGTTGAAGGTGCAGGCGTTGATGCGGGAGCAAAACAAATAGAGATTTGAGGAGATTTGGGAAATTCGAGGAGACTCGGTGCTTGGCACAGTACAATCTCCTCAGATCTCCCTCAAATCTCTTTTTCAACAAAGGAGAAACCATGAACCCTACCAACTATGTCGTTCCCGGCTTTGATGCTGCGGGGATCGCCGCCGGGATCAAGAAGAGTGGTGCATTAGACCTGGCGCTGATCGTCAGCCGGACGCCGTGCCGGGCGGCGGCGACCTTTACACAGAGTTCGTTTGCGGCGGCGCCGGTGCTCTATGATAAACAGGTGCTGGCGGCAAACCCCAGCGGCAGCCACGGCGTGATCATCAACAGCGGGTGCGCCAATGCCTGCACCGGCACGCCCGGCGCTGCCAACACCCGCCGCACCGCCGAGGCGGTAGAAGAGGCGTTGGGCGCTGGCGACCACTCGATCTTTGTCATGAGCACCGGCGTCATCGGCGTACAGTTGCCGATGGATCAGTTGCTGGCTGGCATTCCTCCGGCGCTCGAACAGCTACGGCCCGATGGCTGGCTCGATGCTGCCCTGGCCATCATGACCACCGACACCCGACCCAAGCTCTTTGCGCGCGAGGCGGAGATCGGCGGCAGACTAGTCCATTTCACCGGCATCTCCAAAGGCGCCGGCATGATCCACCCCAATATGGCGACCATGCTCAGCACCATCGCCACCGACGCCGCCATTAGCCACCCGCTGCTCCAACAGGCGCTCTCCTATGCAGTCAACCGCAGCTACAACCGGATCAGCGTGGATGGAGATACCAGCACCAACGATACAGTGTTGCTGCTCGCCAACGGTGCTGCCGGCAACCATGAGATCAGTGATGCCAACAGCCGGGACTTCGCCCTCTTCCAGGAAACGCTCACGGCCATCAGTATCGACCTGGCTCAGGCCATCGTGCGGGATGGCGAAGGCGCCACCAAGTTTGTTACGGTCCAGGTCAACGGCGCCCGCTCGGATGGAGACGCCCACGCCGCGGCCAACACCATCGCCACCAGCCCCCTGGTCAAGACCGCCTTCTTTGGTGGCGATGCCAACTGGGGCCGCTTTGTCGCCGCCGCCGGTCGCTCAGGGGCCTATATCGAACAGGAACGCTGCTCGATCTTTATCCGCGGCGGCGCAGAGCCTGGGCAGCACTCACCCGAGCTGCAACTGCTGGCCAACGGTACGCCGCTCGCTTATTCGGAAGAACAGGCAACCAAAATCTTCAGCCTGCCGGAGATCGATGTGCGCCTGGAATTAGGGTTAGGCACCGGTTCAGCCACTGTGTGGACGACCGACCTGAGCTATGAATACGTCAAGATCAACGGGGACTATCGGACGTAGACTGGGATGATGAACGGGAGACGAGCGTCTCTCATTCCCATCTGTTGGGTATTGGGACCTTTAGCTTTCCGTCAATTTGGGGGCAGCATGTATTTGTGACAAAATGTACAAATAACTTGAGTGAAAGTTTATCGATCCTGCTCAGTTTTGATGCGAACGAGGAGACACTATGCGAACTCTGCTGCTGATTGCCGCAACCTGTGCGTTGATCGTCGCAGCCTGTGTGGCGCCCGTCGCCCCTGCAACCGGCCCGGAAACGACCCCAGAGACGACAACCACCGGCAAAGAGGCCGGTTCCCAATTGGCGACCGTACGGGTCGGCCACGTACCGGTTACCATCTATGCCCCGCTCTTTATTGCCGCCGAAAAAGGCTACTTTGCCGAAGAAGGAATTGAGGTCGAGTTGTTGCCGGTCGAAGGCGGCACCGAGAATGTGGTCCAGGTGGCCGCCGGTAACTTTGATGTGGCCGGTGGCGGCATCGGCGCGGGGATGCTCAACGCTGTAGCGCGCGGGATCGAATTCGAGATCGTGGCGCCGCTCCACACCGAGCGTCCGCCGCTGACCAGCCCCTTTGTGGTGAGCAAAGCGCGCTTCGACAGCGGCGAGTTGACCCAAATGAGCGACCTCCGAGGGATGACGGTCTCGACCAACGCCAAGGGCGCGGCCACCGAATATTGGCTCTGGAAGGCGCTGCAACAGGGCAGTCTCGACTTCCCCGATGTAGAGGTACTCGGCGTTGGCTTTCGCGAGGTGGCGCCTGCACTGGAGAACGGCTCGCTGGATGGCGCCATCCTGGGGGAGCCGCTGGCGACCCTGGCCGAAGACCAGGGGTTGATCGCCCGTTTGAGCCAGGATTTTATCAGCGATTTCACCTCGACGGTGATCTACTTCAACAAGGAGTGGGCGACCAACAACCCGGAACTGGCCAAGGGGTTTGTCAAGG
This sequence comes from Chloroflexota bacterium, assembly GCA_003577005.1. Next base: position 18,620 of record QEUW01000097.1, on the reverse strand, counting down.
CCTTTATCCGTGGCGCTCGCGACCTCAACGGGGATCTCTGGTACAGCGATGAGAATGCAGCTATCATCGAGAAGTACACCAACGTACCGGCTGAGGTCGTCAAGCGCGCCAATCGCTCCTATCACGACCCTAACGGTGTCGTCCCTATCGAGGATCTGATGGAGCTCCAGCGCTTTTTCCGAGCCCAGGGCCAGTTGAGCAGCGACGAAGAGATCGATTTGTCCCAGTTTATCAACACCAGCTACACCGAAGAGGCAGTGGCGGAGCTGGGCGGGCCGGTCGAGTGGGAGTAGGGAACGCGGAACATGGAACGTAGAATGTAGAATGTGGGCGTGCGAACTCTGCAAGAGGTAGCTACGCCCCACGCTCTATGTTCTACGCTCTACGTTCTGCGTTCCAGAGGCCGAGGTCTTTACGATTCATGAGCATCGTCACGGCAACGAACCTTACCAAAACCTTTGTCGGGCCGGATCGCCAGGAATTTCATGCATTGGGGCCGCTCGATCTGGCTGTAGACGGCGGTGAGTTTGTCTGCATCGTCGGGCCGAGTGGGTGTGGCAAGAGCACGCTGTTGCGCATCCTCGCCGGGTTGGAGACGCCGACTAGCGGGGAGTTATGGCTGGCTGAGCCAGGCGACGCTGAACGACCCTTCAACAGCATGGTCTTTCAAGGGGATTCCACCTTTCCCTGGCTGACGGTGCAGGGCAATGTGGAATACGGGCTGCACATGCGGGGCGTCGGGCTCAAAGAGCGGGATGAGGTGGTCAGCCGCATGATACGGATGGTAGGCCTCAGCCGCTTCGCCGAGGCCTACCCCTACCAACTCTCCGGCGGCATGAGGCAGCGGGTGGCCCTGGCGCGGGCGCTCGCCAATGACCCGGCTGTACTGCTCATGGATGAACCGTTTGGTGCGCTCGATGCCCAAAACCGGACGCTGCTCCAGGACGAACTGTTGCAGATTTGGGAGCAGGGCGGCCCGGCGTCGGACGAGTCCCCCCCCCCGGAGGGCCGCAAGACGATCCTCTTTGTCACCCACGCCATCGACGAGGCGCTGGCATTGGGCGACCGGGTGCTCGTCATGAGTGCAGCGCCTGGGCGCATCCTTGAGGAGGTCCATGTGCCCTTTCCCCGGCCACGCCAGGTGTATGAGCTGAAACGCAACCCCGAATTTGGCGAACTGGAATTTCGCATCTGGCAGATTCTGCGCGATGAGGTCAACGCTGCCCGCCAGGCTGAACTGTAGCCAGCCTAGTCAGGTTGAACTGCGGTGGCAGTGTGCAAGAAGCTGTTTGGCTAGGTAATTGCCAATTCGGTGAGGTGCAGCGCACTCCGCGAGTGCAACGCACCAGATCATGTCGCCTGGAAAGGAGAGCCACTGTGGTTACGAAAACGATCCGAGGTGTGTGACCAGATTCGCCACCGTTGACGCCACAGGCAACCATCCACCTGCCACTGGTCGCCACCGCCACACTGGCCGATGGCTGGCGTCGACTGGCGCCGGTACAGACAGCACGCCAGGAGATCGGGGTGGCCGTCGCGGGTGGCAAAATCTATGTCTTTGGCGGCTATGCCCTAAACCGTGCGACGCTCGACACTGCCGAAGTCTATAATCCAGAAACCGATCAGTGGACCCCCATAGCGCCCATGCCGCTCGTGCTGCACCACCCCTCGGCAGCCGCGCTCAACGATAAAATCTATGTCGCCGGTGGCTACGAGGTCACTGAACCGTCCGCCGCTCTGCTGGAATACGACCCGGCGACTGATAGCTGGACACGCAAAGCAGATATGCCCACAGCACGGGGCGCACCGGCCAGCGCCGTGATCGACGGCAAGCTCTACGTGGCCGGCGGAGCACGCGGCGCCTCGGTTGGCGACCTGGCGGTCTATGACCCGGCCACCGACGAGTGGGAAGAGTTGGCCGCCATGCCAACCCCGCGCGACCATATCGGCGCCGCTGCCATCAACGGCTTGCTCTTCGTCGTCGGCGGGCGGCAGCCGGGCAATTTTACGCTGGATGTGCTGGAAGTGTTCGACCCGGCCACCGGCGAGTGGAACGCCCGAACACCTATGCCCACGGGCCGATCCGGCCATGCGGTGGCGGCGCTCAATGGCTGTCTCTATGCGCTGGGTGGCGAAGGGTCTAACCGGCCGGGCGGCATTTTTGACGAGAACGAACGCTACGACCCCGCCACCGACCAATGGACGGCTGCCGAACCGATGCCGACGCCTCGCCACGGCATGGGCGCCGCCGTCCTCGGCGGCAGCATCTACGTGCCGGCGGGCGCCACCGTAGCCGGCTTTGGCGCCGTCACCACCCACGAGGCGTTCACGTCGAGCGTGGTCTGCGGGTCATAGAAATGCGGAAACTATAGACCGCGGATTTAGCGGATGGGGCGGATTGTCGCGGATGGTGCTTTGCACCCCCGTTCGCAAAGTAAATCTGTGAAATCTGTAGATCAATGTAAACAAATTCTGCGAATCTGCGCAATCTGCGGATGATTGATAACTGGAATTTGTGACCAGTGCTATGAAGAATCGTTTACTCCAATGGATCTCACCGCTGATCTTGCTCGTCGTCTGGGAGGCGCTGGTCGTGACCGGCATCCTTGACCGGCGCTTCTTCCCGCCGCCCAGCGAGACATTGGTCCGGCTCGCCCAATTGCTCAACGATGGCAGCCTGGTCACGGCCACAGTGGTGACCTTGCGGCGCATGGCGGTTGGCTTTGTGTTGGCGACCGTGCCGGCTGTCTTCATCGGAGTGCTGATGGGGATCAACCCGGTGGCGCGCCTGGCCCTCTCGCCGCTCATCGCCGCCATCTATCCTGTGCCCAAGATCGCACTGGTGCCGATGGTCGTCATTCTCTTTGGCCTGGGCGAGGGCAGCAAGTATGCGGTGGTCGTCATCTCGGTCTTCTTTCTGGTAACCATCAACACGCTGGCCGGCGTGCTCAACATCGAGCAGCGTTATTTTGACATTGCTCGTAACAACGGCGCCCGCGGCTGGGACCTGGTGCGGACGGTGGCGTTGCCAGCGGCGCTACCTAGCATCCTCACGGGCGTCAACCTGGGGTTAGGCTTTGCCCTGACCGTCATCGTTGGCACCGAGTTGTTGCTGCCCCAGGGTGGGCTGGGTGCGCTCATCTGGCAAAGCTATCAACTCTATGACATCGCCACCATCTTTGCCGCGCTGGTCGTCGTGGCGCTGTTAGGATGGGGACTCAACCTGCTGATGCTCGAAGTGGAGCGGCAACTCATTCCCTGGCGTGCGACCGGGGCAGAACAACAGGACCGGCGCAGGCTGGAAGAAGAGCCGCGCCTTCGCCGTTTTGTCCGCACCTGGTGGATGGCGGTGCGACCGTTTAGCTTTACTGCGAGCGTAACGCCGGTGGTGCTCGGCGCCGTTCTGGCCGGCTATGACGGCGCCTGGAACTGGCTACTCTTCGCCGTGACACTGGTGGCCTCGGTGGCGATCCACGCCGGGACGAACCTGATCAACGACTACTACGACTGGAAGAAGGGGGCCGACACCCCCGAATCACTGGGGCCAAACCGGGCGCTGCAACAGGGCATGTTGACGACCACGCAAGTCTTTTGGGGCGGCGTCTTCTGTTTTGCGTTGGGTTCGGCGTTGGGCTTTTATCTGGTGGCGACGCGGGGTTTCTTTATCCTCTGGCTGGGTATCTTTAGCGTGCTGGCCGGCTGGTTTTACACCGCCGGGCCGTTTGCCTTTGCCTACACCGGGCTGGGCGAGATCGTGGTGTTCCTCTTTATGGGGCCGGTCATGGTGCTGGGCAGCTACTTTGTCATGACCCAGCAGGTGCCGGCGCACGTGATCTGGATTTCGGTTCCCGTAGGGCTGCTGGTAGCCGCCATCCTCCATGCCAACAACATGCGCGACCTGGAAGGCGACCTGGCCAAAGGCAAGCGCACGCTGGCCAATATCTTAGGCCGGCGGGCGAGCAAAGTCGAGTACTATTTTCTAGTGGGCGGGAGCTATGTCCTGCTGGTGGTGCTGGTGGTCTTAGGGGTGGCGCCGGGCTATACGCTGCTGGCCCTGGTGACGCTGCCCAGCGCGGTCAACCTGATCCGCGCCGCGGCGGTCTACGAGACGCCCCAACGCCTGAACAAAGTGCTGCGCGGCACGGCCAAACTACACGAACGCTTTGGCTGGGCGATGATCCTGGGTGTGGTGGCGGCGATCATGGCCCGGGTGGTGTGAGAAGCTGTTTGAAAAGGTTTGGTGCGTTGCACTCGGAGAGTGCGATGCACCTGGGTGGCTGGTGACTTCAAAGGTGCAACGCACCTTGCAGGTGCATCGCACCAGGGTGGCGCCCACCTTTTCAAACAGCTTCTGAGGTTCACACCTCACAAGGACAATACCTGCTCCCAGATAGCCGGCTCCACCGGAATGCCTTTGGTCAGATTCTCTTGCCGGGTGCGGAGGGCGCGCTCGCCAGGGTAAAGCACTTCGTCGTCCGGCGTGACGGGTGTGGCCGTGCGCAGGTCGGCGATCACCCCCTCGACTGCCGTGTTGACCAGCGCTCCGCTGCTAGCCTGCGTCACATCAAAGGCAATAAAGACCTGGGCGACCCCGTACTCGGTCTCGCGCTGCCCGATCTCATGCGTAGCGAGGCCGCCGGACAAGAGCACTGCCACCAGGTCCAACAGCACGGCCAGCCCAGACCCCTTCCAGTAGCCGATGGGCAGCGCCCGGCCTGTCGCCAGGATCGCACCGGGGTCTTGGGTGAGCTTACCCGCCCCATCATAGCCGCCGGGGACGGGGAGAGTGGCTCCGCTGCGGCGGGCCGTCTCCATGCGCCCGATGGAGAATTGGGTCATCGCCATGTCGAGTACCACCGGCGTCTCCCCATTGGGGACGGCGAGTACGAGCGGGTTGTTGCCGATACGCAGATCGAGCGCCCCCCAGGGCGGCGCATTGGGTTTGGTGTTGGTCCAGGCGATAAGGGCAAAACCGGCCTGCGCTGCCTGCCAGCCAAAGTAGCCCCCACGCATCCAATGGTTGGTGTTACGCAGCCCCACGCAGCCGACCCCATGTTGGCGCGCCAGCGTCATGGCCTGCTCGGTGCACTGATAGGCGTTGAGCGGACCCGGCCCCAGGTTGCCATCCCACTGCTCCCACGCGCCAAATGAGGACACTAGCTCGGCCTCGGCTTCTGGCTTGACCAGCCCGCGCTCGACAAACTCGATAAACCCCGGAAACCGGTTCAGCCCATGCGACGCCACCCCCACCAGGCTGTTCTCGGCAAAGATGGCCGCACAACGCGCCGCCCGCTCGGCGGAAAACCCCCGTGCTTGCAGCACCCGCTCAAACTCCCGCTTCATCTCCTCAAACGTCACCCGCATCCGCCTAATCTCCTGATCCCGAATCTGGAAAAGCCAAAATCAAAGCAGGAACACAGAGTACACAGAGGTTTCACAGAGAGCGCAGAGCTGTCTCTATGCTCTCTGTGTCTTCTCTGCGTCCTCTGCGTTCCTGCTGTTCTTGTTTTCGGCCCGTCGTTTCATTGATAAGGTTTCAACTTCCACCTGCTGCTCACTCACCCCCTCACTCCCAGGGCAGCGGCACACCCAATCGCGCACTCACGGCGCGGGCGTTTTCCTGCTCCATCTCGCCATAGCGAATGCCCTCATGGCGGTGTTGGGCGAAGATCTCTTCTTCGACGGCGCCGGGGAGCCGGGCCACGTCGTTGCCGGGCATAGGGCGATAGTGTGTCCGCACATCGCGCGCCAGCCGGTCGGTCTCGGCGCGGAAGAGCGCCTCGGGCACGACGCTCTCGATGTGGATGGCAAGTACCATGCCACCGTGGCGCGCAGCGGGCCAACGCTGCCAGCTCTCATCGGAAAGGGTGAAACCGGTCAGCCCACCTCCCATCAGCGTAGCTACCGCGCCGTAGCCGATGCTCTTGAAAAAGGCCGCCGGGATCATGGAGAAGAGCGCCTCGTATTCCGGCCCGCGCTGATAATCGGCCAGGATACAGGTCGCCGCGTCCAGCACCACCGGCGGCTCGTCACCCGCCGGGATGGCAAAACAGATGGGCGGGTTGCCAAAGTAGCCCAGGTGGGCGTCCGGGTTGGGGCCACCGCCGTCGGTCTTTTGCTGGCCCTGGTTGCGATAGCCTTGCACCGAAAAGCCGATGCAGCCGGCTTCCATGCACATGCGCGCATAGTGGCCCGCCGAGCCATAGTGGCCAATGTAGCGCACGAGCCCCATGCCAATGCCCACCTCTTTGGCCTTGGCAATGGCGTGTTCGGTGGCGCGCACCATGGGCAAATAGCCCAGCGTACCGTCCCCTTCGATGACCACGGCGGTGGGCGTCTCATGCGCCAGGCGAATGTCGGGGTTGGGGTTGAGTTTGTCCTGCTCGAAGGCGAGACAGTACCCGTTGACCGTGCGCGTGCCGTGGCTGCGTACCCCGCGCAGGTCGGAGTTGACCAGCAGCCGGCTGATGGTAGCCGCATGGTCATGGGCCAGCCCTGCCTTTTCAAAACAGGCAATGGCAAAGTTCAGGAGCCGTTCTTCTTGCACACGAATAAACTCTTCCGGTGGACGGTTCATGGGCAGAGCTTTCTGGTTTTGTGTAGGTGGTCTGAATTCAGGTGACAGTCACCTCGACTCTCCCTATTGTAGTGCGGATACGAATGAGGTGTCAAAGCAGGGCAAAGAACGAGGATGTATCGGGCACAAGCATTCCGGGAAAGGGCCGGCGAGATTCTATTCATGCAAGCTGGCCCTTTCCCGGAATGCGGGTTCAAGCTCGGATGCACCCAAAGAACGAAGGAACAGCTATCCTTGCGTCACGATGCGCTGCACCGTCTCATGCGCCGAGAGCACGCTATCGCCGACGCTGATCCCCCGGCGCAGATTGCCGGCAATATAGAGCCCAGGGATCTCGCGCTCGATCTCGCCGAACAGTTGCTGGATCGCACCATACCCAAGCGTGTACTGTGGGATGGCTTTGGCCCAACGCTTGACCCGCACGAGCGTTGGCGAGCCGCACAGGCCGACAAGCTCGCCGAGCTCCTGGTGAACGATCTGCACCAGCGATTCATCCGCCAGCGCCACTAGTTCAGGCTGGCGGGCGCCGCCGACAAAGGTCGTGAAGGCGACGCACCCGTCGGGGGCGCGCTGCGGGAAGAGCGCCGAACTCCAGATCGAACCGAGAATCTGCCGTCTTTCCACGGCGGGGACGAGAAAGCCAAAGCCGTTCAGTTCACGAGCCACCGCGGCGGCTGGAAACCCCATAAAGACGACCGCCACCGGGGAGTATTCCACGGCGGCGATACGCTGCGCCTTTTCCGGGGCAAGGGGCTGCAAGAGGCGCCCCAGCGCATCCGCCGGCGCCGTGAGGATCACCCGGTCGAACATCGTGTGTGGGCCTCGCCGATCGCCCCCCTCGACGACAAAACCACCATTGTGGCGAACCAGCCTTTGGACGCCGCTCCTCAGCAGAATCTTGCCTTCCAGGCGCGCCGCCAGCGCCCTGGGCAAGCTCTCCATGCCGTCGATAAAGGAGAAGAGCCGGGCACGGTCCTTTGCGATCTCTTTGCGCTTCTTCCGTTCGCGCACACCCTGGATTGTACCACGGATAAAGCTGCCATATTTCTGTTCGAGGTCGTACAGCTTGGGAAAGGCGGCGGCGGCGCTCAGCCGTTCCGGGTCGCCGGCGTAGACGCCCGCCACGAATGGGTTCACTGCATAGTCGAGAAGCTCCTGGCCGAGGCGATAGCGCACGAGATCCGCCAGCGAAAGATCACGGCCATCGGTGCGGGCAATAAAGGGTTCTTGCAGCAGCCGTAACTTGGCCGCCGCGGAGAACAGCTTGGTCTTGACGAATTTGAGCGGCGTCGTCGGAACAGGATGCAGCACACCGTCTTTGACCACGTACCGCTCCCGCGCGGCGGGGTTGGCGTAGACCTTCTGCCTGTCCAGCCCCAGTTCACTGACCAGTGTCCGCAAGGTCTCTGAGGTTTCCAGAACGCTGTTAGGGCCAAAATCGGCGAGAAAGCCACTCGCTTTTTCAGTGACAATCGAACCGCCAATCTGCGACGACTGCTCGAAGACAGTGACTGCATGGCCTGCTCTGTCCAGCCAGTAGGCGGCGCTCAGCCCTGAGATGCCAGCGCCGATCACGGCGATCTTTACCTTGTTCATCGTCCGGCTACGACTTCTCTCACTTCTGATTGGAAGAGCGCAGGCCAATACGTTTGCAATCTCTCCACGACCACGCGCTCGAGCGCCTCGATCAAGTGCGGGTCGATATTGAGCGCCTCGATGCAGACAAAATTCTCAATGCCCCGGGCGTGTGCCTGATCCTTATAGAGCATGTTGATCTCGTACAGCGTTTCGCTGTTGTCGGCTACAAAGCCAAGCGGATAGACCAGCAAGTTCTTCACCCCGGCGGCGGCCAGTTCATCGATCTTGTCGGGCGTGGCGGGGCTCAACCAGCGGATTGGGCCGATCTTGCTCTGGTAGGCCAGGTGCAGGCGGAGATCGGGGGGCAGATGGGGGCGCAGCGCGGCAACCGCCGCTTCGATCTCACGCTGGTAGGGGTCCCCGCGCTTGATCCGGCGCATGGGGATGCTGTGTGCGCTCAACAAGAGGTCATGATAGCCCACCCCCGTTGTCTCAGCCGCGGCCAGCGCCCGCCGGATCTGCCCCGCCATGGCACGGATAAAGGCTGGATGGTCGCCAAAGCGGTCCACAATCAGCAGATCGTCCGGTGGGAAATCTCCCTGGGCGTTGAGCCGGTTGACGAGGCGGATCAGCGAGCCGGTGGTGGTGGTGGAGAAGAAGGGATAGAGCGTCACCACCACCAGCTTGTCGAAGCCCTGGCGACGCACTGCTTGCCAGACATCCTCGACCAGGGGGTGCCAGTAGCGCATGGCCGGAAAGACGGCAAAGCTCGCCAGGCCGGTAGCGTTGAGGCGTGCGGCGAGCAGCTCCGCCTGTTGTTGGGTGATGGCCGTGAGCGGCGTCTTTCCGCCCAGCTGGTGGTAGATCTCCCGGCTCTCCGCTGCCCGTCTGCCGGCAAACCAGCGCACGAAGCGCATCCGCAGCGGCGACGGCAGCGGGATATCGATGATGTCGGGGTCGGAAAAGATGTTGACCAGATAGGGCTCGACAGCCGCCAGTGAGTCCGGCCCGCCCATGTTGGAAATGATGACAGCGATTTTCATAGTGACATGAGTGTTTCAAAAAGTCCATGCGAAAATTTACTCGGGGCACCAGGTGCATGTACTTACAACCATGTACCGCCAGACCAGCCAGGGGTGCGTTGCACGCGCAGCGTGCGATGCACCTGGATTATCAAGATCACTCTAAATGGTCCTCTCGCTAAGTTCCTAAACCAGAATTCATGCCTGACACTCGACTAAAAAGGCAGAAAACAGTGTTTATTTATTTAGCGAGAGAACCACTAAAGGTGCATCGCACCTTTCAGGTGCAACGTACCAAGCCAGAGCCCTCAAACGGTGCGCGAAAATTGCGGTTTGTGCTCAGTTTTCCGCTGATTATAGGCATCGAAATTCATCACAATGTTGCGGATCAGCAGGCGGCCCGCAGGGGTGACGGCCAGTTCGTCGTCGCCCAGATGGATTAGCCCTTCTGCTTGCAGGGGTTCGAGCTGGCGCAACGCCTCGGCAAAATAGGCATCGAACTCGATCTCGAATTGGGCTTCGATGGCGGCTTTTTTGAGCACAAAGTTACACATCAACTGGATGATCACATGGCGGCGCAGGCGGTCATCGGCCGTGAGTTCGACGCCGCGCAGGGTGGGCAGCGCGCCCGCATCTAGCGCCTGATAGTACGCCGGCAGCGTTTTGTGGTTCTGCACGTATAACGACGACAACATGCTGATGCCGCTCATGCCCAGGGCGATGAGATCCAGCCCGGCGCGGGTGGAGTAGCCCTGAAAATTGCGATAGAGCGCGCCGTTTTGCAGGGCGCGCGCCAGCTCATCTTCGGGTTTGGCAAAGTGATCCATGCCGATGTAGGCATAGCCAGCCGCAGTGAGTTGCTCAATGCTGAGCTTGAGCAGTTGAAGCTTTTCCTCGGGGGCCGGCAGCCATTCATCCTGGATCAGCCGCTGGTGTTTGATCAATTGCGGCAGATGGGCGTAACTAAAGACGGCCAGCCGGTCCGGGTCGAGGGCGAGCACCGTCTCCAGGGTCGCGGCAAAGGTCTCCACCCGCTGGAAGGGTAGCCCGTAGATCAGGTCGATATTGATGCTCTGGAAGCCCAGCTCGCGCGCCCAGTCCATGACCTGTCGCACCACCGCTTCGGGTTGGACTCGATTGACCGCGGTTTGCACCCTGGGGTCGAAGTCCTGCACGCCCAGGCTGCAGCGGTGAAAGCCGATTTCGCGCAAGGCCGCAAGATGCTCGCGCGTTAACTCGCGCGGGTCGATTTCGACGCTCATTTCGGCGTCGTCTGTAAACGCAAAGCGCTCGTGGAGGATCTGTCCCAGCCGCCGGATCTGCGCCGGAGATAGGTGGGTCGGGGTGCCGCCGCCCCAGTGCAGTTGGGCCACTTTGCGCGCCGGATGCAGATGCGGGCGCAAAAGCTGGATTTCCTTTTCCAGATAATCGATATATTGGTCCACTTTTTGCGGGTTGCGCGTCACCATCATGGTGCAGCCACAGAAGTAGCAGAGCGTATCGCAGAAGGGCAGGTGGAGGTACAACGAGAACGGTTGCGGCTCACCAGAGGCGTCACCGGCAAGATGCCGCACATAGTCGTCGGCGCCAACTCCCGTGTGGAAGTAGGGCGCCGTCGGATAACTGGTGTAGCGCGGTCCGGGCCGGTTGTATTTCTTGAGCAAATCAACATCAACCGCAAGCTTGTTGCCGTCCATCCGTTTTCACCCCGTCTATTATCCATTGCCAGCAGTGGGCTGACCAATAGACCATAGCAAAATGCAGGGCGTACGACTACGACCAAAGTCTCACAGAGCAGACTTGATCCCTTGGGATCGCTGGTATCCTGCTGGCGCGCCCAGGAAGGTCTGCGTCAGGGCAAAAAGTGCGTCCAAGAACCGCGGATTGACAGAAAGACGCGGATTCTCGCTACTTGAGCACCGATCCGCGTCTTTCTGTCAATCCGCGGTTCTTGCTGATTCGCCCAACCTTTGAGAAGTCCTGAGTCTGCGGATTCTCCGATTGACAATTCGCCGTTCCCTCGTTAGACTTCAACCCAGATGGCCGTACCGCTCACCAGTAATGACAGACCGCTTATTCCGGCGGATGAACAAGGGCGATCAAAGTGGTCGCCTGCGAGCCAGAACCACCCCAGCAACCAGAGGAGGAACCAAGAGAATGGCGTTCAAAATCGCACGTGTTGAACATCAATTCCAAAGCCCCGGCCCCCAACCCAACGGTTTGCAAGCCACACCGGAAGGATTGTGGTGCATCGACCAGGTCGATAACAAGGTCTACCGGGTCGATTATGAGACGGGTAAGGTGCAGTTCGAGGCGCAGACCGATACCGTCCACTCGAGCGGCATCACGTTGGGCGGCGGCTTTCTCTGGATCGCCTCGACCTACGAACGCAAGATTGCCAAGCTGGACCCGGAAACCGGGCGGACGGTGGCCAAGTATGACTCGCCCGGCTCCGGCATCGTGGCCTGGCGTGAAGGCGCACCCGACGCCGGGCCGACCGGCGCCCACGGGATCGAATGGTGCGACGGCAAACTCTATGTCGCCTCGCCACCGTCGCAGATGATCCACATCATGGACCCCGACACCTGGCAGGAGTTGCACGCCATCCGCACACCGGGGCTGCGCGTGCATGGTCTGGCCTGGGGGCGTGATGGCCGGCTCTGGGCAGCCGACACCTCCTCCGGCGTGGTCAGCCTGTTGGGCACCGAGGATGGGCGCATCTACGAAGTGATCCGCGTCGAAGCGCCCACCGAAGTGCATGGCTTGACGATCCACGAAGGTGTGCTCTGGTATTGCGATGCCCACACCTGCGCCATCGGTCGTCTGTTGCTGGATGAGTGAGCAGAACGTGCCATGACGCTGCGTCTGTACGACACCTACTCCCGCAGCCTGCGCGACTTTGCGCCGCTTCACCCGCCAGAGGTGGGCCTCTACACCTGCGGCCCGACCGTCTACGACTATGCCCACATCGGCAACCTGCGCACCTATCTTTTTGAAGATATCCTGCGCCGGGTGCTCGAATTCAACGGTTATACGGTCAAGCATGTGATGAACATCACCGATGTGGGCCATCTGACCTCCGATGCCGATACCGGTGAAGATAAGATGGAGAAGGGCGCTCGGCGCACGGGCAAATCCGCTTGGGAGATTGCCGAGTTCTACACGGAAGCGTTTCGGGCTGACCTGCGCCAACTCAACATCCAGGAGCCAACGATCTGGTGCCGCGCCACCGATTATATCGCTGAGCAGATCGAGATGATTCAGTGCATCGAGGCCAAGGGCTTTACCTACTGCACGGCGGACGGCATCTACTTCGACACGTCCAAGCTGTCCGACTACGGCTATCTGGCCCGGCTGGATATTGGCGGTCTGAAAGCCGGCTCGCGGATCGAAATGGGTGAAAAGCGCAACATCACCGACTTTGCGCTCTGGAAGTTCAGCCCTCCCGCGCCCAGAGGGCACCCGAGGCGCCAGATGGAGTGGGAGAGTCCCTGGGGCCGTGGTTTTCCCGGCTGGCATATCGAATGTTCGGCCATGTCGGCTCAATTTCTAGGCTCCTTTTTTGACCTCCACTGTGGCGGCGAGGATCACATTCCGGTGCATCACACCAACGAGATCGCCCAGACCGAGGCCTGTCACGGGACACACCTGGCGAACTTTTGGCTTCACGGTACTTTTTTGCAGATCGACGAAGCCAAGATGTCCAAGTCGGCGGGTGATTTTCTCCGCTTGCAGACGTTGATCGACCGCGGCATCGAGCCGCTGGCCTATCGTTTCTTCTGTTTGGGTGCTCATTACCGGGCCAAACTGAATTTCACCTGGGAAAGCTTAGAGGGCGCAGCAACAGCGCTCAACCGGCTCCGCACGGCAGCCTATGATTGGGGCCCGTCTGGGGTGATCGATGAGGAGTCTGTCGAGCGCTTCGCTACTCAGATCAACGAGGACCTCAACATGCCGCGCGCGCTGGCCGTGGTCTGGGACCTGGTGCGCAGCGATCTGACACCGGCCACCAAGAAGGCTACGCTCTTGCACTTTGACCAGGTGCTGGGGCTGGGGTTGGCAAAATGGCAGCCCACTGAGGAAATTGTGCCCGATGCGGTGCTGGCGCTCGTCAAACGCCGCCAGCAGGCGCGCGCCGAAAAACGTTGGCAAGAGGCCGATGCGCTGCGTGACCAGATCAAAGCTGAGGGATATGAACTAGAGGATACGCCACAAGGGCCGTGCGTACGGGCTCGATCCATCCACTCAGAAAGATCAACTCCATGAGTCACACAAACGCTGATCTCACCCCTATTCGGGAGCGCCAGATTACCCTGATGCAACATACGCTGGGCATCCTCGGCAACATCCTGGCTGGCGTCGACCAGGCCACGATGACCACGCTGCGCGATCCAAACGACGGCGCCAAAGGCTGGACCGCACTCGAAGTGCTCTGCCATCTGCGCGACTACGATGAGATCTTCTACCAGCGCGCCTGCCTGATGCTTGAGCAAGAGTATCCCCATTTGCCAGGGTACGATCACGAGGCGCTCGCCATCGAACGGCGCTATAATGAGCAGGATTTTCGCCAGGTTTATGACGATCTTGTACGCTCGCGCCAGCGCCTGGTCGAGTTCTTCCAGGGTTTGACTGAAAGCCAATGGGCCCGCGCAGGCGTCCATCCTGAACGGGGTCATTTCACCATGACCGACGCCTGTGTTCAAGTCGGCACCCATGAGGCGCTGCACCTCGAACAGATCACACGCATTTTGCGAGGGAGGTAGAGCGGGACGCAGAACATACTGAATTCTTGAGAAAAAACCTCTGTGCTCTCTGTGCAATCTCTGTGTTCTCTGTGACCTGCTGTTTTTCCTATGATCCGATTTCTACTCAACGCCCTGCTCACTGCCATCGCTACGGCGGCCTTTCTGGATTGGGGCCAGGCACAGGGCGAGGCTCAGCTCGATAAGATGCAACAAAAGGTGGATTTTACGCCAGGGGCCGAGACGCCACTTCCCCCTACGGTGGTGCTTGCCGGCGCAGCGTTGCTCAGCGGCCAGTTGCTGGCGGCGCGCATCCTGCGCCTGCGCGGCTGGCAGACGCTTTTCAGCTTGCTGTTAGGAACCGCGGCCGGGCTGGTCCTCTTTGTGAACCAGTCGAGTGATCATTCGCAATAAAGCAGTTTCCCAGGATGGCTCATCATTCTTTACAAAGAACGGAATTGAGCCTACAATAAGAGGGTCTAGCACCCCACCCTTTTGTAAAGGTGTTATTACTCTCCTCGCTGCAATTTTGACCGCTTTGGTGTTCTAACCCACAGATTCCTGCCCCCCAGGAATGTCCTGTGCATCCGTCTGCAAAGCCCTTGCACCTGGCGAAGGCACGGTTTATGCAGGGATGTACCCCGCAGCTGCTTCCGGTGTGTCCAGAGTTGCCAGGGGCACTACAAGTGCGCAGTGCGCTACTCTTGGACCAACACCACATGTAGCAATTATCTCAAAATCTCTGTGTCACACCTGTGGTGTTCGAGAGCGTTCCAGAGCCACAACCGATTTTGAGATAGTCTCTTAGCACCACCTTTAGCACAAGGAGAGAGAGTATGTTCCCGGTTGAGTTCCATTCTCATCTGCGCATGTCGCTTCGGCGTATTCTGCCTGCACTGTCTGGTCTGCTCCTGCTCTGGGTGTTTGGATTTAGTATGGAAGCCGGCGCAGCGGAGAACGCTGTTGAACCGGAGGCGCTTGGCACGATTTCTGGCACCGTGGTCACTGAGGCTAGCCAGCCCATCAGCGGCGTAATAGTTACACTTTACCGTAGCTTCGAAGGGTTTGGCTGGAATCCCATTCGCTCAACAGAAACCGATGATGGCGGTGTCTATGTGCTGCCGGCGCTACGCGCTGGGATCTATCGGCTCCACTTTCGCGACCCGCAACGCCGCTATGCCCAGGAATACTACACCAACGCATCGACCCTGAACGGGGCAACCAATATCCCTATAGCAGGCAATGATGTCAGCGGGATCGATGTGAGTCTGGCGCCGGCGGCGGCGATCAGCGGTACAGTATCGATACTCGATACACTGGCGCCTGATTCCGGGTATGCACTGCTTTACGCGCAAGTTGGCCCTGGTTGGGAACCGTTCACCACTACAGCAATCCTTACGCCGACCGGCGCCTATCACTTTGGCGAGTTGATCTCCGGGACCTATCGTATCTGCGCGTATGCCTTCCTTGGGGTTGACATTTATAGCGATACCTTCTTTGGATGTTACGGTGGTGCCACACCCGAGAACGCACGCAGCATCCAGGTGGCAACCGGTGAAACGCGGAATGACATTGACCTTAGCCTGGGAGAGGGGCAGTACGACGGCGCAATCACAGGCATGGTCACGGCAGAGGGTGTACCGCTCGCGGGCATCCAAGTTTCACTCTATTCCTATTACATTCCCAACTATCCCGACCCGAACTACCTGCCGCTGGTCTATACTTACACCAATGAGGCCGGGATGTACCAGCTGGGTGGTTTGCAGGCCGGTCTCTACCTGGTCAAGTTTTCTGACCCAGAGGGCGACTATACAACGCGCTACTATCAGGACCAGCGCAAAGCTGAACAAGCTACGTATGTCCCGCTTCCCGATGGCGTAACCATCCGCAACATCGATGCGAATCTGGCCCGGGCCGGCGCGATCAATGGCCGGATCCGCTTTCTCGACAGGCCGGTGACACCCTCGTATGCGGATCTATACTGGTTTACGGGTGAGTTCTGGGAGTGGCAGCCACAGCTGTTGCAACCCGACTCGGCCGGTAATTACACACTCAAGGGGCTGGAGCCTGGTCTGTATCGTATCTGTTTCCCGTTTACAGTCCAGTTGGGACACCCCTATCCAATTTCCTGGCTCTACTATCCCAATTGTTACGACACCGATCGCTTCTCATATCTTGGGTATGAGAACGCGACCGACATTTTGGTGGTAGCAGGCGCGACCGCTAGCGGGGTCGATTTCACGGTAGGCCCGGCACTTTCGTACGCGCCTGCAATCTACAAGCAGTAACCCGCTCGCCCAACGAACCTCACCACCTGACCAGGGACAAGACTCGCCTGTTACCCAGCCCTATCCCCGTCCTATTCCCGAAGTAAACCGGCCGGTTTCGGTGTATCTTAAGACGAGATGTTCAGGGGATTTCTTTTCGTAATGAGGTCGCTATGCCCGCAACCACTGCCGTTCGTCCCCAGCCCGGCGCAACTGCGCACCCGAGTGGGGACAACCGGTTCAAATTGATCGACCGCACCCTCAAGCGCTTTCAATACCAGCAAGACGCGCTCATCGAGGTCTTGCACACGGCGCAGGAGGCGTTTGGCTTTCTTTCAGATGACCTGCTCATCTATGTGGCCCGCCAACTCAAGCTGCCGTTGAGCTGGGTCTACGGGGTTGCCACCTTCTATCATTTCTTCTCGCTCAAACCCCAAGGCGAACATAGCTGTATCGTCTGCATGGGTACAGCCTGCTATGTGAAACACGCCGCCGAGATCATCGCCGCTCTCCAACAGAAATATGGTATCGAACCGGGACAGACCACGCCCGATAATCGGCTCAGCCTCAACATGGCTCGCTGTCTGGGCAGTTGTGGTCTCGCGCCCGTCCTCGTGCTCGATGGCGAGGTATTAGGCCGTGAGACACCGGATTCAGCGTTGGAGCATGTAGAGGCGCTGGTTCTTGGCATGAAACCGGAAGCAGTGGCAGCAGAATAAAGGCTGGGGAGTCCTTCATGAACAGTGCGGAACTGGAAACCATTGCCCAACGCGAACGCGAAAAACAGCAGACCTTCCGCTGCCGGCTCTTGTGCTGCGCCAGCACACCCTGTCTCTCATCGGGTGGCGCGGCCGTGCAGACGGCGCTGGAAGAGGCGGTGAAGAGCCGCCAACTCGACGCCGAAGTGACTGTCTTCTCCACCGGCTGTATGGGGCCGTGCAGCCGCGGCCCGGTGGTCACGGTGCAGGAGCCGGGCAAGCCCGACGTTCTGTACGAACATGTAACACCGGACGATGCCAAACAGATTGTCGAACAACATGTCGTCCAGGGCCAGCCGGTCGTCGAAAAAGCGCTGCCGCCGGATATGCCCTTTATTGCCAAACAGCACAAGATCGTGCTGTCAAACAGCGGTGTCATCGACCCTGAGCGCCTCGAGGACTATCTGGCCCGCGGCGGCTACAAGGCGCTCGACCATGCGCTCCACGAGGTGACGCCGGAGCAGGTCTGCGATGAGATCGTGCGCAGCGGGTTGCGGGGTCGCGGTGGCGCCGGCTACCCGGCCGGCCTCAAGTGGAACCTGGTGCGCAAGGCAGCCGGCGACAAAAAATATGTCGTCGCCAACGGTGACGAGGGTGATCCCGGCGCCTATATGGACCGTGCGCTGATGGAGTCCGATCCGCACCGGGTGCTCGAAGGGGTCGCCATTGCCGGCTATGCTGTGGGCGCCGACCAGGGCTATCTCTACGTGCGCGGCGAATACCCCATTGCCGCCCAACGGTTGGAGAAGGCGATCCGCGCCGCCGAACGCCGCGGTCTGCTTGGCAGCCGCATCCTGGACAGCAACTTCAACTTTCGCATCGATGTGCGCATCGGCGCGGGGGCCTTTGTCTGTGGCGAAGAGACGGCGCTGATGGAGTCGATCATGGGGCGCCGCGGCCAGCCCGTGCCCCGCCCGCCCTATCCGGCCCAGAGCGGTCTGTGGGGCAAACCGACGCTCATCAACAACGTGGAGACCTACGGCAGCATTGCGCCGATCATCTTAAATGGCGCCGACTGGTTCGCCGGCATCGGCACCGAGAAGAGCAAAGGCACCAAGATCTTTGCGCTGGCCGGTAAGGTGGAGAACACCGGCCTGATCGAAGTGCCAATGGGCATCACCCTGCGCGAGATCGTCTATGACATCGGCGGCGGCATTCCCGATGGCCTGGCCTTCAAAGCAGCCCAGACCGGCGGACCCAGCGGCGGCTGCATTCCAGCCCAATATCTCGATACGCCGGTAGATTACGAAAGCCTGCGTGCGCTGGGTTCGATCATGGGTTCCGGCGGTATGATCATCATGGACGAACGCAGTTGCATGGTGGATGTGGCCAAATACTTTATGGACTTTTGCGCCGACGAAAGTTGCGGCAAGTGTGTGCCTTGCCGTGTCGGCACGGTGCAAATGCTGCGTATCCTCGAGCGCATCAGCAACGGCAGCGCAACATCCGCCGATATGCAGATGTTGCGCGAGCTCTGTGAGGTGGTGCGCGACACCAGCCTCTGTGGTCTCGGGCAGTCGGCGCCCAACCCGGTGCTCAGTACTCTGCGCTATTTTCTGGATGAATACGAGGCACACATCAACGAGCACCGTTGCCCGGCCGGCGTCTGCGAAATGACCGAAGTGCCGATCTGGGAGTTGGCGGAGCGGTTGCGGGAAGCCGCCCCGGCCTGAAGG
>QEUW01000669.1 GCA_003577005.1 Chloroflexota bacterium | reverse complement strand
ACACGGAGAGCGCAGAGCAAAACTCTGTGTCCTCTGCGCCTTCTCTGTGTTCTCTGTGAACTGCTTTTCTTTCCGGCTTGTCAAGGTTAGATAATGATGCACCGTTTGCCTGTCACTCCTGCCCCCGCTGAACCGGCTACGGAGACCGCAGTTGCCTGGCTGGAAAGCGCCGGGCAACTGCGTAACGTAATCGAGACAGCGCCTGTCGCGATGATTGCGCTGGACGCCCAACGCCGCGCCGTCTTGTGGAATCGGGCCGCCGAGCAGCTTTTCGGTTGGCGCGCAGATGAAGTGCTGGGTACGGTCCCTCCGATTGCGCCTGCTGATCGGGCCGGCGAGTTTGCTGCCTTTCACCGGCGGGTGCTCGACGGCCAACCGTTTACCAATGTCCAGACCCAGCGGCTGCGCAGGGATGGCAGTCTAGTGGATGTCCAGCTCTCCACGGCTCCACTGCGCAACAGCGCCGGCGAGATCGTCGGCGTCATGGCTACTTATCTCGATGTCACCGCCCGCACCCAGGTCGAGCAGGCGCTGCGCCAGAGTGAAGAACGCTACCAGATCGTCGCACGGGTAACCTCGGATGCAATCTGGGACTGGGATTTGGTCACCCATGAAGTGGTCTGGAGTCAGGGGTTGCGCACGCTCTTTGGCTATGCGGGCGAAACGTTACGCCATCATTCCTGGTGGCAGGAACACGCCGCGCCCGAAGATGTGCCGCGCATCGAAGCCAGTGTTCTGGCGGCAACCAGCAGCGATGAGCACTTTTGGTCCGATGAATATCGTTTTGGCCGGGCGGATGGCAGTTATGCCTACGTGCTCGACCGTGCCGTGATCTTGCGCGACGAAGCAGGCCGTGCGGTCCGCATGATCGGCGCCATGGTAGACATCACGGAGCGGGTCGAGGCGCAACGGGTGCTCGAACAGCGCGTTGCGGAGCGGACGCGCGAGTTGTCCACCCTGCTGGAGATGGCCCACAATGTGGCGGGCAACCTGACATTGGACGAGCTGCTGAGTCAGGTATTGCGCCAACTGCAAGCGGTAGTTGATTATTCCGGCGCGGCCATCTACACGCTTGACGGTGATAGGCTGACCCTGCTTGACTATCGCGGGCCGGCGCCACGTGAACAGTTGCTGGCCAATGCGGCGAATCTCAAAGCGGGACCGGCCCAGCAGGCGGTGATCGAGCGAGGTGAACCGGTCATCATTTCTGATCTCTGGGGCGATACGCCCCTGGCGCAGGCTGTCCAGAACCAGCTGGGAGAGCAACTCAAAGCGCAAGGTTTGGGGGATACCCATTCGTGGCTGGGCGTTCCACTGCTCGCCAAAGAGCGGATCATGGGCTTGCTCATCCTTTACCATCAGGAGCCGAACTTTTACGATACGCGCCAGGCCAATCTGGTAATGGCCTTTGCCAACCACGTTGCCGTCGCCATCGAAAACGCCCGCCTCTTTGAGCAGGCCCAACAACTGGCCGCCATCGAGGAGCGCCAACGGCTAGCCCGTGAATTGCACGACTCGGTCTCGCAGGCGCTTTATGGGATCGCACTGGGCGCTCGCACGGCTCGCATCCAGTTGGAACGCGACCCCAGCAAGGCCATCGCCCCGACCGACTACGTGTTGCAACTGGCTGAGGCTGGGCTAGCCGAAATGCGCGCCCTGATCTTCGAGTTGCGCCCCGAATCGCTGGCGCAGGAAGGGCTGGTGGCTGCGCTGACCAAACAGGCCGATTCGCTGCGCGCCCGCCACCAGATCGACGTGCGAACCGAATTCGGGTCTGAGCCGGATGTACTACTCGACATCAAAGAGGCGCTCTATCGCATCACCCAGGAGGCGACGCACAACATCGTCAAACATGCGCACGCCAGCCGGGTGGATGTGCGTCTGGTGCAACAGGGGCGTACGCTGATACTGGAAGTGCAAGATAACGGTCAGGGATTTGACAGCGGGGGCGATTTCCCCGGCCACCTGGGTCTCAAATCCATGCGCGAGCGGGCCATCCGTCTGGGCGGCTCGTTGATCATCGACAGCGCGCCCGGCCAGGGTTCGCTCGTGCAGGCGCGGATGCCGCTTAGCGATGGCAAATCTTAACGATAGGGATCAGATGTGGCAGTATTCCGGGAAAGGGCGGGCGCGCCATCTCGGCGAAGAAACGGCATCGTCCTTTCCCGGAATGCGAGTCGCAGACGAGGATAAAGACGAAAAGGGTCGCCCTGGGTAGGGCGGCCCTTTTCGTCTTTATCCAGTGGAGGCTATGCTGTCACCATTTGCGTCCGTCTGGTGCGGGCGGATCACCGCTTTTCGAGGGAGAAGAGCAGTCCCACACTCAGCAGCCCGATAGCGATGGCCGGCAAGAGCCGGTAAATCGGCCAACCCTTCCCTGCCAGTTGCAGGTGCTCCGCCGGGTATTCCAGCGAGGTAGCGGAGCTGTGGGCGTCGGCATCATTGCGCCACCGGGCCAGGTCGGTGAGCGTGGCGTCGAAGGCAAAGGTACTCCCGTCGCCGTCGGCATAGAGATACTCGACGGGCAGCGATTGTTGCGCCTGCGCCCACTCCTCCAGTGCCGGGGCGTTGCTCATGCTTGAGCGGCTGCCCGGCGCCATGATGCGTTCTACACCGCGTACGCCGGCAAAGTCGAACCGGGGAATCAGGTAGAGACCGTAGCGTGAGCGCCGCGCCGTGTAGGTGCGCCCGTAGGTGTCCAGGACGGCGGTCAGGTCGATTTCGCCTATGCCTTCGTAGAGGTAGACGCCGATCTCACTCTGCTGCCAGATCAGGGCCGCATTGGCGTCGCGGGTCAGGCCTGCCTGTGGCCCAGCCGGCGGTGCATAACGCGGGTCGCTCAGGAATTGGGCGTGTGGGTAATTCAGCTTGTGCGCCGTGGCGAGGGCGACTTCCGCACCCAGCAGCTTCTGCACCGTGTAGAGGCTGGCATCGATCCCGGCGGTGATGCCGGCGGAGGTGATGGTATTGCCGTTGTCGGTATAGCGTACCCCGCGCACGGTCTGAATGTGTGGATATTTCTTTTCCAGCAATGAGAAGACGCCCTGGTGGGTCGTCACCTGACCATCGTCC
>QEUW01000096.1 GCA_003577005.1 Chloroflexota bacterium | reverse complement strand
AGCCGGGGCTGTCCGGCTGTGTAGTTCGTGTCGCCGCTGCAACACCCCCAGTTGGATATAGAGAAATTCGTCAAAGGCCAGCCGGCGGCGTGCTACGGCTAGTTGCTCGGCGCTATCGGGGAAGTGGGTCTGTTCGAGCGCCGTCACCAGGTCGGGCAGGTCGTACTCGCTGCGCAGGTTGGGCGGGATCGGGTCGGGCACCAGGTGGACAAACTCGTCGAGCGCCTGGCGGACCAGGTTGCGCATTCGTTTTTGCGCCAGCCCCTCGGTTAGCGGATAGATGGGAGCCAGACGACCGGTGGCGACCATCTCGTCATCTACATCTTCAAACGCGGGGTTGTCGAGCGTCTTCTGGCCCAGATAGAGACCGACCTTGCCGCTAAAGCGCATGGTCGAGCCAGGGGTCAACTGGTTGCGCACATATTTGTTCCACCAGGTGGCGTGGAGCGTGCCGGTGCCATCGGCCAGGATGCCTTGCACCACCTGGCGGTTGATCCCCACTTTGCGTTCGCGCACATCCCACAGGTTGGCGATCACCGTCACCTGTTCACCTGGCATGAGCTGGTCGATGGTGCGCAGCTTGCTGAAATCTTCGTGGCGGGCGGGCAGGTGCCAGAGCAGGTCTACGACGCGGTGGATGCCCAGCCGCGCCAGTTGCTCGGCAGTGGAAGAACCCACCCCGGCCAGGATCGTCGGCGCGGCTTGTAGCTCATGGGGCTTGCGTTCGGAGCGCGACTGCTGGCGCCGGACTCGTTCGCGGGCCACATGAGTGGGTTCGGGCGGCGGATAGGCAGCCTCGAAGCTGAACTCGTCATCCGCAAACGGTGGTTCTGCGTCGGCCGGGTGGGGCAGCGCATCATCGGGTGGCGATACCACCTCTGCCGGCTCGCCGGCCAGCGCCTGGCGGATCGATTTGGCGATTGCGGGACGTTCTGCGGGATCGGCGCTGTCGTAGCGGGTCATGAGCGCAACCACCACCTCGATGGTTGCGCCAGCGGCCTGTTCGTTGTGGGCATCCTGCGCCCAGCGTGTACTCATGGCGCGCAGACCGCCGATCACCGCGCGATTGCGCCACCCCTGTTTTTCCTCCAGGTCGAGGATGCGGTTGAGCCGGATAAAAGCAGAAGTTGTCACCTGCGATTATGTCCCTTCATAGACCACGACACCTAAGATATTGGGGCCCAGGTGGACGGCAAGGCTAGCCGGATAGAGAATCGGCTGGATGGTAGCATGAGGCAGTAGTTCGTGCAGCCGGGTCGCTAACGCCTGGCTGGGGCCAGCATAGTTGTGTTGCATAATGCCCACCCGCTCTACATGCGCAAACTCGGCCACAAACTCATAGAGTTTTTCGATGACCTCGTCCTGTGTCTGCACCTTTTCCAGCGGCTGGAACTTCCCCTCTTCCATCATCAACATCGCCTTGACCCCCAACAGCGTGCCGAGGATGCTCTGCGACCCACTGAGGTGGGCGCTGCGCTCCAAATAGTTCAAGCTCTCGGAGAAGACAGATATGTACAGGTGAGGGATGGCTCCGTTGACAATGCGGGCGATCTCATGCACTGGGGCGCCCCGTTCGGCGGCGGCGGCGGCCATTTCTACCAGCAGACCGAGGCCGTAAGAAGCGGTCATGCTATCGATCACGCGGATCGTGTAGCGGCCTTTGAGCATCTCGGCTGCCCGGCGCGCCACACCCCACATGGGGCTGAGCTGGCTGCTCATGTGAATCGAGACGATCTGCTCGGCCTCTCTGGCGATCCGCTGATAACAGTCTGCAATATCGTTGAGCTCCGCCGCCGCCTTGTTGGGCAACTGCTCGCGCGGCAACACAGACGCCGCCGGCAAATGGGCAAAGATCTGCTCGGCGGATAACTCAGGTCGCTCTTCGGTCACAAAGCCACTTGCCTTGATACGATGGGGCAGAATCTTGATCGAGTGCCGCTCCACCAGATCAGGTGTGAGAAAAGCGTTGCTGTCGGTGACAATACGTACTTTATTCATACCATTCACAAGCGATACTATCCGAAACAATTGTGAATTGTAAATTGCGAATCTTCAATTGTCAGGGGTGGCTCTATAATCAGGCGATTCCACACCGCATATCGAAATTTACAACCCGCAACTCACCATTCCATCACTTCTATCGAAGGCGCGCAGTTGGGTCTGCCGGGCTCAGGTGCATCGCACCTGAGCAACTGCGTATCTTCTATTCTACTCGGTCGACAAAATATAATGATAGTGGGCCTGACCGCCATAGGCCAACTCCACCTCTTGGTCAGGATAACGGGAGCGTACCCGTTCTTTCAAATTTTCGGCAGCCTCGGCGGCAATAATCTCGCCATAATAGATCGTAATCAGGTCACTCTCATCGGCCGCCATCTGCTCGAGCAGGGCGAAGACCACTTCTTCGGGTGTCTGCCCTCGTGTGACGAGACGTCCGTCATGGAGGCCAACAAAATCACCCACCTCTACGGCAACACCATCAAACTCGGCGCTGCGGATGGCCTCGGTCACCTCGCCAGTGTCGATCTGGGCAATATGCTCCTGCATCTGTGCCGCCACCTTGCTCAGGTCATTGCTGGCCGGGTTGCAGACCAGCAACGCCGCGATCCCCTGCGGTATGGTCTTGGTCGGTACAACCATCACCTGACGTGAGGGCATCGCCTGGGCTGCCAACTCGACCGCCTGCTGCGCCGCCAGAAAGATGTTCGCATTGTTGGGCAGAACGAGCACACGCTGATTGGGCAGGCTTGCGATGGCGGCTGCCAGTTCCTCGGTGCTCGGGTTCATCGTCTGCCCACCGACGACAATGGCGCTCACACCCAGGTCGCGGAAGATCGCGGTAAAACCATCGCCCGATGCTACAGCGACAAGGCCAATCTCAGCGCTCATCTGCGCCCCATCTGCCGTGGCGGCTGCCTGAGGGCGCACCATCTGGGGCTGTGCGACGGCTGTGGCGGCTTCAATCTGGGCGGTCTGTTCATCCATATTTTCGACCACGATATCGGTTACAAAGCCAACCTGGGCCGCATACGAAAGGGGGGCGCCAGGGTCGAGCACATGCACATGCACCTTAACCAATCGTTCATCCCCTTCCACCAGCGGATGCGTCCCCATCGCGGCAATGGCCTGGCGGATGACATCCACCGACTGATTGGGTTGCTCGATCAGACATTGCACATCAAACCCCCAGCGTACCGGCGGCAACACGCGTTCTCCTTTGGGTGGTGCTGGCAGTGGGGCCGGCGCCACGAGCGTCCCCGGCAGCGCAAGTTCACCCATGAGCGCCCGCTGCATCCCTTCGAAGATGAGGAAAAGCCCTTTGCCGCCGGCATCGACGACGCCGGCCTGTTTGAGCACCGGCAACAGTTCAGGCGTCTGTTGGACGGCCTGGCCGGCGGCGGCGACCAGATAGGCGAAGATGGTGCGCAGGTCGGTGACTGTCGGCGACAGCGCTGTGGCCGCCTCGCTGATGGCGTGCGCAACGGTCAGGATCGTACCTTCAACCGGTGAAGGTACGCTGCGGTAGGCCCTCTCACACGCCAGTTGTAACGCTGGCGACAACTGATGCCGGGTCAAGACTGAGTGCCCGTCCAGACCCTGGCTCAACCCGCGTAAAATCTGGCTCAGGATCACGCCGGAGTTGCCGCGCGAACCGCGTAACGCCCCTTCGGCCGCGGCATGTATCACTTCACCCACCGTGTCGCCCCCACGAGCGGCCACCTCATTCCAGGCCGATTTGAGGGTGAGCACCATATTGGTGCCCGTATCGCCATCTCTGACAGGATAGACGTTGAGCTGATTAATCTCCTCAGTATGGGCAGCCAGCCAGCGATAAGCAGCCACAATCAGCGCGCGCAGATCGACGCAATCGAGCGACGATATGGGAGCGCCCAGGGGGTACTTTTCCGTCAGGTTGTGGGCGCCTGTCTCCGTGCCCGGGTGTGCAACAAAGGCCCCCACGTTTGGCGCCGCAACTGAGTGAGCGGTCGATTCACCGGTCGATTCACCGGTCGATTCACCGGTCGACTGGTCCATACAAGCGTGAACTCCTACCTGTTTTTGGAGCCATCCTAGAGGTGGTCCAACAAGGGTCATGTGTGACTGCGTAGTAACTCCAAATCGGGCGGAGAGAGGTGAAGCTTTTTCCGATGGGAAGCCACAGCACCAACCAACAGCAATAGCCTCGCCTCTCTGCCGCTCGAGTCAAATTTAGAATTCCTGTTAGAATTCCTGGCCGACTGTGGGGGTGTGTCCCAAATTTGGGGCAAGCCGCCCCCAATCCTGGACGCACCCCGACTGTGGGAGACTTTTGACAGTACGTTCGCAATATGGTAGCATAAGAAGGTTGTGGCAAACATGCAAATCCTAAAGGGCGTTAACGAAAAATTTTGATTTCGCCTACGCCCGTTGTTTCATAGCAAGGGGAAGGTGAACGATGGCGAAGTGTGAACAGTGCGGTCGTGGGACGCAATTTGGTAACAATCGACCCTGGTCCAAAAAGGCGACCCGCCGCAGTTGGAATCTGAATGTACAGAAGGTTAGCATCATGAAAGACGGCAAGCGTGTTTCCAAGCGCCTCTGCACGTCGTGTATCCGTACGCTGACCAAAGTTGCGTAAAGTGAATGAGCAATTGAGAGACGGGAGACTGAGAGATTGAGAGACCAAGTTGGCTCAATCTCTCAGTCTCTTTTTTTCTACTGTGCGGCGTAACTGGCCACAGCCGGCGTTGATCTCGATCCCGCGGCGAAGACGGACCGTGGCCGGTACACCCTGGTCGAGCAGGACCTGGACAAAGCGCTCGGTCTCTTCGGCGCTCGCCGGCTGGTACGGGCTGTCCGGTATCGGGTTGAGCGGGATGACGTTGACGTGGCAGAGCAGCGGCTGGAGCTTTTCCGCCAGGGCGACCGCTTGCTCTGGGCTGTCGTTGATCCCTTGCATGAGGGCATATTCGAACGTAACCCGCCGGCCAGTCTTGTCAATGTATCGTTTGACGGCGGCCAGCACATCATCGATGCGATAGGCTTTGTTGACCGGCACGAGCGTGGTGCGCAACTCGTCGTCCGGTGCATGTAAGCTCACGGCCAGATTGATCTGCAACTCCTCTTCAGCCATCCGGTCGATCATCGGCGGCAGACCTACCGTGCTCAGCGTGATATGGCGGGCGCCCAACCCAAAGGCCGCCGGGTCGGTCAATCGTCGTAAGGCCGCCCACACATTGCTGTAATTGTGGAGCGGCTCTCCCATCCCCATCAGGACAATATTGGTCACTTTTGCCGGGCGCTGCACATCCATTGCTGGCGTGGCTGCCGGGTCGGCCAGATAGCGGGCAAAATAGAGCACCTGGGCGATGATCTCGCCTGCGGTGAGGTTGCGCGCCAGGCCACCCTGAGCGGTAGCGCAAAAGGTGCAGCCCATGGCGCAGCCGGCCTGGCTGCTGATACAAAGCGTCCGCCGTCGCTCATAGAGCATGAGCACCGCCTCGATGGTCTGTCCATCGGGCAACTGGAAGAGCACCTTCTGTGTATCGCCAGCGTGCGAGACGACCGTGGCGACGGGGGTCAGCGGGTCGATGAGTGCTGTTTCCGCCAACCGCTGGCGCAGCGAGCCAGGCAGATTGCTCATAGTGGAAAAGTCATTGGCATAGCGCCGGTAAATCCATTCCCACACCTGCGCCGCCCGGTAGGCCGGTTCGCCCAGCCCGGTGATGTATGCGGTCAATTCAGCTCGCGTCATCTCCAGGAGCGCACGACGCGGCGTATCCACAGCCGGTGGATCGAGCAACAATTGTGTCATACTTCGATTGTACGTACCAGAGCAAGTGCGGTCAAAAACTCGCGCCCAGCAAATGATACAACTTCCTTGAGCATTCCTGAATTCCTTAGCGACTGTTTGAAAAGGGTCGATGCGTTGCACGCGAAGCGTGTGATGCACCTGGGCCGCCAGGCATTCATAAGGTGCATCGCACCAGCGTGGGGGCTCCTTTTCAAACAGGTTCTTACATCAGCGGGTGACCAGGAGTACAGATCGTCAGGCGCGGCTCAACCAGAATCGGCCGTACGGAACAACTGTAACAATTCCGGCAGCCCGCTCAGCACAAGATCTGCCGGTGGGTTGCCCTGCTCAAACTCCGCCCGGCTGCTGATACCGGTCAACACCCCCGCTGTGACCAGCCCCAGCTTCACGGCGCCGACAATATCGGTTTCGTAGCGGTCGCCTACCATTAGCGTCGTGGCCGGCTCGGCGTCCAGCCGGCGCATAGCGAGCTGGTACATGCCGGGGTAAGGCTTGCCAACCACGGTGGGCTGGACGCCCGTTGCAGCTGTGAGCAGCGCAAGGATGCTGCCCGTGCCGGGGATCTGGCCACGCTCCGAAGGATAGGTGGGGTCGGTGTTGGTGCCGATAAATTGAGCACCAGCGCGAATCGCCAGCGCCACATCTGCCAGTTGGTCGTAGTGCAAATGAAAATTGATCCCTGCCACGGCATACGCCGCCTCGTGCGGGTCGGTGACCAGTTCGAACCCTTCCTTCAAGAGCGCCGAACGCAGCCCGTCCATCCCCAACATGATGACCTTGCTCCCTCGTGGCGCTTCGCCGGCCAGCCAGCTCGCCGTTGCCTCGGCGCTGCCCAGGATGTGCTCATGGCTCGCACGAATACCCATCAGCGCCAGTTTATCGGCAAACATGGCCGATGTATTGCTGGCGTTGTTGGTGATGCAAAGCCAGCGCCGGCCACTGGCATCCAGGTAATCGAACAGTTCCTGCACACCGGGCAACGGTTGGTTGCCTACATAAATAACGCCATCCATATCAAAGAGCACTGCCCGGCAGCGACGCAGCCGTTCGAGCTGGTTGAGATGATTGACCATGTTGACTCCATTCCAAAACATGATTGCGTTAGATTTTGGTTCGTGCTGTTAGTGGCCGTGAAACCTCAACCAGCGTGGAGCGCCCACAGCTGGCGTGTGAGCTGAGCGTGCCCGATATGCTGGCTTAGATGTTCAATCGCATGTTGGATCGCAAAGCGGACGGTTAATATCCGGTCGCTACGTTTTGGGTGAGGCCGGCTGCGGTTCAGCTCTTCCGGTGTAAAGCCGGCGAGCATCTGGTCAACGAGCGTATGCGTACGCTGGCTGCGGGCGCGCAGGTAGGCCGGATCATGGTTGGCCGGGCCAAATTCATCGCTGCCTTCGTCTCCATCGACTGTGCTCCACTCTCGCTTGCCGGCCGTATACTCTGCCTGCCGCACCAGGTAAACGGTCGAGGAAATGGCGTGGGCAATGATCAGCCCCAACGGGCTGCAAGGCCCCTGCCACGGGCTGGTCTCAAATGGTTTCCACAGCAAGGCCTCTGCTGATAGGCCGGCTAGCAACTGGTCGATCTCGGCGTACTTATCGGCCACCAACCGGCGATAAGTGGCAAGCTCCGACGTGTCCACTGGCATGATAGATTCTCCTTGGCTGGATGATTGCGTTACAGCAGGTTTATTGTACACCACAACGACAGCAGTTGCGCAAATATTTGAGCGGAATCGGCTGCGGCTATCCCGATCACCTCTACCGATTCACCATTTTGGCAAGTTGCAACAGGCGTCACTTTGTGGTTGAATGTGTACATGGATGAAGCCAGCCAGATCGCTCTGATCGACCAGGATGGTCAACTGGCCCTGGTGCGGCCTGATGGGTCGGCACTCCGCCAGGTGACGCAGGGGGAGCGCGTCTTCCAATTCCCGGCCTGGTCGCCAGACAATCGGCGGTTGGCGCTGATTGGCGGCACTGAGCGCGAAGCCGGTGTTTTTGTGGAGATGGCTGGTGCGACCGGCACAGGAGGCGGCCAGACGCTTTACACGACAACTACCCAACCCCCCGTCTATCTATCCTGGTCTCCCGATAGCACGCTGATCAGCCTGTTGGCTGTCCATCCCGACTATCGTTTGGCCCTTTATCTACTTGCAACGGATAACAATATCGGTGACCAGCTTCCAGCGCCGGTGATGGGTGGCCAGCCCTGTTTTTGGGATTGGCATAGTGATAGCCGCGGCTTGCTCGTCCATGTAGAGTTGGGCCAACCGTCGGCGCAACTGGCTCATGTGCGCTGGCGCAACCCCAGCAACCCCAACGTCCAACCGATCGATGTTCGGCCTGGCCATTTTCAGGCACCGGCTATCTCGCCTGATGGCCGTCACATCGCCTATGCGCAAAGAATGCCGGACGGCGATTCGCAGTTGGTGGTGGCAAGCCGTGAACGCAAGTACGTCATCGGTGAGCACAATGGCACCACGGTATTGAATTGGAGTCCCCAGGGAGAGCTACTGGCCTTTCTCCAGCCACTGGCAGCGACCCAACACTCCTATGGGCCGTTGCACCTCTGGCATCGTCAAAGCGAGCAAGTGCAACGGGTGAGCGCTGAGGCGGTGGTCGCCTTTTTCTGGGCGCCCGATGGCCGGCAGATCGCCTACTTGACAGTGGCGACCGAGGCATCCGAGACCGGGCCGGAACTGCCGGCCGGCGCCACCAACGGTCGTTTCAAGGGCGAGTGGCCCTTTATGACCGATGACACGCAGTCGGCAGTGGAATTTGGACTCCATGTGGTGAATATAGCAGATTCCTCGACCCGCACCCTGGCTGTGCTGGCCCTATCACGCCCGTTTCTCTACCAGTTTCTACCCTTTTTTGACCAATATGCCAAAAGCCACGCCATCTGGTCACCTCATAGTGATGCATTGGTGTTACCGGTCGAGATCGATGGGGCGCCGGAAATTTGGGTCATTCAGGCTGATGGCAGCGGCGTACGGCGCATTGCCTACGGGACGATGGCGACGTGGAGTTGGTGAGAGGCGAGTTGGGTCGAGGATAGTGAAGCGGGCACAGCACTCTTAACAGTAATTTCAGCAATCGAATCGATTCCCCCAATACCTCCCAGCTATTGTTTATTTTTGGAGATTACGTCATGGAGAATACTATCCTTGCCCGGGTCATCGAGCGCATCGAGCTGCTCCCGTCAGACCTGCAATACCTTGTTTTGGAGTTTGTGCAGACGCTACAGAGTTCGACGGCGCAAGGCGTGCCAGGGCGCGAGTTGCTACAGTTTGCCGGGGCGATTCCGGCTGAAGGCCTGTCTCAGATGCACCAGGCGGTGGCGGTGGCCTGTGAACAGGTTCCCATGAATGAGTGGTAGATACCTGCTAGATACCGCAATTGTCCTGGCACTCTTTGCCAACGACCCGGCGGTAGTCAGGCCACTTGAGACGGCCGACGAGGTTTTTATCCCCAGCATTGTCTTGGGCGAACTGTACTACGGCGCACGCCGCTCCGGTAACGTCGTCGAGAATGTCGCCCGTATCTACGAATTTGCCCAGGCCAACACGATCCTCGCCTGCGACGCCGAAACCAGCCGCTGGTACAGTGTGATCAAAGAGGTCTTGTTACAAAAGGGGACGCCCATGCCAGAGAATGATGTCTGGGTGGCGGCGATTGCGCTGCACTATGGCCTCGTCCTGGTAACGCGCGATGAACACTTTGCCAGCATCACCAATTTGAAGACGGTGCGGTGGTGAGGTAGGGTCAACGGTTAATGGCCGCCAATCCTAGGCTGGCGCTGCCATAGAACTCTTCCGAAGCACAGTTGCGGACCAGGCCCACACCGCTGCGCAAGGTGCGTCGCAGCGGTATCCGCGTACTCCTTAAAAATCGACCGACTTCCCTTCAAACGCATATTCGAATAACCGCTGCACTTCGCTGGTGTCGGGCATACGCGGGGCCGCCAGGACGCTGTTGTCGTTCTCGCCATTAGAGACCAGCGTCGGCAGCGCCTCTTCAAACGCCACCCGCGAGATACCGAGATCGGCAATGCGCGTGGGAAGACCAATCTGGCGCGCCAGCGCCTGCACGGCGTTCGCCAGCACCAGCCCGCACTTTGCTTCGTCCTCGACCGGAAGCGCAAGAAAGCGCACGAGCTCAGGATAGCGACCGGCTCCCAGATTGGCGGTAAACTGAATCGTATAGGGCAAAAAGAGGCCGACTGTGCGGCCATGCGGGATCTTGAAATAGGCTCCAAAGCTGTGGCCCAAGGCATGGGCTAAACCGGCGAAAGAGTTGCCAAAACCAAGACCAGCGATGGTAGCTGCATTCGCCATCCGCTCGCGTGCCTCTATGTCATGAGGGCCGTCCGTAACGGCGCGCGGCAGAAAGTCAAAGACCAACTGCATTGCCTTGAGACAGAGCCCATCGCAGAAGTCGTTGTGCCAGTTGTTGGTGTATCCTTCGATGGCGTGCGTCAGCACATCAATGCCCGTATCCGCCGTGAGGGCAGGTGGCAACTGCGCCGTCAGCGCCGGGTCCACGATGGCAATTGAAGGGGACAATTCACGGTTGCCCATCGAGAGCTTGCGCTGTTGCTCGCCGTCGGTCAGCACCACCATCCAGGTGGCTTCACTCCCCGTACCGCTCGTGGTAGGAATGGCTATGAGCTTTGCCTTACTAACCCCAAGCCGGTAGGTTGGGCTGATGGTTTCAGGTGTTATATCAGGTCGCTCGTAGAGGGCCCACATGGCTTTGGCCGCATCCAGCGCGCTGCCTCCGCCCAGACCAACAATCCAATCGGGCTCATAGTCCGTCATTTGTCGCGCACCGCGCTCAACGGTTTGCAGACTTGGCTCCGGCTCTACTTCGGCAAAGACCGTAGAGTCGATCCCGGCTCGCTGTAGATGTTCACAGATGCGGGCCGAAAAGCCAAGCTGATGGAGCGTTGCGTCGGTGACGATAAAAGCGCGGCGACCAGGCAGATCATCCAGGTAGCTCAACGCATCTTCACCGTAGACAACCTCGGGCGCGTTAAAGAACCACATGGTTCAATACTCCGTGTCCACGCGCGTTGCACAGCGGACGAGTTCTTGGGCGGCCTTGACATTCTTCATGATCTTGACCAGGTTGCCATCGAGCTTGATCTGGCGCGTCATCATCCCCTGGACAGGGTCGAGTTTGCCAGCCAGTACCTTCTGCCATTTTTCCAAACTCGCCGAGATGACAAATTCGGCGCCGCGGGCGGCTGGGTCCTCAACGTATTCGGCGCCGCGGCACTCTCCGTGCCATAAGTCCAAATAGACGCCGCTATGATTCTCGATCACCAGGAGCACGTCACCTTCCCACATCTTAGCCGCATTGGCGTAGGCATCACTCTGGTTGATCTCGGCAACAAACTCATCCACCCACTCGCGGCCAGGAAATTTGTAAGCCATAGACATTTCTCCGCGTTACATGATTACGGGATGCAGAATTCGGAATACGGGATAGAGGATACAGCATAAGACTCATTCCGCACTCCGCACGTCCCATTTTTATCATGCCTTAGTGTTGGCTGTGTTCTGGTGACGTCACAGTATGTCGCTTGCGGTCAAGGCGAGCGAACCGGCGCTCCAGATCGGTCAGAGCATCGATTGGACGCTGCCAGACCGGCGCCTGGTTCAAGGTGTGAATGGCCCACTGCGTCCACATCAGCGCCTGGTCATAGTCATGTAACTGCCACTCACAATACTTCGCCAGCTCTACAAAGGGCCTGAGATCAAGGCCAGGGACAGTGCTCAGCCAGCGTTCCCAGAGTTCGGCGGCCTCAGGCCAGCGTCCCTGACGTTTGAGGAGTTGTCCCAGCCGGGCAAAGGCGTCGGACTGGCTCTGGGAGTCGCGCACGAGTTCGAGGGCGCGGCGATAGGCGCCTTCGGCTTCGCCCCACCGCGCCTGCTCTTCAAAGCAGATACCGAGCGCCAGCCAATCTTCACGTTCAAGCGGCGCCCGCTCTCCCCCGTCAAAGGCGCAACTCAACTGGGTGGTCAATGCCACCATCGAGAGAATATCTTCGAGATTATGATAGAAGACGCGGCGCATGGCGCCTGCATCGCCGTTCTGCACATACTCGGCATACAACTGGGGAATTAGATGGCCCGGCACATCCTCTTCGCTGCGCCGCACGCCGAGGATGCTCTCTTCCAGGTGGATCAGCCGGCAACTCTGCAAACGCCGCCGCCATAGCCGGCGCGCCGGGTGAAGCAGATCGAGGTGTGGTCGCTCCGGCGCCAGCAACCGCCCACACCCGCGCAGGTCGGCGTAGATGCGCTGGTTCTGGCTAAAGCGCGTCCGCAACAGCGGCAGGTCAAACGTGCGTCCATTGAAGGTCACACTCATAGCGTGGCGGTCGAACAGATCTGCCAGCGCCAACAAGAGCGCCCCCTCTTCACCCGGGTGGCGCATAAAAAATTGGCGTACGATAAAGTGGGAGACTGGAGACTGGGGACTGGGGACTGTCGGCGCCAGAGTCTCCAGTCTCCAGTCCCCAGTCTCCAATCTCTCAAAGGTCCCCACGCCGACCATAAAACAGTAAACGCCTGCGCCGCCGCCAAGACCGGTCGTCTCAGTATCGAGAAAGACGGCGCGCGTATAATCGACCATGGGGTCTAGCCCAAAGTTTGGGTGGAGCTCGGCAAAACGTACGGGGGATTGGGCCAGCAGGGCGCCGTAGGGATGCGGCCCCCGGTTTGCGTCGAGCGGATAGACTTGGGTACGCACAAAGCACTGACCGGCGCTGTTTTCGATCACCTCGCCAGGCGGCAGCCCCGCTAGTTGGCCCGCACCTGCCGTCCCGCCTTGCACGGGCAGGCCAGGCAGTGGCGTAGGAAGCTCATCCGCTTCGTGCTGCGAGCGTTGCGAGCGTAACGCCTGCAAGCGGCGCAAACGTTCGAGAGTAGAAGTCATAGCTAGACTCTGCACAAGGTCGGGCCGGAATGCAAGGCATAGGATACCATACGCCCTGCCGTCTCCACAACATGGCATAACTCATTTGTTCGCCTCTGCGCTGTGATCTATAATCTCACGCACAGGTAGACCAGACCAATCATTACTTGCTCAACTTCTACAGCGCCCAGCCCTCGTTGCCTATGTCATTACACCAGACCAAAAATTGGAATGTCTTTGACCCGGCGCCGGTGAGCTTTCTCGACAGCGTACCCGAACACCCTTTGTTGGTGCAGGTGCTCTACAATCGCGGGTTGCGCACAGCGGAAGAGGTGACCGCTTTTCTCAGCCGCACCGACGCCGTCAAGGAAAACCCCTACCGTCTGCGCGATATGACCGAGGCGGTCATCCGCATCGTGCGCGCTATCGAAAAGGGTGAAGTCATCTGCGTCTATGGCGATTTTGACGCCGATGGCGTGAGCGCTACGGCCTTGCTGGTCAACGCCCTGCAAGCAGCAGGCGGCCGCGTCGGCCCCTACATCCCCGACCGGGTGGATGAGGGCTATGGTCTCAACCTGGACGCTATCGAGCGGATCGCCACCCAGGCCGCGCTCATCATCACCGTGGACTGTGGCATCCGCAGCGTGGCCGAGGTAGGACGGGCGGTAGCGCTGGGCGTCGATGTGATCATTACCGACCACCACACGGTTGGGCCGATCCTGCCACCAGCGCTGGCGGTCATCAACCCGCGGCGCAAGGATTGCCCCAGCCGCTTTGAACGTTTGGCCGGTGTGGGGGTGGCCTACCGGCTGGCGCAGGCGGTCTTGCGCGCCGTAGCCCAACACAAGTGGAGCCGCATCAGCCCCGACCAGGCCGCCGAGATCGAACAATCGCTTCTCGATCTGGTTGCGCTGGGCACGGTGGCGGATATGATGCCGCTGCTGGCCGAAAACCGTACGCTGGTGGCGCACGGGCTGGCGCAGATGAACCAGACCCAACGCCCTGGTCTGGCCGCCCTCCTCCAACATGCTGATCTGCGGCCCGGCAGCGTGGATACGAACATGATCTCGTTCCGGCTGGCTCCACGCATCAACGCAGCCGGTCGCCTGTCCCATGCCAAACTGGCCTACCGGTTGCTCCGCACGCATGACCCGGTGGAAGCCTACACCCTCACCCAGGAACTCGAAGCGCTCAACCAGGAACGCCAGCGGCTGACCCAGGAGGCGCAGACAGTCGCCGAAGAGCAAGTTGTGACTCAATCGGCTGCAGACGATCCGCTGCTGGTCGTTGCCAGCCCTCAATTCAGGTCGGGGATCGTCGGCCTCGTGGCCGGCAAACTGGTCGAGCGCTTCTACCGGCCGGCCATCGTCATCGAACAGGGCGAAGATGAGTGCCGCGGCAGCGCCCGTAGCATCGCCGAGTTGGACATCAGCGCAGCATTTGACGAAGTAAGCCATTTGCTTGTCCGCCACGGCGGGCACAAACGGGCCGCCGGGTTCACCGTGACGACGGGTCGCCTGCACGAGTTCAAGGCTGCCCTGCGCGAGGTAGCCGCCCGCGAACTGAGTCGCCACGGCGAACTGCGCCCAAACCTGGCGGTCGATGCAATCGTGCCCTGCGAGGCGCTCAACTGGGCTCTTCAGGAGCAATTTGGCCGGCTGGAACCCACCGGCCACGAGAATCCGCTTCCGCTGCTATTGAGCCGGCGGGTGCGGGTGCGCGAAGCGCGCACTGTAGGTGATGGCCGCCATCTGCGCCTGGTCGTGGATGCCGGCGCTAACACGCCGGTCTTCGATGCGGTGGCTTTTCATCAGGGCCACCGGCGCGACCACGTACAGGAGGGGGCATTGATCGATGTGGTCTATCACCTGGAGGCAAACGAATGGCAGGGACGCCGGCGGCTACAGTTGAATGTGCAGGACATGCGTACACACATGCAGGAATAAAGACAAAGCCTGCCGGCAAGAGTCACTTCTTGGGCACACGAAATTGGCGGATGGCCTGGCGCCTTCTATAATCGTGCTGTCATTTCGCATAACAGGGTTTTACCCTGGCGTAGGTTGTCATCTCTGGTATCATCGGAACAGCAATCGATATGTGGAACCGCATCTCTCCCGCCGTTCGGATTGGCATCATCTTTGGCCTGATCGGTATTGCGCTGACAGTGGTCGGAATTGCGCGCGGCAATGTGCCACCCCATCCAGCCAACATCCTCGTAGCGTTGCTTATCGGCGGCGGTGTCTGGTTTGTGGTGAGTTGGGCTGTGGCGACGGCTGCGACCGATGTCGAACAAGATGTGCAAAATGGCGATACATAGCGGCACGCCCAGCCGCTTCAACCTATCGCCCGGCACAAGCCAACTGCTGTGTTCATATATTGCTCCCCGGCTTCCGGCGCCAGCGCGGCCGGGTAGCCGTAGTATTTGTACGCCTCATTGACCTCATAGCCACCGAGCGGATAAGCGCGGCGCGTGGGGATATAACCGATGTTGTCGTTGCCAAAACCAGCCACAAAAACATGGCGTGTCCCCGCCTGGGCCTTGACTGCCAGCCCCAACTCGACAAACAGCTCCCCCGGTGCGCTGACCAACACTAGATCGCCCACACGGATCGCCTGCACTGCGGTGGTCACGGTCTGGGGTGCGATCCCGGTGCGCAACTCGGCCAGTGTCCGCTCGGACCAATGGCGCATTGCCACCGGGATCATGGGGTGAGCGGGTAGCAGGGGCGTATCGGCGACCGCGGCGGTCTGCTGCCAGCGGGCCACTTCCGCTTCCATCTGTGCGACCGTGGGCAGTGGTTGTAGCGGCAACACCAGCGTCTGATTGGCAACGCTGAGGCCTTGCCAGGGCGCAGGGTGGAGCGTATTCAACACGCGCAGCGTCTCTTCTGCCACTGTTGCGCCGATCTGCTCCAACACCGGCAGCCCCCGTGCAACCGGCCCTACATCGCCAATCGCAGCGGTGAGAAAGAGGGTGACGGCGCCGGTTGCTCGCTCGACTGCCGCGCTCGCATAGCCGCAATATTCGGCGGAAAAGAGCCGGTTCTCGCCCGTCAGACAGGTAGGGTGGCAGGCGTAGTTGAGAACGACGCCCAGCGTCTGCCCCTGTTCATCGTTGATACGCAGCACGCCCAAATCCGGGTCGATCACATCCCCCGGTTGGCGCCGGTTGTGGATACCCTCCGTTACTTTGCCGTGACCTATGGCAAAGCGGCCGGGGCGCAGATTGGCGACGGCGTTTGCCGTGACCTCGACCAGCTTCTCCCGCAGCGTTCTCAGATAGCTTTCGTCTACAGCGCCGCAATCCTGCAGAAACAGCGTCGCCGGCCCTGCGTGCGTATGCGAACAGGCAATAAGAATGTGCTCAGCGGGGATGCCGGTTGCGGCGCGGATAGCGGCCCGCACCGATTGTACGTATGGCAGGCGCAACCCCAACAGATCGCAAGCAAGAAGCGCTACCTGTTGCGCGCCATCTTCCAGGACAAGCGCTTTGGCATAGAGTGGGTCCAGCACGCCGGTCGAAACACCGGCGCGGGCAATGTAACCGGTAAGTGGTGTCCCCACCGGCGGGGTGATCTCGATCTGGGCGAGTCCAGCTTGCATAGGCGTGCTCACATCTACTTGTAATTCTGAATGGTTGACAGTTGCCAGCAGGTGGCGCTTTGCGCCTAGGGCAACCCTCATCATAGCCATTGCCCCGGATGATTGTCAAGCTGGTCTGTAAAGCAGGTGTAAAAATGGCATTTGATCTCCAGAACAACGTATGATAGGATCAGAACTCATCTGATGATCTGGTGATTCTCTGTCCATGCTTACCCTGTCACTCTGAACTCACTTGGTCTGTTCGGACTGTATGAAGTTCCCGTGTATCCTTCATGCGCACATTTTGGTGCAATTGGTTTTCGATTGTGGTTGTTGCTGTAAAAGATCATCCATTCTAACCAATCAGAAGGAGAAGGAGATATGGAGAAGAGCAAGCTCACCCGTCGCGCCTTTCTACAGCTCACTACGACCACGGCAGCCGGCGCTCTGCTCGCAGCCTGCACCCCGCTGGCAGGTCCGCAAGCCGCGCCGGCCGAAGGCGCAGCGGCCGCCGCAACCCCGCTCATCTACTGGAATTACATGACCAATGTGGAGGAGTTGGAGGGGGAGATCTTGCAGAGCTTCCAAGCTACACACAGCGAGATCAATCTTTCGTACGAATACGTACCGTGGCAGCAGTATTGGGAGAAGCTAAACTCCACCCTGGCCGCGGGCAACCCGCCCGATGTCTGGAACACCGCACCGACCTTCTACTACGAGTATATTCTGCGCAACCAACTGGCTGACCTCACCGACTTGATCGAGCAGAATATCGACATGAGCAATTTCCATGCGACTGCACTGTCGGGCTACGACTTCCGCAACCGCTACTACGGGATCCCGCGCAACATTGTGACCACGGTCGTCTACTTCAACAAGACCATTTTTGAGGAAGCCGGGGTCGAACCGCCGCCGCTAGACGGCAACTGGACGTGGACCGATATGCTGGAAAAGGCCAAGGCTATCACGAAGGACGAGAACGGCGACGGCAAGCCCGAAGTCTGGGGCACACAGGCTCTGCAACATGCCTGGTGGCTCGACGAGGTGATCATGGGCAACGGCGGCGAAATCTTTCTGGGCGAATTCAGCCGGGACCTGAGCGATATGACGGCGAACTATGATTCGGAGATCGCACGCAGCACCTACCAGTACTTTGTCGACCTCATCCACCAACACCAGGTCTCCTATCAGGCGGGCGAGTTCGAAGGGATGGGCAGCCCCTTCATGACCGGCCGGGTGGGGATGGTCTACGACCTGAACTGGGGGCCACACACCTATCGCGAGGCGCCCTTCGACTGGGACCTGACCATGATCCCCAAAGGATCCGTCGAGCAGTTGACCTATGGGGGCGCCGATGGCCTGGTGGTCTCACAGCCAACCCAGGCGCTGGATGCTTCGTGGCAGCTCATCAGCTGGCTGATCGAGCCGGCGACCGGCGGCGCCTTCCTCACCGAATCGGGCGCGATGCCGGTGGTCAACACCGAGCAAGTAACCAATGACTATCTGCAGACCTTCCCCGACAAAAATATGCAGGCATTGGTAGATTCGGCGGCAATCGCACGCAACACGTACACCTTGGGCTTCAACGAATGGAAGCGGGCGCTGCAGACCGAATTGGAGCAGGCTTTTCTCGGTCAAAAGCCGGTGGACCAGATGGTGGTCGACGCCAACAGTGCAGTCAACGCCGCCATCGAACGCATCCGCACCGAGTTTAGGGAAGCGATTGGCGGGTAAGCAGCGCTCCATCGCCCAACTGGAGCAGACCGGAGCATTCACAGAGAAGCAGAGACCTACTGTGGAGCAATCTGTTCGCTTCGCTCTGCTATCTCTGTGAAGCTGAGCGGTCGCTTATTTTGTAGAGGGAGAATATCAGTGACACAGGAAGCCTTGTCCACAACGCCGGTGGGGAGCCGGCCAGCAGGCCGCATCAACGCACACCGCTGGCGGCAGATCAAATCGACGGCCAACGCCTATCTGTACCTGATCCCGACGATCCTGGGGCTTCTGATCTTTAGCGCCGGGGCGATCATTGCCTCGTTTTTTATCAGCTTTACCAACTGGCAACTGGTGTTGCCCCCGGTCTGGATCGGGCTGCGCAACTACACGAATCTACTCCAATTGGCGGAGTTCTGGCAGGTGCTGCGCAATACGGTCTACTATACAGCCGGATACGTGCCGCTGGCAGTGACGTTGCCACTCCTGATGGCGATCCTGGTCAACCAGAAACTCAAGGGGATCACCTTCTTTCGCACCGCGTACTTTCTGCCGGTCGTGACTTCAGGCGTCGCCATCGCCTTGGTTTGGGGCTGGATGTACAATCCCTCTTTTGGGGTGATCAACTATCTGCTGGAGCGGCTCTTTGGCATCCAGGGGCCGCGCTGGCTGGCCGACCCGCGCTGGGCCATGCCCTCGCTGATCATCATTGGCGTCTGGCACAGCCTGGGTTATAACATGGTGATCTACCTGGCCGGGCTACAAGGCATTCCGCAAGAATTGTACGAGGCGGCGCGCATCGACGGCGCCGGTTGGTGGGCGCAGGTTCGCTACGTTACGGTGCCGCTCATCACGCCCACCGCCTTTTTCATCCTCGTGCTCTCCATCATCGGCTCGTTTCAGGTCTGGACCATCACCTATCTGCTCACGCAGGGTGGGCCGGCCGGCGCAACGCTAACCCTCTCCTATTACATCTACCAGCAAGGATTCCAGTGGTTCCACATGGGGTTTGCCGCCGCGCTGGCCTACGTTCTTTTTGCCATCGTCTTTGTAGCGACGATGATTCAGTTCAAGTTGCAGAAGCAGTGGGTGTTTTATAGTTGACCAGGGCTTCGCAAAAGTCAGGCGGATCAGTGAGAACCGCAGATCTTCAGAAAGACACGGATTCTCGCTACTCGAGCACAGATCCGTGTCGTTCTATGAGTGACATAACGGAGTGAGGGTATGGCGACACTAGCGCAAGGGCTGGGCGCACGCAACCGAAAGTTGATCAAGGTTGGCATCCGCAATACGTTCTCCTATCTTTTGCTGCTCTTGCTCACAGTGGTGATGGGTCTGCCGTTTCTGTGGATGGTTACGTCGTCGCTTAAGGAGCAGGGGTACATCTTTATCTACCCACCTCAGTGGATCCCCAATCCGGTGCGCTGGCAGAATTACATCGAGCTGGTGCAGCGGATGCCGTTTTTGCAGTTCTTTTACAATAGCACCAAGATCGCGCTGCTGGCGACCTTTGGCCAGTTGTTGACCTGTTCGCTGGCCGCCTATGTCTTTGCCCGGCTTCAATTTTTCGGGCGTGATACCCTCTTTACCATCCTGCTGGCCACGATGATGGTGCCTTTTCAGGTGACCATGATCCCGGTCTTTATCACTATGCAC
This sequence comes from Chloroflexota bacterium, assembly GCA_003577005.1. Next base: position 9,541 of record QEUW01000096.1, on the reverse strand, counting down.
CGCCTCAATCTGCTCGATACGCACCTGGCGCTGTGGGGGCCGGCCTTTCTCGGCGGCGCCTACGGCACCTTTTTGCTGCGCCAGTTTTTTCTGACCCTGCCGCGCGAACTGGAGGATGCCGCCCGCGTCGACGGCTGTAGCCGCTTTGGCATCTGGTGGCGGATCTTTCTCCCGCTCTCCAAACCAGCGCTGGCGACGCTCGGCATCTTTGTCTTTATGGCCAACTGGAACGATCTGCTGGGTCCCGTGCTTTACCTTTCCACCCGCGCCAAGATGACGCTGACCATCGGTCTGGCCATGCTCTTTCACCAGTGGGGCGCCACACCGTGGAACCTGGTGATGGCCGGCTCGGTGGTTACCGTGCTTAAGTTTACAGACGACGGGTGACAGACGACGGCTTGTGGCATGGCCCATCGCCCATCGTCTATTGTCCATTCTCCATCCATAAGCAGGAAACGGGCTCTTTATGACGCAGACACAGCCACATACTAGACTCGCCGTCGACGGCGGCCCTCCCTTTCGCACCGCACCTTTTCCAAAGCGGACACCCTTTGGTGAGGAAGAGATCGACCTGGTCACCGAGGCGATCCGCTCGCAAAATTTGTTTGGCCTGGGCGGCCCCAAGGTGACAGCACTCGAAGAAGCCTTTGCCCAATTGTACGGCGTCAAATATGCCGTGGCCTCCACTTCAGGCACGGCCGCCATCCACGTGGCGATCGGCACCATCAATCCCAACCCCGGTGACGAGATCATCACTGCGCCAATCACCGACGGCGGCACCATTGTGCCTATTGTCTATCAGGGCTGCATCCCCATCTTTGCCGACATCGACGAAACCTACAACATGGACCCAGCCGACGTAGAGCGGAAGATCACCGACCGCACGGCGGCTATCCTCGTGGTGCATCTCTTTGGCAACGCCTGTAACATGGAGGCGATAGTCGATATCGCCCGCCGTCACAACCTCCCGCTGATCGAAGATTGTAGCCAGGCACACGTGACCAAATACCAGGGCCGTTATCTGGGCACGTGGGGAGACATTGCTGCGTACAGCTTGCAACAGTCCAAGCACATGACCACCGGCGACGGCGGTGTGACGATCACCAACTGTGACGACCTGGCTGAGCGCATGGCGCTCTTCCGTGACAAAGGGTGGACGCGCAAGGCGGGCTGGGGACGGCGCACCTATGCCTTCCTGGCGCCCAACTATCGCCCGACCGAAATGCACGGTGCGGTAGGTCTGGCGCAGATCAAAAAGGTGCGCGCCGTGGTCGAGAAGCGTATGGAGTTGGGCAACTACCTCTCGGCGCTGATCGGCGAGGTCGATGGCCTCCGGCCCGCACCGGTCACCGACGGTTCCGAGCACAGCTACTGGCTCTATGCCCTGCGTGTGGATGCCTGGCCCGCCGCCCGCTTTGCCGAGGCGCTGACCAAAGAGGGCGTGCCAGCCGGTTCAGGCTATATCGGCGAACCCATCTTTCTCTGCATGGAAGCCCTGGCGGAGAAGAAGACCTTTGGCACCTCGACCTATCCTTTCGACGGCAGCCACGGCGGGCGCCAGATCGATTACACGCCCGGCATGTGCCCGCGCACCGAAGAGGCGCTGCAACACACGGTGACCTTTGGCTTCAATGAAAATTACTCCAAACAGGACATCGAAGAGATCGCAGGCGCGATTCGCAAGGTGGCGGAGCTGTTGCCGCGCGAGTAGAGATTTGTAGAGATTGTGGAGATTGGAGTCTCCACCAATCTCCACAATCTCCCTCATGAAAAACGAGAGAATCCCAGTGACTCCAACTTTCCAGGCCGGATCGGCCAAAGCCAATATCACGCCACCCCTCACGATCCCTTATCTTGGCTTTGAGCCGCGCCATGCGCTGTTTCACGGCGTGCATGACCCGCTCTATGCACGGGCGGTCGCACTGGACAGCGGTGCGACGCAGGCTATTCTCATTGCCGCCGACTCGATCGGCTTTAGCAACGCCATCCTGGGCGAAAGGCGGAACTTTACTGCCGAGGTGCGGGCACGCATCGAGGCCCAGACAGGCGTGCCGGCTGCCAATATCATGCTTACCGCCAGCCACGCCCACTCCACGCCGGAGACGATCCATCTGCGCCGCCTGCTCGACACACCGGCGGCTGCGCCCTGGCTTGAGGTGCTGATCGACCAACTAGTATCGGCTGCGGTCATGGCCTTTGCCCGGCGCAAACCAAGCCGGCTGACCGTGGGTGCGGGCGAGGTACAGGGGCTGTCACGCCACCGCCGTCTGCTGGGGTCGGATGGCCGTATCGCGTCCGGGCCCGAACAAACCGTAGCGGGGGGCCGCCCTGCCGGTCCAATCGACCCGCAAGTTGGCGTACTTCTGCTTGAGGCGCTCGATGGCTCCGAGTGTGCTGTGCTGGCCAATTTCGCCTGCCACCCGGTGACCGTGCAGGTACAACCACTGGTTTCGGCGGATTTTCCCGGTGTCGCCATGGAACTGGTGGAGCAGACGTTGCCTGGTTGTGCGGCTAGCCTTTTTCTGCAGGGCGCCTGTGGCAATCTGAATCCCATCCGCAACACGACCGATTTTGACGACGTGGCGCGCTACGGGTTGATGCTCGGCGGCGAAGCTATCAAAGTGGCTGCGCAACTGAGCGCACCGGCCACGCCTCCCCAGCCGGTTGTGCTCCAGGTGCGCTCTGAGATCATGACGCTCGCCGTGCGCGATCTGCCCGAACGCGGCCCGGCGCAACAAGCCTTTGACGAAGCGACGGCCCACCTTGCCACAGCACACACTGAAGCAGATCGCCAGCACTGGCGGCGCCAGCAGCGGGTCGCCGAAGAGGCGCTCGTCCTCATCGACAGGGGGACAGACCCGATCCCCGCCGAGGTGCAGGTGCTACGTCTAGGCGATGTGGGCCTAGTTGCTTTGCCGGGCGAACCATTCGTCGAACTGGGGCTGGCGATCAAACAACGGTCCCCGCTACCCCACACCTTTGTCATTGGCTATGCCAATGATTGGATTGGCTATCTGACGACACCCGAAGCATGGCAACAAGGCGGATACGAAGTAGGTCCCGGCCCGTGGACGCGGGTTGGGCCAGCAGGCGGAACGCAGCTCGTCGCCAAAGCGCTTGAACTACTCCAACTGGTCAGCGGCGGGTAGGACAGCGCAGCGTAAATCCGCCAGTAGGGGTTTGAATGGCAGCGAAATGGCTCTACTCGTGTGAATAGCCTGCCCGCCGCCGTTCAAATCTCTATCTTACTTACGCAGTCACATAAGAACCGCGGATGTTCAGAAAAACACGGATCTGCGCTCGAGCAGCGAGAATCCGCGTCTTTCTGAACATCCGCGGTTCTCACTGATTCGCCCGACATTTGAGGAGCCCTATACCAGCAAAATAAGCGATGGCGCGCGCGTCAAAATTGTGCTATGCTACCCTCATCACCTTGTTTGCCTGCCAGTTCCTTGCCTCGAAGCCGCAACACAACATGGCCGTAGCCAACGACCAGCAGTTGGCCGCTGCAAGGGAACAATGACCGGTTGGCAGCTTCTGCTGTCCCCAAACCTGCGCTCTGACCGCCGAGGTGTGACGATTGGCCAACCACCACTTTCTCAGCTACTCAACCCACGACGGGGCGGAGTTTGCCCTCAAGCTCTGCGACGCCCTGGCCGCCGGCCCTCCATCCTACCGGGTCTGGCTGGACCAGCGCCAACTCGTGCCCGGTCAGGACTGGGACTCGCAGCTCGTCGAGGCGATCCGCGCTTGCGCCAGCCTGCTCTTTGTCTTGACGCGCGACAGCGTCGAGGACCAGTCGGTCTGCAAACAGGAGTGGACGCGCGCGCTCAGGTACAAAAAGCCCATCGTGCCGCTGCGTCTCCACGCCGACGCCGAACTGCCCTTCCGGCTGGAGCCGCGCCAGTTTATCGACTTTAGCGGCGACTTTGAGCGCGCCCTGGCCCAGTTGCGCCGCCATTTGCAGTGGCTCACCACCCCCGCCGGCCACCTGCAAGCCCTCAAGGACCGGCTGGCCGACGCCCAACGCGACCTGCGCCGCACCCAGGAGACAACCCAGCGTCGGCGCATCGAGGCCGAGATCACTGACCTGCAAGCGCAGATCACCCGCCAGGAGCAGATCGTCGCCGACCCGCAGGCCGCGGCCGCCCGCGTGCAGCAGAGTATCGAACGGGGTCTCGAACGCGAGCGCCAGCCCGAACGCCCGCTGAGCGGTGTAGCCCGCACCAAGTTTATCCACCCGCCGCCGGCCATTGCCCCGGCCTATTTTCAGGACCGCCACGTCGAGACCCGGCTCATCGGCGACTTTCTGCGCGACGAGGCCCGCCGCCTGCTCACCGTAGTGGGTCGCGGCGGCATCGGCAAGACGGCCCTGGTCTGCCGCGTGCTCAAGGCGCTCGAACGGGGCCACCTGCCCGACGACGGCGGCCCGCTGGCGGTGGATGGCATCGTCTATCTCAGCGAAACCGGTTCGCACCGGGTCAACGTGCCCAACCTGCTGGCCGGTCTCTGCCAGTTGCTGCCCCCGGCGCTGGCCGAACGGCTCGATGCGCTCACCCGCGACCCCAAGGTCGCCACCGCCCACAAAATGACGGCGCTGCTCGAACACTTCCATCACCAACCGGTGGTGGTGCTGCTCGACAACCTGGAGACGCTGGTCGATGGCGCAACCCGCACCCTTACCGACGCCGACCTGGACGAAGCGCTGCGCGCCCTGCTGGCGGCGCCACCCCACCGCGCCAAGCTGATCCTGACCACCCGGCTGGCCCCGCGCGACCTGGCGCTCCACCACCCCGAACGGCAGATGCCGCTCAACCTGGACGAGGGCCTCGAATCACCCTATGCCGAGAATATCTTGCGAGCAATGGACGCCGATGGGACGCTTGGGGTGAAGCACGCGCCAGAAAAGCTGCTGGCCCAGGCACGCGAACACACACGAGGCTACCCGCGCGCGTTGGAAGCGCTCTTTGCAATCCTGGCCGCCGATCGCGACACTACCCTGGCAGAGCTGCTGGCTGACGCTACAACCTCGCTACCCGAAAACGTTGTCCAGGCGCAGGTGGGCGAGGCATATAGCCGTTTAGACCGTACAGCGCAGATGGTGATGCAGGCGCTCGCCATCTATGGCCGGCCCGTGCCTCCGGTAGCGGTCGACTATCTCTTGCACGAGCACCTTTCCGGCGTAGATAGTGCGCCTGTGTTCGGCCGGTTGGTCAACATGCACTTTGCCCACAAGGAAGCGGGGCGTTACTACCTCCATCCGGTTGACCAGGCCTATGCGCTTGCCGGTCTCTCGGAGAAATCCGCTCTCCATAGCCGGGCTGGTGACTATTTTAACCAGACCCGCCTCCCGCGTGTTGAGTGGCGCAGCCTCGAAGATTTGGAACCGCAGTTGGCTGAGTTCGACCTACGATGTGCTGCGCAGGAATACGAGACGGCCTGGTATGTTCTCGCCGATATAGCGTACGTGTTGCAGCTCTGGGGACACTATCGACTATTGGTTGAAAAGAGTGAAGTGCTGCGCAACAAGCTCACCGATGCAACGTTGCGTTGCGACTGGTTGAACCAGTTGGCGTGGGCCTATTACAAACTAGGAAAATTTCAGCAGGCGATCAACCGCTACGAGCAGAACCTGCAGGATGCTCGCACGCTCGGTATGCAGCGACAGGAATTGACTGGGCTTAATGGTCTGGCAAGCTGCTATGCTGATGTGGGAAATACGATGCAAGCCATTGTTCTCTATCAACAGGCGCTGGCGATCTGTGCGGAGACCGGCAGGCAAAATCTTGCAGCTTCTATACTGGGCAACCTTGGCACCTGTTATGCCGATCTCGGTTCGAATCAACAAGCGAAGCAATATTTTGAAGATGCAATCTCCATTGCGCGCCAGCTGGATCTCCGCGACACCGAGGCTTCCTATCTGGCCTTCTTAGCCGATACGCTGATTGTCGAAGATGCGTTTGCGGAGGCAATTCAATGTGCGACCGATGGTGCAAAGATTGCCGAAGAGATCGGCAGTGCGACAGCCGCCAGCCTGAACAATCAATTTCTTGCCGCAGCACACCTCTTTGCCGGTCATACCCAGGAGGCTCGTAAAGCTGCCGAGAGCGGGCGTCAATACGAAGAGTCAAGAAGCAAACATACGGTACTCAACCTGATCGGATTGGCTGCTCTTGCACAGAGTGACCACCAGGCGGCGCGTATCGCATTTCAAGCGGCTAATACAGCGACAGATTTGCTCTTGATGCACAATCCCCGGAATTATCTTGCACTCGATGCCAAAGGGCTTGCTTTATGTGGACTTACCCTTTGTGAAGGAGAGTCCCGTGTGCCGGCAGCCATCGCTGCCTATCGCGCCGCCCGCGCCGCCACAGTCGCCCCCGGCATCGTGGGGCGGGCGCTCCGGCTCTTTGACGCGCTGGCCGTGGCCGACGTGGACGGGGTGCTGGCCCCTGTCCGTCCTGTGGTGGCCGGCGGTGGGTAGAGTTTAACCCCCTCCCAGCCTCCCCCAGGTTGGGGGAGGAGCTGTTGGCGGGACGGATGATGGCGATTCTTCTGTCCGTAAATGGTTTCCAGAAAAAGCTGCTCGTGGAGAAGAAGATCCATCGTCCTACCCAAAATAGTCCCCTCCCTGACCCGGGGAGGGCTAGGGAGGGGTAAGAACAAAGCATGATCCCATCTACCGTTCTGCACCAGAGCCGCTGGTTCGCCATCCGCACCGATGCGGCGGGGGAGGAATTTCTCGCCAGCACCGGTGATGAAGTGCTGGTCGTGCCCGTCACGGCGGCGGGCGAGGTGATCCTGACCGTGGAGCCCTCCACCGCCTTTGGCGAACCCACCTTGATCCTGCCCGGCGGCGAGGTCAAGCCCGGCGTCGCGCACGAAGAACAGGCCAACCAGGAGTTGCAAGAGGAGATCGGCTACCGGGCGGGCCGGCTCGATTTTTTGGGTGAGTTGCGCCCCTGGTCGAAATATCTGGCCGTGCGCTCGTTTGTCTACCTGGGGCGCGAGTTGAGCGAATCGTGGCTGCCGGGTGACGAGGGGTATGAGATCGGCGTCGAGCGGGTGCCCCTGGTCGCGTTCGAGACGCTCATCGCCGCCGGTCGCCTGACCGACGCCCGCGCCATCGCTGCGCTCTGCCTGGCGCGAGGTTTCCTGGCCGGTGACAACCCGACCTCCGGGAGGTGACCACAAATAGTCTGGTCGACAAAGTTGACTCTGGTCACCTCCCGGAGGTCTTGCCGGCGCAAGGTCTCGTAATAACGTTAGAAAGGCGCCACGATGAACTCGCGATCCGTAACAGACCGACCCGAAACAACGCCGGCTACGACCGGGCAACCCGGGCCCCAAAAACAGCAGAGCGGCGACGCCGCCTATCTCAACTGGCTGAAAGAGGATTATACCGGCCTGATCAATGCGCTGGCGCTGAGCGACCTGCACAAACACATGCTCAAGAGCCGCTGGCTGGATCAGGTGCTCTGGATGGAAGGCCGCGCCAATCGGACGCGCGACTGGTACTACCGGCTGCGCCTGACGACTATCATCGGCGGCATTCTCATTCCCATCCTGGTGACGCTCAGCCAGACGGCGGCCCTACCGTGGGTGGCCTGGGTCGCCACATTCATTGGCGCCCTGGTCGCCATTGCGGCCGCGGTGGAGGAGTTTTTTCGCTACGGTGAGCGCTGGCGCCATTACCGCAACACTGTCGAGACCCTGAAGATCGAAGGCTGGTACTTCTTCCAGTTGAGCGGCCCCTACAGCCGCTACAACACCCACGAGCAGGCCTACGAGCGCTTCGGCGGGCGGGTCGAGGCCATCCTGCAGCAGGATGTGCAGACCTACATCACCAAAGTCGTGGTGGAAGAGGAGCCATTGAAGGGAGAACAGGAGAATCCGTGATCCTCACACATGCCATTGACGTCAGCGCGCCGCCAACTGGGGCTTTGACACAGCCGGTCGAACCATGCGCCGTGGCGTTCGCCGGGTCTGCTCGATGCCCGCCGGCCTGCTTGGCTGCGTCACGGAGGATGGGCGCAATGCAGACACAGTGCGCCGTCACCAGTCCATAGCAATCAGATGAACCAAGTATTTCTGACAAAGGACCATGCTCAAACCCCGGATTTTTATCAGCCATAGCGCCAAAGACCCTTTTGCTGAGACCGCGCGCGACCAACTTTTCACGGCGCTGGCGGAAGCCGGCTTTGACCCATTTCTCGACAAGAGGCGGCTGCAACCCGGCGCGCGCTGGAGCAATGAACTGCACACCTGGCTGGGGCTTTGCCACGGCGCGGTGATCCTCTTTTCTGCTGATGCCCTGGCCTCTGACTGGGTGCTCAAAGAGACGACGATCCTCACCTACCGGCAGACGCTGGACGAGAAGTTCCCCATCTTGCCCGTGCTGCTGCCGGGGGTGCAGGTCGCCGATCTGCAAAAGCCACCCTTTGCAGCGCTCGATGTGACCGCCACCCAGGCTTTCAAGGTCGAGGCGCCGGGCGACGCCACAGCCAGCGACCTGGTCACCCGCTGTGTTGAGCTTCTGAGCCCGCTTCTTCCTCAATTGACCTCCGAAAGCCCACTGCAAAAAATCGAACGCATTCTGGCCAGTGGCCTGAACAACATAGGACGAAACAACCTGGAACAGGTGGCCGGTGCGTTGAACATTGAACTCCCGCCCTGGCAGCCAGACGAGAGTTATACCCAGGCCTTTGTGCGCGCCCTTTTTCACCAGGAGATCGGCGTGATCGAACAGGTGATGGCCCAGCTTGTGCCCTACCCCGTGATCAACCGCGACTTCTTGAGCCGCATGTTGGACATCCTGCTCACGGTCTATGCCATCGACCCCAGCCTGGTCACCCCGATCCCCGCAGTGGTTCGGTGCCCGCAGTACGAGCGCAGAAATGTGGCTGTCAATGCCCGTTTTATGAGCACCGGCGAAATGTTTATCCAGCGCGCCTGCTGGTTTGATGCGCGCTGGACGGTCTGGCGCGCCCACAATCGCGGCGGCACCGATGCTGCCGGCAATCTGCTCAGCGAGCTGCGCGCCTGGGGGGCACGTCTCTATAATCTGGACGAAGATGAGTTTGCCTCGGCTGATGAATTCTACGACTATCTGGACGCCAAGATCGCCAGCCTGACTCGTGATTCGCCCACCATTGTCCTGGTGCCGGATAAGATTCGCAACCTGGGGCTGGTGCCGGCCATCCGCAGTCGCTATGAGGGGCTGACCTTTTTTCTGCTCCGGCCCAAGGAAGCGATTGACGAACAAGTGCTCAAAAGTGCGTACATTGTCTTTCTCGAACCCTTTCAGCCCGAACTCGAAGAACAATGGGTCAACCTGCGCGGCGCTGCCCGCAAGAGCATCGAACCGCCCAAACCATCCTGAACCGGTCTATCAGCCCCGATTCCACGCTCGATTCTCGTGAAGAGGTGAATCTGTGAACTACCGACGCATCTTCAATCCTTCCCACGCTCGCCGCACACCGTGGCAGCCCAGTTCGCCCGCACGGGGTGACCGGCGCGATGGGTTGGTCTATGTCTATAC